>DVED01000075.1 GCA_015295945.1 Oscillatoriales cyanobacterium M59_W2019_021 | reverse complement strand
GCTTCGTGCCGCCAAATTTGCCGCCGGGTGGGTTGCGGAAATAGCGTGCCATCTTCGCGTTGTTTTCCAATCCAAGATTCGCGATCTTCGCGGGTACGACTGAGTTGAGAGGTTTGCGCGATCGCCCTTTTTTCCAACTTCTCGCCATACGTAACCGTATGTTCTTTTCCCAAAAATTCGGTAAACCAAACCACTCGAACGGAAGTGTTAGTCGGAAATTGCAGAAACGGATCGGTGAGGAAAGTTATCGGAGAAGACATCGTATTTCCCAATAGAGGGTGAAAGGCGATCGTACAGATAAAAGCGATCGTGGCAAGGCAAATTAACCCTCGATCGCGCTTAATTTTTTGGTGTTTGACAGTCATGAAATCGTGAAGTAAGGCGGTTGAAACCATAGCCACAGAATGCCAACCTGCCTAAACGGGTTTGACAAAGTAAAAGTCCGCGCAGGCGGACTTTGCTCCTGTAGGTGCGACTTCCAGTCGCCAGCGAGACTAACTCACTTTTCCCAAAGTCTCATAAGCCTCTAAAATAATCCGTTCGGTTTCCTCCCAACTGATGCACTTGTCGGTAATCGAAACGCCATATTTGAGATCCTGCAAATTGCTAGGAATCGATTGATTTCCTTCGTATAAGTTCGACTCTAACATCATCCCTACGATCGACTGATTTCCCTGGCAAATTTGCTCGACAACATCGGCTAAAACCGCACCTTGTCGTCGGTGATCTTTATTAGAATTGCCGTGACTGCAATCGATGACAATGCGGGGCGGTAAATTTTCTGCAATTAGTTGTTCTTCGATCGCTTTGACGCTGGCAGCATCGTAATTAGCTTTGCCGCCACCACCGCGCAAAATGACGTGAGCGTAGGGATTTCCCGTCGTCGTAAAAATGCTGACTTGTCCCATAGAATTGATGCCCAGAAAATTGTGCGGTTCTCGTGCGGCTTTCATAGCATTAATTGCCACGTCAATACTTCCATTCGTCCCATTTTTCAAACCCACAGGCATCGACAAACCGCTGGCAATTTCGCGGTGGGTTTGAGATTCAATCGTCCGCGCGCCGATCGCCGACCAAGCAATCAATTCGCTAATATACTGAGGGACGATCGGATCGAGGGCTTCCGTCGCTGTTGGCAAGCCTAATTCCGTCACTTGGAGTAAAATTTGGCGAGCCAGTAATAGCCCTTTTTCGATGTGGAACGAATCGTCCATATCCGGATCGTTGATCAGCCCTTTCCAGCCCACCGTCGTACGCGGTTTCTCGAAATAAACCCGCATAATTAACAAGAGGCGATCGCTCACTTTATCCGCCAATTTTTTCAGTTTTTTGGCATACTCTAAAGCCGCCGTCAAGTCGTGAATCGAACAAGGACCGACGACAATAAACTTTCTTGAATCCGTGCCATCGAGGATATTTTCAATTTGTTTGCGGAAGCGGCAAACCGTTGTTTCTGACACTTCATCGAGAGGAAGTTTGGCTTTAATGTCCTCGGGGGTTAATAAAACCTGAGAGCGCTGAATGTGAGTGTCAAAGATCTTTTCGTGCATGATGGTTTAAGGTGACAATATAGGGAATAGCGAGTTGCCAGTGGCTAGGGCGTGTCTTTAAAGTTAAAAATCGGGTGTAGGGGCAAAGCATTTGAACTATAGATCTTGGGTTTTGCCTGGGATTTACCGCCCAAAGGCTTCGCCCTTCTTCGGCCGTTTGAAAACACGCCCTAGTCGTTTATCGTTGCGTTCAAAACAGCAAACACCCAACCCCAAACCCCTATCTCGGGTTTTATCGGGAAGGGCAGACAGTCAAAATCTTTGGGTTGACGGGCGGCAAAATCAGCCGCGCGGCTCGGGAAGCTAGTCCATTGTAGCGCGAGTTCGAGACGCCACGTACGGTGGAATGCGAACTCTTAGAATTCCAGAAACATCGCCTGGGTAGGGATTTGGCGGTGGGAAGACCAGAATCCATCCCAGCCAGACGCGACAACGGCGATCGAGATGCGGAGTCCCTAAGCGTTAAGCTTCATTGCAAAAGGTTCTACCCGAACTGCAAAGTATGGTAACTTTTGTAACTGTCAAGTGCGAAAGCCTGTCAAAGTAACCCCCGGGCTGAAGCACGGGGGCTTGGGTGGACAACCAACCATCTGAATTTGACTACACCATTGAGCCTAATCCTGGTACGTACTTCCGGATATTTCGCCAGTCCGGACTATCTACAAACCTGTGTTGTCGGGTGTAGCTAACGACCAGACATCTTGGATTGGGTGGTGGAGCAATTTTCCAAGACAGGCGACGGGAGACATCCCATCTACAGGTTTTGAGAGTTCCTGGGTTATGCCGCTCAAAACTCTCATCTTTTCTTTTGTAAAGCCGTCCAAAAAGGACGGGGTTTCAGACCCTAGGAATTTTGATGAATTCTCAAATCAATTCTCAACATCCAGCTTGTGCGCCTCGGGAAGACATCAGCGAGTACGTCGCTCACCTGCAACTCCACATGACACTCCAAGCTCGCAATTTAGTGCCGACGCTGACGCAATCCGGCGATTGTCGGGAGCAGTTTTTGCAGCAAACTCAAGCCGATCTGGAAAAACTGGTGTCGCGACAAGCCATCGGGGATCTCGTTTCCCGCTAAAATTTACCCTTGTCGTCTGCGGTTGACGTGAGATCGGGTGATGGACGGTGGAGTTGATAGCCCATCGCTCCGCCCATAGGAACGGGGAAAAATCCACCATCCAAACAAAATGGCGTTTCGGTAGCGCCCAAAAAAAGATAACCATCCGGTCTCAAAATCTGGCGCACTTTCTTTAAAATTTTGCGGCGAGTCGATCGGTTGAAATAAATCAACACGTTACGCATCAAAATTAAATCCATTTTAGGGAGCGGGGGCCATTTTTGGGTGAGGTCGATTTGGTGAAATTCCACCATCAAGCGGATATCCTCGCCAATATACCAACGATCGTCCTGTGGTCGAAAATACCGACGTAACAGGTGCGGCGGGAGTCGGCGAGCTACTTCGGCTTGAGAGTAACACCCTTCCCTCGCTCGCGCCAGCATTTCCTCAGAAATATCGCTGGCAAAAAACTTCAGTTGCCAATGGGTGAGGAGGGGAAAATAAGCTTGGAGGAGTAACGCCAGACTGTACGGTTCTTGACCGCTAGAACAAGCCGCACTCCAAAGATTCAGGCGACGCTGGTGACCCCGACGCCTGAGCAATTCGGGTAGCACCGTCTGGCGCAGCACTTCAAAGACCTCAAAATCTCGAAAAAATGAGGTTTCAGTTGGAACCATCTTCCTCATTTTCTCATTCAATTCGAGGGGTTGGCGATCGCATCGGTCGAGTATTGCCTCGCCCCCCATGCCTGTCGGATACTTCACGTGACACCCCCAAGTTAACAACCCAAGTCACACCCCTTTTAGAGAACGAGAAAGAAAGATAGACTGTCGATCCGGCACTTTTGGGTAATGCCAATTCAGCGGTTTTTCCCTCAATCTAGCGCGATCGCCTTCTCTTTCAACTATTCTCAGAAATCCATTGGGATTCCGGAGTGCTGGAGGCGGACGATTTTTTAATGTTGAGACGATCGATCGGCTCGTTTCTAGAAAACTCCGATCGGAATTCTCAGATCGTAATTCAAAATCACAAACCCATGACCGTCGATCGAATTTTGCAACAATACGCCCAGGGAGAACGGAGTTTTACTCAAGTCGATCTCGTCGAAGCCGAACTCATCAACGTCAACCTCAGCCATACTGATTTCAGTTATGCCGATTTCCGACAAGCTCGCCTCGGACGTACCCATTTTACGGGCGCGAATTTCCACAGCGCCGATCTCAGCGAGGCGATTTTATGGGGAACGGATTTGAGCGATGCCGACTTAAGCTACGCCGCGTTGCGAGAAGCCGACCTGAGTGGGGCAAAGCTAGTGGGAACGAATTTTAGCTGTGCCTGCCTCGCCAAAGCCATTTTAGGCGGTGCGAATTTAAGCGGTGCGAACCTGGCAGGTGCGTCCCTCTTTGAAGCCGATTTGCGATCGACCTCCGACCATCGCACGGATCTCGGCAACGCTCATTTGCAGGAGGCGGATTTGAGCTATGCTAAACTGAGCGGCGTTCTCCTGATTCGAGCTAATTTAGCCAGTGCCAAACTCTGCCGCGCCAATTTGGGGTGGGAAACCCGACAAGACTCATTACCGACCGATTTGACGGAAGCCAACTTGCGCGGCGCCGACCTCAGTTACGCTGACTTGAGCGGGGCGATTTTGGTGGGTGCCGACCTGCGGGATGCGGATTTGACGGGAACCATACTCGCCGATGCGGATTTGCGCGATGCGATTTTGCCCCAAAGACGGGGATGACTCCAAAAGCTGCCAGCTAGACATCGCCAGGTTTTGACGGCAAGCTGACAGCTAAGGGCTAACTACGACAAACCGTAAATAATTATGAATTCCCAGGGGGAACCGGAGAGCGATCGATACAATGCTGGTGTACCTCACGTTGGCGGTTTCCGAGTGCGAAATGCTTAAATATGCCTATTTTCCCGGCTGTGTCGCTCAAGGTGCGTGTCGCGAATTGTACGAATCCACAGCCGCGATCGCCCCAGCCTTAGACATCGAATTAATCGAGTTGAAACGGGCGGCGTGCTGCGGTTCCGGCACGTTTAAAGAAGAATCCCAACTCCTCGAAGATACCGTTAACGCTCGCAACATCGCCCTCGCCGAAGAACTGAACTTACCCCTGTTGACCCATTGCAGCACTTGCCAAGGGGTTATCGGTCGAGTGGACGATCGCCTCAAAGAGAGCCAAGAAACTCGCCGGGCCTATCTCGAGCAAATTAATGGTTTACTGGCAAAAGAACATTGTTCCCCCTATCGCGGAACCACAGAGGTCAAACATTTACTGTGGGCATTGGTAGCCGATTTGGGTTTGGAACAATTACAGCAGCGCGTGAGGCGATCGCTCGGTGGTTTGCGCTGCGCGGCATTCTACGGCTGTTACTTACTCCGGGCGCAAACCCATCTTGCCTACGACGATCCCCACAACCCCCAGTCCATGGAAAATGTCTTTCGCGCTTTGGGGGCAGAGGCGATCGACTATCGAGGGCGCACCCAATGCTGCGGTTGGCCCCTCTCTAGCTATGCCACCGAACAATCGTTTCAGATGGCAGGCAAGCACATTCAAGATGCCTTAGAGGCAGGTGCGGACTGTTTGGTAACTCCCTGTCCCCTGTGCCACCTCAACCTCGACTCCCGCCAACCCGAAGTCGAGAAAGCGATCGATCTCCGTCTGGGATTGCCCGTCCTCCACCTCTCGCAACTCATCGGTTTAGCACTCGGCATCGAATCCCAACGCCTGGGACTGCAACGAAACATCGTCTCCACCCAGCCGATTTTGGATAAGTTGGGCGTGAAGTAGGAAAGCAGAAGGGAAGAAAGCAGGGGGAGCCGGGGGAGCAGGGGAAGCAGGGGGAGAAGAAAGCAACTACAGGACTTACGCAGCCACGCTACTCTTGGGGGTGATGGTGCGTTACGCTCCGCGCTTCACACCCTACATATGGAGGCGTTGCGTAAGTCCTAAACTAGCAACTAGCGACTAGCAATTACCAACCCCCCCCAACACCAAATGACCAATGACCAATGACCAATGACCAACGACCAAATTCTGAGTCAGTTTTTACCTTTGTTAAAGTTTTGCTTCATTTTGTGATGCTGGGAAAAGCGACGCGATAAACTGATCCATGATTCTGAAGTCTTTCGGCTGTCCGAGCTTCCCGCCGGACAGCCGAGCTTTAGTTCAATTGTCATAAAAATGTTGAAAACTCGTTTGGAGTTTTTATTCAATGTCTCATTCCGTTAAAATCTACGACACTTGTATCGGATGCACGCAATGCGTCCGCGCTTGCCCTCTAGACGTACTAGAGATGGTTCCCTGGGATGGCTGCAAGGCAGGTCAAATAGCTTCTTCCCCTCGCACCGAAGACTGTATCGGTTGCAAGCGGTGTGAGACAGCTTGTCCTACGGACTTCCTGAGCGTTCGAGTTTATCTCGGCGCGGAAACAACTCGCAGTATGGGTTTAGCATACTAGCTGTTTGTTGGAAGTTGGTCATGGCGAAGAGGGAGTTCGCTCCCTCTTGACTTTTGGCTCAATTTACCCTTGTTTTACTGGGGTGACATTGAGCCAAATTTTGATATGCTGGACTAGGATACCCAATTCGGGTTAAAAACTAACACCGAATCGTTTGTATCTGTCCAATTCGATCTCAACGGTTGCTTCCCGTTGGCAAGATTCGATGTTGGCGGAAGATCGTCCCGCTCTCTCGCTATCAAACTCGCTCTACCAACCTAACTGCAATGACCCGTCATAGCATAACTAATCCGCTGAAAAATGAGAGCTTGGAGTTGTTACGCCAGTATCGTCACTCTCCATCGATCCACAAGCGCAACCAGTTAGTCCAGCTTAATATCGGCTTGGTGCGGAAAGAGGTCCACCATTGGTTGCATCAATGTACGGAAAGCTACGAAGACTTGTTGCAAGTGGGCTGTATTGGCTTAATTCGGGCGATCGAGCGTTTCGATATCGCCAAAGGTCATGCGTTTAGTTCCTTCGCCGTTCCCTACATTCGCGGTGAAATCCAACACTATTTACGAGACAAAAGTCCCTCCATCCGGATTCCCCGTCAGTGGCTGGATAGAGAGCGCCAAGTGACGCGGACGACGCAAACCTTGCAAACCCAATTCCACCGATTGCCGACGGATGCCGAAGTTGCCGACGCGCTGGGACTTTCCGAAGCCGATTTGCGATCGATGAAACAAGCCTATCGCAACCGGACGCCGTTAAGTTTGGATGCTCCGGTTGCAGATGAAGAAGAGGGTCAAACTTCTTTGGGGGCAATGGTTCCAGATCGCCGCTACCAGAGTTTTCAATTAGCCGAGGAAGATCGCATCTTGTTGCAGCAAGCACTCGCGAAGTTAGAGGCGGGAACTTGCAAGGTTCTGGAGTTTATTTTCCTGTACGATCTGACCCAAAAAGAAACTGCCGAACGCATGGGAATTAGTTCGGTTACGGTGGCGCGCCGTTTGAAAAAAGGATTGGAGTCGTTGGGGCAGTTTATGTGCGGTACGGGCGATCGCTAAAATACCCATTACCCATGTTCCACCTTCACCGAAAGCAGTCTCTTTTCATCTAACGAAAAGCTGATCGGGTCTCCGTCTTTTCTAGAGAATCATCCAAAAATTGTAAATTCGCTTGCCGAATTTTCGCCGCTTCATCGTCGTAGAGAAACGGGAGATAGGCATAGCGACGACCTCGGGTGACGGGAGTGGCTTCGTGCAGTAGAGAACAGGAAAACACCACCGCACCGCCGGGTGGCGCTTCGTAAGTTTGCCGACCGAATTCCGGAAAGCGCAGACAACCCCCATCGTATTCTCCGGTATTGAGATTGAGCGAAACGGCGAATTTGCGGTGGGCGGTTCCTTTGGTGGTATTGTCTCGGTGCGATCGGAAAAAACCTCCGGTGACGCTATCGTAGCAAGCCACGATATGCCGTTCGATGCGGGTGGCTTTAAACTGGTAAGCTTTGTGAATTTCCGGTGCGAGGCGATCGTGAATGCGAAACATCGCGGTTTTTCGCAAGTCCTCATCTTCGATATTACAGTCTCGGCGGCGTTTGAAACTGTTGTCGAGAATGGGGACGGTGCGTCCGTCGATCTCGCGCATAAACCCCGATTCGCCCCCGCCATTCTTCTCGTAGTAGTCGATCAATTTTTGGCACAATTCCGGCTCGAAAATGCGGGGAACGACTAAAATTGGCGCTTGGATCGATGCCTTCTCCGGCGGTGCGAGTTCGGGTAACTCTGCCAGTCGAGTTAACACTTGAGAAACGTGAGTTTTGGGTTCTTCATCGAAGGGAAAAACACCAAAAACCCGCAGCCGTTCGTCGAGGATGTAGGTACACTGACGGTAAAGTCCCGATCGATCGAAGGCTTTATACTGTTGGCTGACGCGGCGATCAAAATCCCAGAAAAACCGAATTCCCGGTAGGATCTGTCGGACTCGGGACAGTTGTTCGTCCTCCGGATCGACACTGACGCCGAAAAAGCTACATCGATCGTCGTTAAAAACCTGGCGGTTTTGGAGAAATTCATCGAGAACTTGCTGCGCCTTAGTTTCTCCTGCCGAGCCCAAAAAGCAGAGAACGATCGCCCGTCCGGCAGCCGCATCGAAGTGATACTTGGGGTTATTGGTCGCCGGAACGACGAACCAGGGGGCGGGGTCTCCCACCATCAGAAATACTGCTGACACCGATTTTACTCAAAAGATATCCATCTATGATAGTTTCCCCAACGACCGATCGGCAAAGCTCGTTAGGGATTGAACGACTCAACCCCTCCAACTTTATCGTTTCTAGACCATGCGGGCGAACCCATCGATCGCCCCGGCTGTCAATCCGTTCGCACCGCCATCGAAAAACTTGCTAAACGTGCCGCTAGTCGTGCCACCGAGAGAAGTCGGATCGAACCGGAGGATATCTAACCCGTCGCCACTGACTCCCGGTACGGCAAACGCACCGTTCGTCGTCAGGTAAATGTCGCCATTGCCGCGATCGATCCACAGTCCGCTGACATCTTCGCTGCTATCGCTTAACCCCACATCCGACCCGTCGAAATAGAAACCCCAAGTCCCGCTGGTATTGGCTCCCGTTTGGGTTGCCGTAAATGCCAGCAAGTCTTCATCTCGAGGTGCGGGGGAGAGTCCACCCGGAACCGTTGCCGAACCTCGGGTACTGACGACCAAACGACCGTCCGGTGCAAACGAAATGGCATCGATATCGTCGCCTCCGGAATCGAGACCCACATCAGAACCGTCTAGATACCACTCGAAGGTTCCCGATGTATTGCTGCCAACCGTTGCGGGAACGAACTTGACGATATCGGCATCGGTAATCGCCCCCACATTAGGAATGGTCGTCGCTCGATCGACACTGAGCAAAATACTGCCATCGTCGTTAATGTAGAACGCATCCACATCCACGCCGTTGGCGGTCAACCCCACATCCGACCCGTCGAAATACATCAGCCAATTCCCGGTGATCTCGTCGCGGACGATGATATCTTCATCGGCAAAGGAAACTCCGCCGACACTACCGTTCCCCGTCGTACTGAAATATCGACCTTCCGTCGGCATTTCAATTTGTTGCAACGAGATTTCGTAAATTTTACCGTCATTTTCGTTAGGATCGCTGTTATTATCCACGGCGCGATCGACGATGTAAATGCTCTTTTGCGCGGGATTTTGACTGCTCGGTCCGTACGCCAATCCGGCGGGTTTGTTGGCATTGGCTACCCCGATATTGATCGTATTGACTAGGTTGCCGCTAACAGTGACTTCGGCGATCGTATTGCTAGGTTTCCCCACAATATAAAGATTTCCCGTATCCGGATTGTAGACGATACCTTCGGGATCGGTGACGCCGAGGCTAGCCGTATCGAACTGACTGACTAACGTCCCGTTGGTTGTCACCCGATACACTTCGCTATCGACCCCATCGGCAATAAATAGGTGTCCTAGACCCGGTGCAAAGGCAACCCCTTCCGGGTCGTCGCTGCCAAAATTAGCTGTATTAAAAGAGTTGACGAGAATATCGTTAGCATTGCCGTATATCCCATCCACTGGATTGACTTGATAGATCGATCGAGTCCCCGTATCATCGGCAACAAAAAGGTGTCCGTTGGCGGGATTGATATCGATCCCCGTCGGTTCGTCTGAATAGGCAATCGTACTGCCCGTATTGGAAAGCGTTCCGGATAGGCTGCTTGAGAACAGATTATCGCCGGTAAACAGCGTGGGAATTTCGTTGACTTCTCCATCGGCAACGAGCAAGCGATTGGAAGTCGGGATATACGCTATTCCCGAAGGGTCGGGACTGGGGGGATTCCACTGCGAGGTGTCGATGGTTCGCACCAACGTGGCAATGGTGGTTGCCGGCAGCGTTAACGCTTGAGTCAGGGATAACTCGACGATGCCGCCGGAATTGGCAGCACTGTCGGCGACGTACAAACTCATCCGATTGGCAGGGTCGGTGGAGTCGCCGCTGGGGGCAAAAACTAACGCTTGCGAATCTTTGAGATCGAACCCCGATAAGTTGCGAGTGGTGACTAGCGTCCCGTTCGAGTTGAGTTCGTACAACCGTTTTGGGTTGGGACTGAGGACGTGGAGGCGGTTAGTGCTAGAGTCGAAGGCGAGCCCTCGGGGGTTATTCACGCTGTTGGGGAGATCGAACCGGGAAACAGTTGCCTCGACAAAGCTACCCTTGGCAGGAACGACGCGGACGATTTCTTTTGCCGCACCGTCGAGAATGTAGAGGGTGCCGTCGGCGGCAACGGTCAGTCCCCTTGCATTTTTAACGTCCCAAGATTTAACATCTACTTCTGTACGGGAATTGGGGTTGAGATTGCCGCTGTCATCGGCTGCCACGACCATCAGTTTGTTTCCGGGAGGATCGATCGCCAGCAAGCGGTTGCCGTTGGGATCGAATGCCGTATTAATGGCTCTGAAAGAACCTGGAAGGTTGACCGAGCCGACGAGATCTTGCGCGGGCGAAATTTTCTCAAAACGAGTCGATCCGTCTTCTGAGACTAGAAATTGTTTGGCTTTGGGCGAATAGACTAAACCGGTGATGTTGTCAACTTGGCGATTTTTGGGTAAATCGTCGAAAAAACGGACTTGTCGGAAATTCATCGTCTTTGCTCCTACTTGTAGATTCAGCCCCTATTGAGTGCTGGAGATCGCTCGATCCGCCGATCGAACATTCAGCACGAAACTCCGATTTGGGGTTTCGGATAACGAGATCGGCTCGCTCGGGCTAAACATGGATTTCTATCTGCTTTTGGCGATCGAGAAAACTAACGATCGGTCTTGAGGTGCAAATGTACGAATCGATCGCGATTTGGGAATTTGGCTTTGAATCTGGCTGAGTCTGGGGGAGACTGGAGTTGACGAAACCCACTGTCAAACATCGCGTCGCTCGGGTTCCTCCGGGCGTGACTTAACTAACCCTAGCGATTGAGAGAATTGATGTTCGATGTCATACTCTCGATGCAATTTCTGATGGGAGGCGGTGAAAAACTTGCCTCCCCATCTAGAAATATGTGAGTGTCTGGAAGGTTCGATCTTAACCTTTCCTTAAATCCAACTGCCAGTTTGGGTGACGAATCTTTAGATTTGGCAAACAATGACAACACAATCTTCCCAAAATGATTTGAGGGAGTCTGGCTCGATTATGACTTTAAAAACCCGATTCCTTTGCACGTTTCACCCCAGAAGCTCGTGCAATCGGATTGTAAGACTTTGTAAATTTTCTTAAGATAGAAATTAGCTTTCAGCCGTTCGGCTCCTCCCAAATCTTTTAGGGAGAGACCCAAGAATTTTGGGAGATTCAGCAACATGCGTCACCAGACCGACTGAAACTGCACGCATCTGGAGAAGATCGATCGATTTTACGGTATAACTCATATGGCAAACACTAATCCAATCTCCCTCATAGAAGGCACGGGAAATCGAACGATCGCTTTCTCTCACTAACGAGCATGGAGGGAGTCGAACCCCCGACACCCAGAACCGGAATCTGGTGCTCTATCCTCTGAGCTACATGCCCTGGTATTAAGTTAGTATAACGCCGATTGTCCCTAATGTATAGTGTGGTTTGGCAGAACTGGCAAACCCGTACTCTACTCCCCTGGAGTGGTTGCGCCATTACCCCTGCGAATAACAAGGAGTTGTGAAAACGATGTCAACAATCGCCATTCGGAATCTCTCATTTGCCCTAGTTGCCGCCCTTTCTGTCGGTACGAGTTCCTTATCTACCCCGGCTGTTGCCGCGATCGCATCGGTCAAGCAAGAAGCCCCGAGCAAACCTCGGATCGAACCCGAAAGCGTACCCGTCAAACCCCAAGTTGCCCCCCAAAGCACCCCCACCCCGCAACCGAGCAGTTGCCGCCGCGTCAATACCTCCGGCATTGACTTGAATGTGCGTGACACGCCCGCCGGAAACATTATCGGGACGTTGCCCGATCTTACGGTGGTGACCATCGACAATCGCGGAGCTAACGGATGGGTTCCCATTTCCGCCCCCCAACGGGGCTATGTCTTCGCATCGTATCTCACCAACTGCGACGAGCCGATCGTCGAACGACCTCCAGCCACTTCGTTCTGCCGCCGCGTCGCCGCCAAAGAGGGAATGCCCGTCCGCCAAAACCCCTCTTTAAATAGTGCGGTGTTGGGCAGCCTGATCGACGGTCAGGAAATCACCATCGTCAATCGCGGTAGCAATGGATGGGTTCCCATTTCTTCGCCCATCAACGGCTATGTCTTGGCGGTAGGTTTGGTGATGTGTAACTAACCGATCGGGGGTTGGGGGTTTGGGGTTTGGGGTTAGTTGCTTCTCTCCCCCGGCTTCCCCGGCCTCCCCGGCTCAAGACTGCTTTTTCCCGTTACCCATTCCCCACATCCATCGGGGTTTGATCGGGCAGAAACACGGTAAACGTCGAACCCCGACCCAGTTCGCTCTCCACGGTAATGTAGCCGCCCATCATCTGGCAAAAATTCTTGCAAATTGCCAAACCCAACCCCATACCGCCGTATCCCCGCGTGGTGGAATTATCGCCTTGGGTGAAGGCTTCAAATAAATCAGATTGGTGTTTGGGGTCGATGCCGATGCCCGTATCGGCGATCGAAAACACGACCCACTCCGATCTATCTTTGTCTTCATCGTGGCGGGTGCGGCGGACGGTGAGGGCGATCGATCCGCTTTCGGTAAATTTGGCGGCATTGCCCAGCAAATTAAACAAAATTTGCTGCACTTTGACTGGATCGGCATAGAGCGAACCCACTGCCGGATCGCAGCGAACGGTGAGGGTATTATGGTGTTGGGAAATCGTCGGTTGCATCGTCGCCACCACATCGTCAATCAGTGCCGCTACGGGAAACCGCTCCCAACGTAACTCCATCGTTCCCGCCTCGATTTTGGAAATGTCGAGTACGTCTTCGATCAATGCCAGCAGGTGCTTGCCCGCCCGATTGATGGTTTGCAAGTCGGCAACGAACGTATCGGCAGGATCGTCGCTGTCTCCTTCCTGGGCTTCCAAACCCAAATCTAGAGCGTCTTCTTGGAGTAGGGCGCTGTAGTTAATAATGGCATTGAGGGGGGTACGCAATTCGTGGCTCATGTTGCCCAGAAACAGGTTCTTGGCTTCGTTAGCGGCTTCGGCGGCTTCTTTGGCAATTTCCAATTCTCGGCTGCGCAGTTCGAGTTGCTGGCTGCGAACTTCCAGGCTTTTGAGGAGGGAGTTGACCTGTTGGGCGAGGGTGTTGAGGGTTGCGGAGAGGACGCCGATTTCGTCCCCGGAGACGATGGACGATCGGGCGCTGAAATCCCCGCTAGCGAGCAGTTGGGCGGTTTGACGAACTTGAGTCAGCGCTCGGGTAATCCGCAAGACCACTAATAGGGCGATCGGCATCATCACCAAACTGAGGAGGAGTGCCGCCACTAACAGCGATTGAGCGCGATCGGCGGCTCGCAGGGCTTGTTTGGCTTGTTCTTTGGTCAGTTTGCCTTTATCGAGCGCGGATTGCGGCACGGCACGAACGAGGGTTTTGATATGCCGTTCTAGGTGGTTGGACATCCGCCAGCCGACGCCGATGGTGACTAAACCCACACCCGCTAAAGACAGGAATAGCCCGATTAAGGTGATGCGAATTGAGCCGATAAAGCCTTTGGGGGAGAGTCCCGCTGCCCAAGGACGGGTTTTGAGGAAGGGATCGGGAGCGATGGGTTCCTCCGAAGACCAAATTTCCTCGATCGACCCGTCAGAACGCACTCGACCGACACGCGCGGTTTTCCATAAGTGCTGCGTCCGTCTATCTACCCGTACCGTCCCGCCCGGTGCGGCAAATTCCAAATTTCTCAAGGCTTCTCGGACGGCAACGCTATCGATCGATCCGGCAGTTTCGACGGCAGCTTTCCATAGGTAAACTCCGGTGTAAGCGGCTTCTACGGGATCGCCCGTCACCCGATCAATGCCGTACCGGGCTTGATATGCCGCCACAAACCGCTGATTTTCCAGGGTATCTAGGGTTTGGAAATAGTGCCAAGCCACCAGATGTCCGGCAACCGCCTCGGCTCCGATGGCGCGAATTTCCACCTCGCTGATGCTGGTAGACATCACCTGCAGGCGATCGCTCGTCAGATGCGCCCGTCGCAAATCTTGGAAAAAAGCAATATTGCTGTCTCCGGCAAGGGTGTTGAAAATGGCATCGGGTTGGGTTGCCTGAATGTGGGCGATCACCGTACTGGTATCGGTCGAGCCAAATGGCAAGTATTCTTCCCCCACCCACTCCGCCTCGTGTCCCCCCAATCGCGCTTTGATAATCCGGTTCGCCGTGCGCGACAAAATATAATCCGATCCCAACAAGAAGATTCTCCGCTTGCCGCAACCGAGGAGATACTCCAGAGCCGGGAGAATCTGTTGGTTGGGAACGGCTCCGGTATAGACGATATTGGGGGATTGTTCTAATCCTTCGTAGGAGGCGGGATAAAAGAGCAAGCCGTTATACCGCTCGAACAGGGGTAACACCGCTTTGCGGCTCGAACTCGTCCAACATCCGAAAACGACTGCCACTTGTTCGTCGATCAGGAGATGCTTGACTTCTCGCGCGAAGGTTTGCAGATCGCTGGAACCGTCGCGGACGATCGGTTTCAAGGGACGTCCCAGCACGCCACCGGCGGCGTTAATTTCCTCGATCGCCAGTAATGTGGCATCTTTGACGGCAACTTCGCCGATCGCGAGCGTTCCCGTCAGAGAATGCAAAATACCAATTTCGATCGGACGGCTTGGGGGCATAAACGGTCAAAGAGCAACTGTTCGATCCTCGACTCGGTGCAGCGAGTCGATGGATTCGGTAGATTATCCTGCCATTTTAGCGAGAGATTGCCAAAAACCCCCCCCGCTCGCAGGGTACAATTTACAGGAGTAAGTGCTTCGCACTGGCTACGCCTACGGGAGGAAGAGAGCAGGGGGAGCAGGGGAAGCAGGGGACAGGGGAAGAAGAATAGAGATCGATGACCAATCCCAAACTTATTACTTATTACGTATTACTTATTACTGATTCAGACGATGAACCCGAAAACCGCTTGTAACTTTCTCATCGATCAAGGGATGGCTCTGATAACCCAACGCAATCCCGATGCGTTTCTCTGTTTGCTAGCCAAAGGGGAATCCCCCTACCCCGGTCAAATGACTTCGATTTTACTCGCTCTCAAAACCGTGCGCGATGCCCTTGGGGATGCGAAGCAGATCGATCGCCCTCTCGCCGACGCGCTGCACCGACTGGCGATGGAAAGCCACAAGCACTACGAAGCCGGACGTCGCAACGGGGTTCAGTGGTCTCCCCTACTGGCGGAGGACTTGCAGCGCCTGGAGGATGCTGTATGCGGGATCTTCTCGGGAGAAGGGCAGGGTTCGTTTGAAAGTAATAAGTAATAAGTAATAAGTTGGTTAACCTCAGTACGGGTTAAGCAAAACCCTGTATCCCTTGTTGGGGTTTGGGGTTTGGGGTTTGGGGTTTGTCATTCGTCATAGAGGATCTGCTCTTCTCTCCCTGCCTCCCCTGCTCAAGAAAGCTCCCCCTGCCTCCCCTGCTCCCCCTGCCTCCCCTGCCTCCCCTGCTCCCCACCACCGGAAGCTGTCTTATCCCGTACTGAGGTTTGGTTAGGGGTTAGCAGTAAACCGCTTCTCCCCCTGCTTCCTCGGCTCGAGAAAGCTCGCCTTCACCGGAAACTGTCCGATCCCGTACTGACGTTGGATTACCGCTTGGTCAAATCGATGAGTTGAGCCGGGGAAACGCGCCACAGTTGCTCGAGGCGGTTGGCGGGAATGGTCATGTAGAGGATGTCGCCGTTCTCCAGGGCAGTGTCGAGCAAATCCCAGCCGTGGAGGACGCGATCGCCCTTTTGCACGTGTAACGGGACGAAATCGCTTTTCATCGCCGCATCGCGAACGCACTGACCGCAAAATGGATGTTCTGGAGTCATCCGCATCGACAGAGCCACCCACAGATTTCCCGCCGTCATGCCGTTGCCGAAAACGCGACCGCCGATGGCGGCGGCGGCAAAGGAGGGTGCGGCGAGTTCGATCGGACTGAGAACCGCCTCGAATTGAAACACCTGTTGTACCATCAAGGCAAAATGGGGATCTTGATTGCGGACGATCGCCCGTAAATGAGGAATTAACCCTTTTGCCGTCAGCGCGATCTCCAAATTGGCCATATCGTTGCTGGTAACGGCTAGCAGTGCCGCGCACGTGCCGATATTTGCCGATTTCAGGGTATCCGCCAAACTGGCGTCGCCTTGGATGACGGGGAGTTTTATCGACTGCGCCATATTGAGGAACCGACAGTTGGGGTCGGATTCGATCGCCACCACCTCGTAGCCGTTCGCCAATAGGTGCTTTGCGGTTTGCAAGCCAATGCCGCCCAATCCGCAGATAATGTAGTGATTGTGCGTTGGCATCGGCGGAGCCACCCACAATTGGCGCAAGCGGGTTCCCAAGACTAAATCGTTGAGGAGGGCGTAGAACACGCCGATGACTCCCGCTCCTGCCAACATCATCACCGCTGTAAACAGCTTGATAGCGGCGGGTGCGCTTTCGGCAACCTCTTCTTTTCCACCCGCACCGGTAATCATGCCTACGGAAAAGTAGAGGGCATCGATAACGGCAATGCGATCGTTAATGGCAGTATAGGTGAGGGTGGCGATGACAATGGCAAAGATTAAGGTCAGCAGCGCCAAGATCGACGATCGGCTTTGTTGAAAAAATTGTCTCGATCGCGTCATCAGGCGAGCCAGGGGTTGGCGCAGGGATTTGCGATGGATGCGCACGCTGGGTTTGCTGGCAACGATCAATCGATCGCCCTCCCGAACTTGCCGATCGCCCACCACCGCCGAGACTAAATCCATTTCCTCTCGATCGGGGAGATAGTAAATCAGCATTCGCGATCGATCGTCCCACAAATCTCGCAGTTTTAAGCCGTTCCACGGATGGTGTTCGTCGATGTACTCTTCAAACATCGGCCAAGTTTGGCGAAACAAATCCAGTTGACCGATGGCTTGAGATCCCATGGCGGCAAAGGCAAATACGGGAGCGACCAAGGAGGACACGCTCAGGGTGACGTGTGCCGACAGCGTGCGATCGAGGCGATCGCCCAAACTGCTGTTAAAGAGGCGATTGACGATGTAAACTTTGGGGTTGAGCAATCGCGCTTGTACCAACACTGCTAAATTTAAAGCATCGTCCCCGCCGCACAGGACGAGGGTGTGAGCGTCCTGAATTCCGGCTGCCATCAGGGTTGCCGTCGATCGCGGATCGCCTACCACGATGTTCCCTTCTTCCCCCGGAATCGGCTGTTGCGCGATCCCGACGACGAGCGTTCCTTGCTGCCGCAGGAGAGAAAAAATTTTGTATCCGGTGCGACCCAAGCCACAGACAATGATGCGGGGTTTCATGATAGGAGGATTGCAGGAGCGCCAGCAGAGTGCCTGGCACGAATTTTGACCCATAGACTCTGATGTATTTATTGTGGGCGATCGCTCCCTGCCCTGCTGTAGCTGAAAGCACTTTCGAGCCGGAGTTCGGAATAGAGAGCCGGGGAAGCCGGAGGAGCCGGGGAAGCCGGGGAGGCAGGGGAGGCAGGGGGAGAGAAGCCACTAACCCCAAACCCCAAATGACCAATGACCAATAACCAATGACCAACTCGCTCTTGCGCCCGTTGGGGATATTCCCTAAAGTGACTAAGTGGCGATCGTCGTTCTCTGTCTCTTTCCCAATGACGAATGACGAATGACAAATCACAAATCACAAATGACCATCAAACAATTCATTCTCATCGGACTGACGGTGTTAACCGTAGCATTCGTCAGTTTATCGTTATTGGGCAGCGTGACCAAGCCGCAAATCCAGAGCCAACTCGAACTGTATCAAACGAACTTGGTATTGCAGGCGACGGAGTGGCAACCCGAAGCGGACGATGCCAGTTTGACAACTCTGCGCGAGAGCTTGTTTGGAGAGGATGTCTTTGAAGAGGCACTGAAACAGTATCGGAATATTCGCGAGTCGGTGGCTGAGGACTTGGCGCGAATGGATGCGGAGTTGGCAAAACCGATCGAGTTGCAAGATCCGGAATTATCCACCAATCGCGATCGCCTCGAAACCTTGAGAGATACGATCGATTTGCGGTTGGGGATTTTGCAGGCACACCAAGACGATACCGCAGGGGCGATCGCCACTTGGCAGGCATTGCAGTCAAATCCGAGTACCTCGGAGACGACGATCAGTTTAGCCGAAACGGCGATCGACTTGTGGGATGACGATACCCTGCAATGTCCCAACAGAGAGCGATCGCAAATCCAAGCCAATTTAGACGGGTGGTTTCGCGACGAAGCGCTGGAACGATTGTATCGGGTGGAAGGGGATACAGATAACCTCGATCGCTTGCAAGTCGATCGGCAAAACCGCGCCGCCGAAACGGCATTTAAATTAATTCTCCTCAACGGTACGACGGTCATCTTTTTCGCTCTCGGCATCGGACTGCTGATTTTCTTGGGATGGCAGCGCGTTGTCAAGGGGAAAGAGGCGATTCTCGCCCTCAATAGCGTTCCGGCGTGGTCGATTCCCTGGAATTGGGAAATCGCTTGCCAAGTCATTGTCGTCGGCTTTTTTCTGACGTTCTATGTCGGACAATACGTCGCGGCGGGACTTGTTGTCCCTATCATCCTGCAACTGCTGGGTCTGGCGGGGGTTTTGGCGAGCAGTCAAGTCCAAGCGATCTCGATTCTCGGCAGTTACGCACTGGCGGCAGCGGCGGGATTGGGGGTGATGTATTTGTCGTTAGAATCATTTCGACCGTTGGGCGATCGGTGGTTTCGGTTCCAGTTGCGCTGGCGGGATCTGCTGTGGGGATTGGGCGGTTATTGGGTGGCGATTCCTTTGGTAGTGGGAATTTCCCTGATTAACCAGCAGTTGTGGCAAGGACAAGGGGGCAGCAACCCGATTTTGGAAATTGCCCTCCAGGAGCGGGATTGGCTGGCGATCGCCTGTTTCTTTCTCACTGCGTCGATCGCCGCACCCGTGTTTGAAGAGTTGATTTTCCGGGGGTTCTTGCTTCCGGCACTGACCGCGTATTTGCCCGTGTGGGGGGCGATCGCCTTTTCGAGTTTGGTGTTCGCCGTGGCGCATTTCAGCCTGTCGGAAGTGCTTCCCCTGGCAACCTTGGGTGTGGTCTTGGGGGTCGTCTACGCGCGATCGGGCAATCTGTTCGCGTCGATGTTCCTCCACAGCGTGTGGAATGCCGGAACTCTGCTGAGTTTGTTCGTTTTAGGTAGCGGTGCGGCGTAATCTAGGAGTTCAGAATAGAAAGCCGGGGGAGCCGGAGGAGGCAGGGGAGCAGGGGGAGCTTTCTTGAGCAGGGGAGGCAGGGGAGGCAGGGGAGAAGGGGGAGAAGGAGACACGGGGACACGGAGACGCGGAGATCGTGAAGGCGAAAGCGCAAATCCCCAAATGACGAATGACCAATAACCAATGACGAATGACCAACCCCAAAACCCAATCCCCATAAGCTTTTCAGGAAATTTGAAAAAAAATTTTCCAAAAAACCGAAAAAAACTGTCGCTCGAACCGAAATAGATATATAGGAAGCAACTCGATAGGATATCGTCTTCCGGTTTGCGTCTGCCCAGACCGACCTCGAGCGGTATCTGTTAGCGCAGGTTAAGAGATCGTCGTTATAGTTAGGCCGACCTAACTCGTTCTCTTTGTCCTGCGCTTTCTCTATGGAGCGGGTGGAGATGTGGCTGTGCGTCGGGAGACCGATCGTGTTATAGGTGTTGTAAGCTCACCCACGGCTAAAAGCGCATGGGCTTTCGCCAACCGCTAAACCTGGGTGTTTCAGTAGCCCTGAATTCAATGTGAGGAACGTTGAGATTTCATGTTTACTACCCTCTCTCACGCTGAAGTCCTAGAACGAACGGCACGCTCGATCCGAACGGGTTCTGCGGAAAAACTCGCGCCTGCCGAATTGGTGGCAGTGCTGCTGGAATTGGAAAAGCTGGGGAAGTCCCAAAAACAGACCGATTCGTTCGATCGCTTGGTGGGAACGTGGCGGTTGGCGTTCGTGACGGGGACGAAGAAAAGCCGCCAACGCGCTGGAATCGTGCTGGGTGCGGGTCGCTATTTGCCGAAATGGGTGGAAATTTCTTTATCCTATACTCCGGTGATGCCAGAGGAAGCACGACAGGCAACGCCGGATTTTGAGGTGGGTTGGGTCCAAAATCGGGTGGCGTTGGCAACCGTTCAATTGTCCCTCTCCGGACCGGTCAAATTTTTGCGCAAGAATAACTTGTTGGCGTTCGATTTTACGCGAATACAAGCGAGTGTATTCGGCATCAAATTTTACGAGGGTTACATTCGCGGCGGACGGGAAAATGAGGAAACTTTCGATCGAGAACGAATTGGCAAACAGGCATTTTTTAACTACTTTTGGATCGGAGAAACGGCGATCGCTGCCAGGGGACGCGGTGGAGGGTTGGCATTGTGGGTTCGGTTGTAGTTATGGGTGATTAGGTATGACTTACGACACTCCGCTAGCTGTCACCGATCGAGATATTGAGGCAGCCGCCGATCGACTGGCGGGCGTTGCCCATCGTACCCCCGTTTTAACCTCTCGAACGATCGATCGGCGCACCCACTGTCAGGTTTATTTCAAATGCGAAAATTTCCAACGAACGGGTTCGTTTAAGTTTCGTGGTGCGTATAACGCTTTGGCGCAATTATCACCCCAAAAGCAAGAAAAAGGCGTCATTACATACTCCTCGGGAAATCACGCGCAAGCGATCGCTTTTTCCGGTCAATTATTAGGCATTCCCACCGTTATTATCATGCCAGAAAATGCACCGGAAGTAAAAATTGTGGCAACCCGAAATTACGGTGCTGAAGTGATTCTGTACGATCCCCAAAAAGTGAAACGAGAAGACTTGGGACAACAATTAGCCGCAGAACGAGGCTTAGTTTTAATTCCACCGTACAATCATCCCCACGTTATTGCCGGACAAGGAACGGCAGCGAAAGAACTGATTGAAGAGGTGGGACAACTTGATTTTTTGTTAGTATGTTGTGGGGGTGGAGGATTGCTTTCTGGCAGTGCGATCGCCGCGAATTACCTTTCTCCAAATTGTCAAGTTATCGGGGTCGAACCGGAAAATGCTGACGATGCGACTCGATCTTTTCATACCAAAATTTTACACTACACCGACAATCCAGAGACGATCGCCGATGGAGCGAGAACGCCATCTTTAGGAACCCTAACTTTTCCCATTATTTTGCACTACGTTGACGATATGATAACGGTTTCAGAAGATGCCTTGCGGCGGACGATGGTGTTTCTGTGGGAGCGGTTAAAAATTGTCGTCGAACCGACAGGAGTGCTGGCAGCAGCGGCGTTATTAGAAGGAAAAGTGACGGCAAAAGATAAGCGAGTGGGTATTATTATTAGTGGCGGCAACGTTGCCCTTTCCCAACTCGATACGTTACTATTATTTTAGATCGATCTATTAAATTCATGACTCCTGTACTTCCTAATTTAACCGTCCCGATCGAGAAAATTCAATCCTTTTGCAAACGCTGGCATATTGTTGAATTTGCTCTTTTTGGATCGGTTCTGCGCGATGATTTTCGACCCGATAGCGATATTGATGTCTTAGTTACATTTGACCCTAACTTTTATCGTGGATTAACTGAGACATTGCAAATGCGGGATGAAATACAAATTTTATTCGATCGTAAAGTAGACTTTATCGTCAAAGCAGCGATCGAACGGAGCGAGAACTGGCTGCGCCGTAAAAACATTCTAGAATCAGCTCGAGTCATTTATGCCACGAGATCTTGAATCCTTAATTGATATCGAACAAGCGGCGAGGCGTATTCTTCGTTTTACCGATGGCGTCGATCGATCCAACCTTGAAGCAGATGAAGAGAAAATTCCTGCAATTCTCTACCCAATTACAATTATTGGTGAAGCAACCAAACGCCTTTCCGATCAAATTCGCCAACAAAATCCGGAGATTCCCTGGCGAAGCCTAGCCGGAATGCGGGATGTCATCGTACATGAATACGACCAAATCGATCTGAATGTTGTGTGGGATGTCGTACAAAATAAGATACCTGAATTATTAAACCGGCTAAAACCCCTATTACCTAATTCTCAAGATCGATAACTCAATAATTTTCATGATTCAATGGTCAATCCATTTCTGTTACTCAACTACGAACCCGCACTAGAATCTCTCGGCGATCGCTTTTACGATATCGTCGCGGCGGCGGAATTTCCCCAACATATTTTACGCTTCCGCAATGACGATTTGTTGCCGCGTTTGGGACTGGAACCGGAAGCCGTAGACGATCGCCATTTTATCGAATCTTTCGGCAAATTTGAGGGAGTTCGTCCCTTTTTAGCACTGTGCTATCACGGCTATCAATTCGGCGAATACAACCCCCAACTGGGAGACGGACGCGGATTTCTCTACGGACAGGTTCGCGGAACCGATGGCGAACTTTACGATTTTGGGACGAAGGGAAGCGGCAGAACCCCCTATTCTCGAGGTGCCGACGGACGCTTGACCCTTAAAGGTGGGGTGCGGGAGGTGCTGGCGGCGGAAATGCTGCATCGTTTGGGGGTGCGAACTTCCCGGTGTTTGAGTTTAATTGAAACGGGGGAACAATTGTGGCGTGGCGACGAACCTTCACCAACGAGATCGAGTGTTATGGTTCGTTTCAGTCGATCGCACGTTCGTTTCGGTACGTTTGAACGGTTGCGATATTTACGTCGTCCGGATTTAATCGAACAACTTTTAGACCACGTTATCGAGCAGTATTATTCGCATTTAATGATTCCCTTCGACCTCAAATCGGAAAAGATTGACAAACAAGACATCTACGCTCAATTTTATGCAGAACTCGTCCGCAAAGTTGCAAAACTCGCCGCACAATGGATGACGGCGGGATTTTGTCATGCGGTGTTGAATACCGATAATATGTCGATAACGGGGGAAAGTTTCGATTACGGACCTTATGCCTTTATTCCTACCTACGATTTCCGCTTTACCGCTGCCTATTTCGACTATTACGGACGTTACTGCTATGGCAATCAACCGACCATTTGTAAGTGGAACTTAGAGTTATTACACGAGGCTTTGCAACTGGTTATCGATCGCTCCATTTTAGAAGCAGGTTTGCAACAATTCGACGACTGGTATGGACAGCATTACCGCGATCGAATGATGGCACGATTGGGGTTCGCTCGCGGAGCGACTCCACAGGAGTATCACCTTGCCGAAGACGATGCCGCAGATCTACTCCAACTCACCGTTAAGTTATTGAGCGAAAATGAAGTGGGATATCACGACTTTTTTATTCAATTACGACAACAATTTTCTCCCCAGTGGCGAGACGATATGAATCTCATTTTTGCCGATGCCGAACCGATGGAAGCCATGCAACCTTGGAGAGCGGTCTATCATCGAATTTTACAGAATTTATCTCAAGAAGAGTTGGAGAATGTGGCAAGTTGTTTGCGGCGATCGAATCCGACAGTTTCCCTAGTTCGATCGGAAATCGAAAAAGTTTGGGAGCCGATCGTAGCTGAAGATAACTGGCAACCGTTTTACGATCTGTTAAACCAAATTCGAGAATAGAAGAAAGGGAATGAAATCTGAGAAACGGTCTCCAACTTTCATTCCCCGCAGTTGTTAACCCGTTTGGGGTTGCTGACCCCCTTCGATCAATTGACGATCGCCTTCAAGCCTGCCATCCCCAAATCGCTCTGGCAACCCAGCCTCCAACTAAGAAGAATAAGGCGATCGCATCGCCGCGATGCAAGCGAAGTTGATGCCATTCGACGCGGTGAGTGTCCGGTGTAGTAAAGCCCCGAACTTGCATAGCACAGGCAATTTGTTCGGCTCTCATCAGTAAATTTTCTAACAACCGTTCGGCAACGATCGACCACACTTTTAACGCACCCCGAAATCCCAATTTCTTCCAATTAATCGCTCGAGTTTGGATCGATCGCGACAAGTTCTGAATTTCTTCCATGACTAAGGGAATAAACCGCAGGGATAACGTTAGCGTCAGCGCGATTTCCGTCACGGGTAACTTAAACCAGCGCAAGGGTTGCATCACATCTTCTAACCCCGCCGTAATCGACTCGGGAGCCGTCGTCAGCAAGTATAAATTCGTGCTGTAAATCAGCGTAAAAAATAGGGTACTGACTCGAATTCCCAACTCCAAGGAATAGCGAGTAATTTTCACCGGACCTTGCTCGAACAGAACGTAGCGGTAGGACGTGGGTTGCGGTAGAGAGGGAGCGGTCGTTTTCGGTACGACGGCAGTGCGCTCGCTCCACCAACCCAAGGGATCGTACCAGGGATGGCGCTCGGGTGGGGTCGTTGTCGGCGGTGCTTGTTGGGAAAACGATAGCTCGTCAGCCGGGAAGCGGTGTTGGTATTCGCCGGGAATCCCATCGGGAGCGACAGCGCTAATAGCTAAAATTAAAGCACAGAAAAACAGGGGCCATCCCAACTGCTGCTTCCAAACCCGCCGGGGAATCCGTGCCGCCAGGGTAATCAGAATCAGCACCCCCACCAGTGCGACCCGAAATCCGGGGTTCGCGAGTACGGGCCAAAGCAAAAAACTCATCAACCACGCCAATTTCACCCTGGGATCGAGATGGTGCAGCCAGGTGACGGGTTGTTCGAGGTACAGTCCTAGAGGGAGCGATCGCAACAAATCCATACAGAAATTGTACAGGGAATTGGCGATCGCCAATTTTTGCGGTTTGCCGCCGTATTCCTCAAGTGGAAATCCCGATGGCTAAACTAAGGCGGGTTCGAGTAACTTCACGTTGGAGAAGCTGTATTCTTCGGTGTGAGTTTGACCGTTAACTTCCGTTTGAATCACTCGACTGGTGAGAATGTAGTAATCCCCTACTTTCTCGTAGTTGTCTTCAAACACGCTGCGTCCGCCTTTAACTTCTCCGGTTTCGGGGTCGCGATAAATGGAGTCGTAGCGGTGAGAGAGATAGCCTTCCCCGGTATCGTGAGTGCTGAAGGTGTTGATAGTGACGACGACGTTGTGAATTTTGCGGTGAACTAAGGTGACTTCACGATCGCGAACTTTGTAGCGATCTCCGGAAGATTTACCGCCTACCAGCAATTCTACCGCGCCGGTTTCGTCAGTTTCCCCAAAACTGAACGTATTCTTGCCGTGGGTCTCTTCAAACTCGCGGCGGATGCGGTGAATGGCGATTTCCCACAGTTGATTTTGCATCGCCTTTTTCACCGCTTCATCGTCAATCTCGGAAACTTCTGCCGAGAGATCCGGGTTGACTTTCGCCTTTGCCGTAAAGACTTCATCTCCCCGCTTCAACGTAATGTTGGTGGTATATCCGGGGAAGTTGCGATCCCAAGTATAGCGGTTTTCGTAGGCCGCGCGCATGAGGTCGCGAGCTTCCAGTTGCTCAGTCATAAGGCTCTCCCAATGTTAGATTTGTTGGAGCATCCTCGATCGCCTCTCGGCAAATTTTGCCCCGATCGCATTTTAAAACATTCCTTCATCTCCCGACGATTTCGGTTATTTCTCCAACCGCACGGCGTACCATTGCAAATATTCTCCCGGTGCGAGATCGAAATCGCAAGCCGTATCGAGGAGATACTTCGCCTGTTCTTCAACAGAGGTCAAGGATTGTAAATCTCGAGGCAGTCGATCTTGACGAGTGGCTAACAGAGTTTTGAGTTTGTCGAACAATTCGTCAGCGGTGAGAATTTCTTCTTCGCGACCGGTTTCTAAAACGACAAAATAATCTTCGGAATATAACGATTCTGGCATATTTTTTGGCGCTTCACTCTAAAGACATAACTTCACCATGGTCGTCACCATTTTTACCTCCGGATCGGCGGACAAGTTCTCGAATTTCCAACCCAATTTAACGCCATAGTCGGTTATCATCGTTAAGTAGCCAATATGAGACTCGAACCGATCGGACTCGAGAGCGCTTCGTTCGAGCATACTTACGTATAAGTCGTGCGGGTCGGAAGACATTAATTCCTCGAGAAACTCTTGAAATGGCGAGACTTTTTGAGATTCGATACTATTGGTCGTGGTAAAAATCAATCGATCGCTCAAAACTTGCAATTGAATCACGATGGGCTCGGGCGATCGATTGCAATTAAACTTCATGGCATTTTCCAAGAGTTCGTTGGCAATATAGCTCACCGCACTTTTAATCTCTTTGCTCGGCGTATTGATGTGGGGAAAAGACCCGTTATCCGGAAAAAAAGCCATAAGGTAATCCGCCAAAAAATCCGCCGATAAGCCATTATTGCGCCAGCGCTGCTCGATCGGGGTAGCGCTGGGAGAAAAACCAACAATAATATATTCCTGACTGGTGTTTGAGTCTTCGGTGAAATCGCCAAAGATCTGACTCATTGCGATCGCCTTTTCTCGCTCGTCGTTCAGTCGGGAAAAGTCGGCTAGCCGTCAGCAGCCATTGCCAGTGAGGTTGCACTCCCCAGTTTCCCAGATTGTATGCTAGCAGATGGCGATCAATTTCCGATGTGAAACGGAATACTTTTGGTAAGGCATCGGACGCAGATTCTCGATCTCCGTTATTTCGCCAATGGACGCTATCCTAAAGTTGGCGTATTCTATATTAAATTAAATTAGGTGTCGGTCGCAGCCTCGATCGTTAGCTGTCGCAGATGCAGAAATCGGCTCGATCCCCGAGCTAAACGCGGTATTTCCCTCGTAGGGCAATCATGATGACATACTGGGAATTTTTAATCCAACAAGAAGGCACGAAAGCTTGGCTGCCTCTCAAGTCAAGTTCGACGGAAATCGTAGCGGGTCGATATCGGGTGATGGCACGCTCCGACTTGCCCAATACCCCCGCAGAATTGTGCGTCAGCTACGAAAATCCCCAGACTCCCGATGCCGACCCCCAAACCTACAAGCGCACCAAGCAAACCAATGCCGACGGCTTGATGGTGGTGCTGCCCTACACGGATTTTACGCCGGGGGTTTGGCAGTTGGGATGTTCGGGTCGTAGGGGCGAAGGGGCAGCCCAGGCGGATTGGCAGTATGCCGTGCGGTTGAACGTCTTGTCCCAGGTGCCCCAAACGCCAACCGCCGAACCGCAACCTCCGACCGCACCCACCGAGCCTTCCTATCGCCTGAGTTTGCAGCAGGAAGCCCATACCGTCAAGCCTCGGGACAAATCCATCGTCCTGTCGGGACGGATCGAGGCGACGGTTCCCCTCGAGCGACTGCACCTGAGAATCCGCCTGCGCGACCCGCAAACGGCGAAATCGGTGGTAACGACGCAGCGAATTTTACCCTACGGGGAATCCCCCGCCCATTTTTGCTACAGCATTAACTTGCCCTTTCCCGAACGACCGCAACTGTTGCTGGGGGAAGTTCTCCTGTGCGACGTGCGTCCGACGGTACTCGACAGCCGATCGTTTACGGTAACCGCTAGTGTGGACGGATTGCTCGGCGTCATTGACGAAACGGTGACGCAGCAAGGGGAAGCTAATCTCGAAGAGTGGATCGACCGACGCCCGCACGTTGATGCACCCCAAGCCTTGCGGCTGCCTGCGGTGCGGACGTGGCGAGAACCCCAAGTGCCTGCGCTCGCCCCCGAAGATCGGCACGCCTTGCCGCCCCTGCTGCGTCCCCCAGCAACCCAACCCCTCAAACCGAGATCGATCGCCCTACCGTTTGAGGAGAATCCCCCCCAATCTTCGAGCTCGCCGCCGTCCGAGCCAAAAAGCCAAGTTCCGGAAACAACCGACACCGTTTCCCCCGAACCGCCCGCCCCTGCCAAAGAGGAAGCGAAAGTCATTCAGTTACCCATCACCAGCGATCGCTTTACGTCGCGGTTGAACGAACTGGTGAAGGATAAAGAGGAACTATCGCCGTGGTTGGAGGCGGAGATTTCCACGGAGGGCAACCCCTTTGTCTGGAATGGAGAAAATCAGCCCCAATCCGGAATTCCCGACTGGGCAACTTATGAAATCGTCGTCGATGAGGAGACCCTCGACCTCACCTCGCTCCCATCTACCCCAACGGCAGCAGAACCGGAAATTCCGGATTTATTCCAACTACCGCCGGACGAACCGATTCCGTTACCCACCCTGGTGGTTCCCAATGGCAAACTCACTTCGGGTAAGGCGATCGTGTTGCGGGTGCGGTTGCCCCAGGTGAAATCGCGCATTTACGTAAAACTGTGGGTTCACGATCGCCAAAACCAAATGATCGTCGAAGAGCCCCGCTGGATTACCGATTTCTTGCCGCTCAACGATCGGGAAGTGGAAACCGCGATCCAGATTTCTCTGCCCCACGGCGCTTTAGAGGTACAATTCGAGGCGATCGCCGTCGAAGCCCTCACCCAGCGAGAAAGCGGCAAAGTGACGATCGAACGGCAAGTTCTCCCCCCCAGTTCGCCCGTACTCCCCCTGGAGATGGGTCGATAAGTTCGCGTTACAATTGTAAAGATGGTCATTTGGTGTTGGGGGGTTTGGTGTTTGGGGTTGGTGATTGGTTATTCGTAAAAACCTTCTACCTTCTGAACTCCTGGAACTTCTGAACTTCTGAACTCCTGTAAAAACGAGGTAAATTATGGCTGTAGAAACCTTGGCACTCACGCCCGAAAACGTCGAAACAGTTTTAGACGAATTGCGCCCGTATTTGATGGCAGATGGGGGTAATGTCGAACTGGTGGAAATCGACGGTCCGATCGTCCGATTGCGGCTGCAAGGGGCGTGCGGATCTTGCCCTAGCTCGACGATGACGCTGAAAATGGGAATCGAACGCCGCTTGCGGGAGTACATTCCCGAAATTGCCGAAGTGGAACAAGCAATGTAAATTCAATCCTCTCGAATTGAAAAACCCGGTTGGTTCAAACCGGGTTTTTGCATTTTTGCACCCTTCAGAAGAGATCGGCGATCCATCGGAAAATCGCGGATTTTGAGAGGGGAACTCGTTCCCGATCTACATCAGTACGGATGAAGCGAAAAGGGGTTGGTCATTGGGAATTTGCGAGTGGTGCTTTCCCGCTTTTGCTTTTCTCCCTCGGCTCAAGACAGATCCTCTACTTTCTTCCCTTCACCTCCCCACATCTTTTCCCCTTCTGCCTTTTTATCGGGTGTGAAATTCGATAACGTCGTTGCGAATGGTAATGTCGTACTGACCCAACAAATCTTGTCCGAGCAAGCCCAAATCGAGGGCGTCGCTGATACCGACCGTCACATCGTTAATGGTGATGCCCGCCACGTCGATCGAGTCAACAATCCCCAAGGGCATTTCCACTTCCCGTTGGCTTGCCGTACCGACGATCGCGGTTCCCGTTTTCTCCACACCCAAAGCCTCCGCCATTGCCGGAGTAATCACCGTTCCAGTTGCCCCCGTATCCACCAGCATTTCAAAGGTTTGAACGCTATTAAATTTAACATCGATGACGGGCGTTCCTCCCGCGCGATATTTAATCGGAACGCGAACGATGCCGTTGCTAGCGCCCGATGAGGGGACGCCGGGAACGGGCGGCAAACCGTCGATCGCCGCTTGCGGGGGGACGCCACCGGACTCCGGGCAAAGTTCATCTAACTCGATGACTCGACCTTTAGAATCGACCAGAAAACACCCTTCGTGTTCTTGCGCCGATGCCGCACCGGGAATGAGGGTTAAACCGACGATCGCCATTACAACTGTTGAATACCGCTTCATAAAGTTGTTGCCTGAATGGGTGAATTAAAAAGAAGTGAGGAGTTGCAGGGATGGGGGCAAGGCGAGGCTTTGCCCGATGGCAGAAGTTTGTCCGCGAAAGTCATGCCGAACTTTTGGATTGCGAACGCCTTCTTCATAGGGTAGCGCGGGGGTCGGGCGATCGCCAATCTTGTTGGCGAAAGGGTAATGGGTAAACATCTGGAGGAAAAGGGGGAACGGGGAACGGAGAACGGGGGTAAGAATTGAGAGTTTCGGTATGAGAATCGAGATCGGTTTGAATTTCCTGGAGATGTCTAAGGGGAGTGGGGAAGCTGGGAGAGCCGATTTTTGCCAATCACCGATCGCCAACCCCAAACTCCCAACCCTAAATAAGATAGGCTAGGATTGAAGTCTTTCCAGATTTCTCCCAGGCGATCGCTTGGGGTCGCTCTCAAGGACAGGTATAGTGGCAAAGGATCTAGAATTCGAGTCGAGTAGAGGTTAGTGCATGGCATCCATTCGCGAACTGCACCACCAATTGGTCAGTAAGGAACGCTCCGCTGTTGAAATTACCCAAGAAGTTCTCCAGCGCATCGAAGCGTTGGAACCCAAACTCCATAGCTTTCTGTGCGTGACTGCCGAAGCCGCCCTAGAACAAGCGCGTCGGGTTGATGCCAAAATTGCTGCCGGAGAGGAAATCGGGGTGCTGGAGGGCATTCCCGTGGGCGTTAAAGACAATATGTGTACCCAGGGCATCCCCACCACTTGTGCCTCGCGGATTCTGGAAAATTTCGTCCCTCCCTACAATGCCACCGTCGTTGAAAAACTGGCAGCCGCCGGAGCGGTGATTGTGGGCAAGACGAATTTAGACGAGTTTGCCATGGGTAGTTCCACGGAAAACTCTGCCTACCAAACCACGGTCAATCCCTGGGATTTAACCCGCGTGTCGGGGGGGTCGTCCGGGGGCTCGGCGGCGGCGGTGGCGGCGCAAGAGTGCGTGGTGGCGCTGGGGTCCGATACGGGGGGATCGATTCGCCAACCCGCTGCGCTATGCGGGGTAGTGGGGATGAAACCTACCTACGGATTGGTGTCTCGCTACGGGTTGGTGGCGTATGCCTCCTCCCTCGACCAAATCGGTCCGTTCGGGCGTTCGGTGGAAGATGCGGCGATTTTGCTGGAAACTGTTGCCGGATACGACCCTAAAGACGCCACGAGTCTCAAGGTGGATATTCCGCAATATTCCCAAACGCTGAAACCCAATCTTCGCCCGAAAGGACGGTTGCGAATTGGGGTAATTCAGGAAACCTTCGGGCAAGGTTTAGAGCCTGAAGTGGAAACGGCGGTGAAAAATGCGATCGAAACGCTACAAGAGTTAGGCGCAGAAATTCAAGTGGTGTCTTGTCCCACGTTCCGCTACGGTTTGCCTTGTTATTACATCATCGCCCCGTCGGAAGCTTCGGCGAATTTGGCGCGGTACGATGGGGTGAAGTACGGAATGCGCGTTCCCGATGCTGAAAATCTGGTTGAGATGTACGGGAAAACTCGCGCTGCCGGGTTTGGGACGGAAGTGAAGCGTCGGATTGTGATCGGCACTTACGCTCTGTCGGCGGGGTATTACGATGCGTATTACCTGAAGGCGCAAAAGGTGCGGACGCTGATTAAGCGGGATTTCGATCGCGCGTTCGCTCAAGCGGACGTGTTGGTTTGTCCCACGTCTCCCACCACGGCGTTTAAAGTGGGAGAAAAGACCGACGATCCTTTGAGTATGTACCTGTCCGATTTGATGACCATTCCGGTCAATCTCGCCGGGTTGCCGGCACTGAGCGTTCCTTGCGGTTTCGACAGTCAGGGATTGCCCATCGGGATGCAAATTATCGGCAATGTCCTGCAAGAATCGACGCTGTTTGAAGTTGCCTACGCCTACGAACAATCGGTACTTTGGAGCGATCGCAAACCGTCGTTGAGTTAGTTGTTAGTTGTTAGTTGTTAGTTGTTGGGGGTTTGAGATCGATCGTTCGTCATAGATCGACCCGAAAAATGACAAATCACGATTCATGAGTGCAATGGCTTATATTGGAGTCATCCTGGCGATCGTCTACGGAGGAGCCTGTCTTCTATTACGATTCGTTCAGCATCGGTTGATTTTCGTACCGTCTCCGATCGTCGAATTGCAGCCGGAGGACTGGCAACTCGACCCTGAAGATGTTTGGTTGCAGGTTGCTTCTGAAACTGAGGAAGATGCCGAACGGATTCACGGGTGGTGGATACCGGCTTCTCCCTCCACCGATTCCCAGAACGTGCTGCTATACCTCCACGGAAATAGTGGGAATTTGAGTCGAAATTATAACCTCGACCAAATTCGGCGGTTTTCGCGGTTGGGATTCTCAGTTTTGGCGATCGACTATCGCGGTTACGGTCGCAGTAGCGATCGCTTTCCTAACGAAGCGCGAGTTTATGAAGATGCGCGAATTGGGTTGCAATATTTAATGGATACCTTAAAAATTGCCCCGGAGCGAATCTTTTTATTCGGTCATTCTTTAGGGGGAGCGATCGCGATCGAAACGGCTACACACCATCGTGATTTAGCGGGCTTGATAATTGAAGGTTCGTTTACGTCTATTCTAGAAGTGGCAAATAACCGTAAATCTTATGCCATGTTTCCGCTCGATTTGATCTTAACTCAGCGATTTAATTCGATCGACAAAGTGGCAACTTTAACAATGCCGATACTCTTCATTCACGGGACTGATGATAGTGTTGTTCCCTCGTTTATGAGCGAAAAATTGTACGCAGCCGCTACAGCGGAAAAACAGCTTTATCTAGTTCCCCAAGCCGGACATAACGATGTGGCTGCGATCGCGGGAGAGGAGAATTATTTGGAAAAAGTTCGCCAATTCGTCCGCCAAGTTCGAGATCGGCAACACTTCATATCCGATCGATAGCAAATGGCGTGGCACAGAGCAGAAGGAGAAAGACTGATGAGTCCGATTTCTTTACTATGTTTACGATGGATTTGTAGGGGCGGAGCAGAGCGGAGGGAATCCCCCCGTGGTTGCCCCGGCAGACCCCCCTATAGTCCCCCTCCAGGGGGACACAATTGTTCCCTCTCCTTGGAGGAGAGGGGTAGGGAGAGGTGGGTAGGCACGGGGGCGCTACCCCTACAGGTGTTAACGAATGAATTAGGATTTAGGACTTACGCAACGCCTCCATATGTAGGGTGTGAAGCGCGGAGCGTAACGCACCATCACCCCCATGAGTCGCGTGTTTGCGTAAGTCCTGGGATTGCTATAGCTGAAGGCTGAGTTTAGAAAATAAACTGAATTTGTAAGTGCCAATCTCGATCGCAAAGCGACTCCTCTGGAGTATCGGTGCGGTGAATTTCGATCGCCCGAATAAATTCCCGAAAGTAAAATCGACGTTCGGTTTCCGACAAATCCAACCAAAATTCCGGAATCGACACCGCCTGTGCGGTTTCTCGCAAATTTACGGGGGGCAATTGGGCGAGTTTGGCTTGCAATTCGGCAATCTCGGTTTTGAGTTTGTAGGTTCGCAAGTTAGCTGTTTCCGCATCCAGAACTCCAGTGGCGAGAAGTTCTGAAAGTTGCCCTAAAATTTCCCCTTTGGCGTCGATTTCGCTTTGGATCGATCGCTTGATGCCTTCCGTTGCGGGAATCGGCAACCCCGCTACCGCCCGAGTTAAATCTCGACACACCCCCTCGATGGTTTGTGCCAACACTTTCTCGTAGGCAATGGCTTTGCATTTCGGGGTTTGCGGGCAACGGGTGGGACGCAAATAGAGATACTCTTGCTTCTTATACCGCCGCGTCACCCGCGTTACCGTCATTGACGACTGGCAGGCGGCACACACTGCCAAACCCGCCAAAGAGCGGGGGGCGCTTGCCGTTCGTGCCGGGAGTCGGCGGTTGCGGCGTAGCAGGCGATCGATCTGTGCCGCTTCTTCCCGCGAAATAATTGGGATGTGGGTATCGGCGATGGTTTGACCGTTGTGGTAGGCTAAATCCCCCCGGTACACGGGATGGGTCAGCCAGCGCCGCCCGGTGGAGACCGAGATTTTTTTGCCGTAACGCTGGGCTAAATGGCGCACCGCGCCCCGCAAAGAGCCGTAAATGAGAAAATCGTCAAAAAAGGCTTTAACGACCGGAGCAACGCTGCGATCGAGGATGTAGCGATCTTTTCCCCGTCGATAGCCGTAGGGGGCTTTTCCCGGCGGCGGCAAAGCTTCGATCCGGTTGCGGGCGTGTCCTTGGCGGATGCGGCGACTGCGTTGGTTGCGCTGGATTTCAGCGAAAAGTTGCAATAAATTGGCGCGATGGGTATCGGATTCCGTGGCGACGAGTTCGATTCCCAGGGATTTTAGCGTGTTGAGAACCTCGCAGACTTGCGATATGGAATCCCCTAATTCTTCCAATCGCCGCACGAGAATGTAATCGATGCGATCGCTTTGGCAATCGCTGAGGAGTTGGTGCAGTTGTTGCCGTTGTCCCAAATCTTGGTAAACGCGATCGATTTCCCACCCCCAAATGGTCGCATCGGGCGGTTCTTCTAACAGCGGATCGCTATAACAATACGCAACGATCGTCACCAATTCCCCATTCCTAAGTAATAAGTAATAAGTAATAAGTAATAAGTAATAAGTGGGAATTTTTTTTTAAACAATAGGGTGTGTTGAGCGAAACGAATCATTACCCATTACCCATTACCCATTACGTTTCCCCCAAATACGCTTTCCGAACGGTTTCATCCGATTGCAATTGAGCCGCCGTTCCCGTCAGTACCACTTCTCCCGTTTGCAGAACGTAGCCGCGATGGGAGATCGAAAGTGCCATCCGCGCATTTTGTTCCACCAATAAAATAGTAGTATTTTGCGCGTTAATTTCCCGAACGATCGAGAAAATTTGAGCGACTAAAAGGGGAGCCAAGCCCATACTCGGCTCGTCTAATAATAATAAACGAGGACGCGCCATCATCGCCCGCCCGATCGCCAGCATTTGCTGTTCCCCACCGCTGAGGGTTCCCCCTTTTTGAGAAATCCGCTCTTTCAACCGGGGAAACAGATTGAAGACATTTTCCAAATCGGATTTAATGCCTAACGTATCGTTGCGAGCAAAAGCTCCCATTTCCAGATTTTCTTTAACCGTCATTCGCGGAAAAATCAACCGCCCCTCGGGACTTTGAGAAATTCCCAACCGCACGATTTCCTGTGCCGAGAGAGATTCTAGCGGTTTCCCTTCAAATAAAATCGTTCCTTGACGGGGTTTCAGCAATCCTTGGATCGTGCGTAACGTTGTTGTTTTTCCCGCACCGTTACTGCCGATCAAACTGACAATTTCCCCGCGATCGACCTGCAAAGAAATTCCTTTCAGGGCTTGAATATTGCCGTAATACGTATGTAAGTTTTTAATTTCGAGCATGATTGGTTAGTTGTTAGTTGTTCGTAGATTTTTGGTAAGATCGATCAAATGCTAGAGACAAAAAAAGATTATACTCATAAGTTTTAAGAGTTAATTAACGATTTCTACTTTTAGTAGAAGCGTTCTTTAAGTAAGTTAGATAAGCATTTAATTTTGGAGATAACTCATTGAGGATAACTTGCAGTTTTTGAATTTGCTCGGGTGTTAACAAGTTACGAATATATGCTCTTCTGAGCCAATGTCTTGTTTCATGCAAAGAACCTCTAGCAATTTTGACAAACCGTTGATTGTCTTGAAAATTATGTCTTCCAGTTCCTTCCGCAATATTAGCACCAATACTATCTGCCGATCAAACTAATTGTTGACCAATGGTATCTCTAGCAAAGAGATTCCATTGGAGAACGATCGCCCAAATTTCATCTGCTAACTTCTCTGATAGCCGATAAACTTCCAACTTTTCAAAATTGGTTCTCTCAAGTTTTTTCAACTTACTACTAACCTGATCGAACGAAAAGTCCTTGAACGATATTTACAACTAACAACTAACAACTAACCATTCTCTTCTTTTCCTAAATATGCTTCGATGACGCGCGGGTTGGCGCGAACTTCGGCGGGGGTTCCTTCAGCAATTTTGGCGCCGTATTCCATAACGCTAACGCGATCGCTAATTCCCATCACCACTTTCATATCGTGTTCGATCAGCAGAATACTTAAGTTCAATTCATCGCGAATGCGGTAAATAAAACGGGTGAGTTCGGCTGTTTCGTTGGGATTCATGCCAGCTGTGGGTTCGTCTAAAAGTAGCACCCTCGGTTCGCTCGCTAAGGCACGCGCAATTTCTAATCGTCTTCGATCGCCGTAGGATAAATTTTTAGAAATTTCTCGCGCTTTATCCGATCCCAAGCCCACAAAATCGAGGAGATCGATCGCCTTTTCCCTGGCAACTCTTTCTTCTTCTCGTACTTTTGCCGTTCGGGTTAATGCGCCGATCAATCCCGCTCGCATTCGGCAATGTCTGCCTACTAATACATTTTCTAACACTGTCATATTATCGAACAAACGGATGTTTTGAAATGTGCGTGCGATTCCCAAACGAGTGCGGCGATCGGGCGTTAATGTGGTAATATCGCGATCGCCGAGTCGGATAGTTCCCGAGGTGGGAATGTAAATTCCGGCGAGTAAGTTAAAAAAGGTGGTTTTCCCCGCACCATTCGGACCGATAAGACTGGCGATCGTTCCTTGTTCCAGGGTTAAGTCAACACAATTGACGGCAGTCAAACCGCCAAATTGCATTGTCAGTTGTTGCGCTTCTAACAGTGACATTTACGAACTCCGTTCTGGGGTTAAAGGCTCGTGATTTTCTTCATTTTCGGAATGTAGCTCTGCTCGATGAATGGCATCGGGTAGCAATCCCTCGGGACGCACGATCATCATAATTACCAGGGTTAAACCGAAGAGAAACAGGCGCATTTGAATGGGATCGAGACTGGTGGCAATAAAGTCTCGAAGTTGCGGATTGCTGAGGTTTGGCAATACAGCAGTATTGAGGAAACTTTTTAAAACTTGCGCCAGTTGGGGAAGATAAAGGCGATCGGCTGCCATAATAATTACGCTCCCCAAAACCACCCCACTCATATTTCCTAAACCGCCTAAAATCACCATACACAAGATAATCACCGAGACGGAAAAATCGAAGACGCTGGGGAAAATCGCACTGAGATAAGCGGCGTAAAATGACCCGGCAAAACCCGAAAACGTCGCGCCCATGGCAAATGCCAATAATTTGGTTTTAACCCGGTTAATGCCCATGGCACTCGCCGCTAATTCATCTTCGCGAATGGCTTCCCAAGCTCGCCCCAAACGGGAATCTTTCAAACGAGAAATTGCCCAAAAAGACCCGACAGCCAAGGCTAAAATTAAGTAATACCAAGGAAAATAATCGGTAGAATCGAACGTTCCGACAATGGGCAGCGTCGGACGACCGATCGGGTTAATTCCCGCTTCTCCTCCGGTTAAATTCACGGCTTTTTCGCAACCGACTAGACAAATTGCCATATCCGGACGGTTTAACAAGGTCGCTAATACGGATGAAATGGGTTCGTTAATTCTCAAGTCGGTTAAGTTGCGAAAAACCACCGGGACGATTTCACCAAAACCGAGCGTGACGATCGCCAAATAATCCCCTCGCAGGCGCAACGTTGGCGAACCTAAAATTACGCCAAATATCCCCGCCACCGCAGCAGCGATCGGTAAAACTAGCCAAAAATTCCAGGAATTTCCTAACTGCGGAGAGGATAAAAAACCCGTGGTATACGCGCCGATCGCAAAGAAAGCAGCATAGCCTAAATCTAACAGTCCAGCAAAGCCAACTGTAATATTTAATCCCAAAGCCAGCATCACAAAAATGAGGATGAGGATGGCGGTTGGTAGCCAACTCGTTCTTGCTAAACCATCGACAAAGGGAAATAAAACTAACACAAACGCAAAGGTAATCAGTGTTGCCCATCGACGGCGATCGAACGGCAAACCCTGCAACGATCCCATCACTGCGGCTGAAAATGTTGTCACTCCTAAAGCTACAATTCCCTGCAAAATAATTTGAATTAAGCTCACTCGAGGTTGACCTAAAATCGGTGCGATAAATCCTTGGAGAAGGGTCGCTCCTAACAGCCACAACCCGATCGTCAAACCCGATTCTCCGCCTAATTTCGCCCCTTCTTTTGGCGACAAAATTCGCCGCTCCCAACAGCGCGTAAATCCAACTGCCGTTCCCAGCAGCCACCCGATAACCACACCGCTCCAACCGCCGAATAAGATTACGGTTACAGCCGCGATCGTCCCCCAAATTCCACTTAATTTATTTGTCATTTGTTATTTGTTCTTTGTCCCAATGACTAATGACTCATGACCAATGACTAACTTAAACCTTTTCCTGTACGTTTTCGCCCAGCAAACCACCGGGACGGAATGCCAAAATAATTACCAATACGGCAAACACCCAGGCATTCGTCCAGCGACTGGATAAATACTGATCGCTCAATGCCGAGAGCAACCCGATGAGAACGCCGCCTAACATCGCGCCGAATAAGTTGCCAATTCCCCCCAAAACGGCGGCGGTAAAGGCTCGCAATCCGGCGGTAAACCCCATGGTAAAAACGATCGTGTTATTGTACAGTCCCACCAACAACCCCGCCGCACCCGCCAACGCGCCGCCGATGAGGAAGGTTAAAGCAATAATCCAATTGACATCGATCCCCATCATGAGTGCCGCCTCGCGGTTTTGTGCCGTGGCGCGCATGGCTTTCCCCAACCGAGTGTAGTTGACGAACAGGTTCAGTGCTACCATCAATCCTACGGCAACCACCAACACGATTAAATCTTTGGTGGTGAAGACAATTCCCGATTCGATTCCCAACGCTTTGAGGATGTCGATGCGGGGGAGCAAGTCGGGGAAACTTTTCGGTGCGGCGGCATTCGATCCCATAATCGGCACGAACGATCGCAATCCCCCCCAAAACAGTCCCGCATTCTGGAAAATAAACGACATCCCGATCGCTGAAATTAACGGTGCGAGGCGGGGTGCGTTCCGCAGAGGACGGTAGGCGTAGCGTTCCGTCAGCACGTTGAGTCCCGCACAAAACACCGTCGCCACCACCAACGCTACCAACATCGCCGGAATCGCCGCACCCAAAGGCGCGCCATCTTGGATGCCAAACGCCCCCATCACCGTCAGTGCGGCAAATGCGCCCAACATATATAAGTCGCCGTGGGCAAAATTAATCAGTTCGATAATGCCGTAAACCAGGGTATATCCCAAGGCGATAATGGCGATGATGCCCCCGTTAACGAGTCCCACGAGGACTTGTTGGATTAAAACCTCTGGATTTTGGGCAATTTCTCCCAACACTCGCGGCACGTCCAATCCGGCGATCGGTCCGAGTAGAAGCACGAGATAGGCGATCGCGAGGTACAAAAGAGGCTGTCGCCATTGTTTCATGAGAGACCTCCGGGAGCTTGGAAACCCCGTGTCTTTAGACCGGGGATGAAAAGCGAAACGGTCGGTTTTAACCGCCTACAGTCTTCAAAAGCCATAACTATAACCATCCTTTTTGTGAATGTGTTTGCAGTATTTGTGACTGATGCCTTGCACCAATCCGCTCGTCGTCGAAATGTTGAACGATCCAGTTGAGCGAACTGCAACCCGTCCAATGTACTCCCCAACTTTCTTGCCAGTGGTGACAATAGCCGCCACCCTGTCGCCTGTCTGAAAGCCTTTAACAAACTTGTTTCGCGGTACATAGCGACTAGGAAAACCGAACTTATCGGTGCGACACATTTGACGTGTGCCGTGTCCCTGGGCTGCAATTAATAATGGCTTGGACGTGAGTAACTCCAACGAATCGACTTGTCCCACACAAGCAGCATCAATCCAATGTGCCTTTGGGAGTTGCAGTCGAGTCCGATTGAATTGGGTTTGTCCGCCCGTTCCCGTTGTGACTGGCAGTCCCGTTACTTTCAGCCCATTGAACAATGCCCATCGGGTTGAGTTAACGGATGCGGCATCTTTGAGAGGGGATTTAGCCTGTTTGAGAATGCGATTCAATAGATCGAGCTTTCCTGATAGAAAGTCTTGAATGTCTTGACTCCCCTTTGATTGGTTGCAAGAGTGACAGGCTAGAGCTAGATTAGAAACCCGGTCAGAGCCTCCCTTAGATTTCGGATAGATATGCTCGACTTCCATCGGTACGTTTTCAGTAGAGCAGTACGCACATTTGCGCCCCCATTTCTCTAAAAGATATTCTCTGACTTCGTATCCAAGCAGTTCGCCCTGCTGATACTCAACGCCTGAGATTTCCGGATTCTGCATCTTTTGCAGGTCGAATCGGACTAGCTCTTGAGAAATGAAGCCAATGGGTGCAAGTCGCATGAACTTACGCACCCAGGTTAGGGTTGTGTTAACCCGATGCTGTAGGGATGGAGCTAACCAGCCATCAGGTCGAGTCCGATTTAAGAATCGAGCTTTGCGATAGCGGGTTTTGCGGTTGCGTCTCCCCCGTCGCAATTGACGACGGGATAACAACGCATCTTTGATTTTTTGCCCTCGGTGTTTCAGTTCGGCTCCAAAAATTACCTTGTTGCCTTGTTTGAGGGCGAAACCTGTAACTTTAGAGCCGGGATCGATCTTGATTTCAACAGGTTCAGGTGTGGCATCAACCTCCTTTTTTAAGATGATGGTGAACGGAAAACTCCTATAGACGGCTGCTTGGCCTGCACTTAGTAACCGTCGAGCTACCGAAGGTTTGCAAGGTGAAAGTGGTTTGTAGTTGGTATCTAAGACAAAAATGTAGTTAGACATTGTGGTGTCTTTCCTTTTCAGTAATGTTTGCTTCGCCAATGTTCGGAGTCGGTACTATCCCAATCGCACTTCCTTAACCCCTTAAAGATGTTTAACGATTCGGTTCTAGAGCTTGGGATTAGCGACGCATCCCAAGGTAGGAACTTTAACGCTTGCTCTGAACGTAGCCAATTAAGGCTTAGGCTGGTCAGCTACCTGAAGTTGGAGCTAGAAGCCCCCGTGCTTCAGCCGGGGGTGCTGACAGGGATTCTGGAGGAAAATTGCATCATGGGTTATATTACCCCACTCGCGCCTTCTTACCGAACCGTTCTCCTAGGAGTTCAGAATTCAGGAGTTCAGAAGTTCAGAATAGATGATAGCTCCTGTAACTCCCGTAGGCGCAGCCAGCGAGCAGCGCTTACTTCTGGATTTTTTTGTCACAGCATCTCGATCGCCAAAGCCAACCCTCCTGGGAGAGTTGGCTTTGGGAGTGGATGAATCGATCGGAATTGGGGTTGACTTAGATCGCGTACTCGAAGACGCTCGGATCGTTGAGAGCCAGACCCGTCGAGTTTTGGACGATCGCTACTAAATCTCCCGAACTGCGAATTTGCGTGTGACCGTTGGCTTCCCGTAGTTGGTATTCCGCCGCACTGCCGTGCAGTTGAATTCGATCTTCGCCGAGGGTGAAGTCGGCAACGATCGCCCGATCGAGATTACTATTGCCTAAATAGTAGGCTTGGGTGCTGTCTCCCAACACGAAGCGATCTCTCCCGGCATTACCGCGCAGAACGTCTTGTTCGCCGACTCCCGCCGCAGTTTCGTCGGTTCCCAGCAGCGTATCGTTGCCATTTCCTCCTAACAGGCGATCGTTTCCAGAGTTACCCGTTAGCAAGTCGTCGCCATCCTGACCGATGAGGGTATCGCGATCGTCACCGCCCGAGAGTATATCGTTATCTGTACCTCCAATTAACTTATCATTGCCAGAACCCCCATTGAGTAGATCCGTTCCGGCTTGACCGAATAGCGTATCATTGTTATCGCCACCGTTGAGTTCATCGTTGCCATTTCCTCCTAACAGGCGATCGTCCCCAGCTTCACCATTGAGAACATCGTCATCATTATGACCGATGAGAGTATCGCCGTCTTCTCCGCCAAAAAGCGTATCGTTTTCCGTACCACCATTCAGTACATCGCTACCAAAATTTCCTTGGAGTAAATCCGCTCCGGCTTGACCGAATAGTGTATCATTGTTATCGCCACCGTTGAGTTCATCGTTGCCATTTCCTCCTAACAGGCGATCGTTCCCAGCTTCACCGTTGAGAACATCGTTACCACCTGCTCCGAGCAAGGTATCGCTACCATCTCCACCATCAACAATATCGTTACCGCCTAGCGCCTTAATCGAATCGTTCCCGGCACTACCCGTTAAATTATCGCTGCCTGAAGTGGGTGTAGGAGCAAAATTAATCGTATCAGTTGCCAGATCGAGTTTCACGTTCGTCGAACCGATGGTTGCAGATTGCGTAACGGTATCGGTCTGTCCGTCGTTGTTGAAATCACCGGAAAAGGTGACATCGTAAGTTCCCGACGACAACTCCAGGTTATATCCCCCAGAACTCCAAGTGGTCGTACTTGCCGTATTGCTGGGATTCGAGACCTCAACGGCGGTGACGGTCACGTTGCCTAACCCTTCACCGACGGTGTAAAAATCATCGTCCGTCACGGCATCGGTATAAGCCACCCCAGTGAGGAAAGGTCCCCGATTGCTGGAATAGGCAAAATCCTGGGTGGTCATGACGGAATTGTAGGTCGTCCCGCTGCTGGTCGTAAACAATCCCTGAATAGACGAAATGCCAACTTCGCGATAGGAAGCGTTCATCAGATTGAGGCGGTGTCCCCGACCGGAAACCCCAGCATCCACGAACAAATTATCGTGGTTGTCGATGACATACTGAGTGAAATTAACCGTTCCCGTAGTTCCTTTCCAGGCGAGATTTTCTCCGCGTCCCCAACCTCCTGTAAAGGGATAGCCAGCCTCTGCCATCCGGGTTCCCGAACTGCTGCCATTGGCTCCAGTGTGGGAGAAAACATTGTTGTCGAGCATCCATTGGCTGTGTCCTTCAGCCGCCGCATTGAGATTGAGGTTAAATGCCAAAGGCTGCTTGGCATCGGTTGAAATCGTACCGGGAGATAACCCTTCATTGAGATTACCACCCAGAAGTCGAGTCGCTTCCGCTTGGGGGTTGGCTCGCGCTCGATTAATCAGTTCGAGCATGAGTTGATCTCGATCGGTGGGTAAAGTTTGAGGCATAGGTTTTGAGTGTTGAAACGATAAATTCGTGGAGTGAATCTCGATTTGAAGAAAAGCAACTCGAGACCCGAGCTCTGGTTACGAGATTGATGCGTAGATGACCCGATTGCGATCGAATTTGTTCCAGAACGCGATGTTTCCTGTCCCTCGTTAGAGAGTCTGAGTGATCAGGTTAGTCTCCGTGGAACTCTCGGAGGACAATTGAGTGTTGCCCTTGCCGATAGCGCTCGAGATGTGTCTTCAAGAAAAAAGTAGGATCTCCCGAACTGATTCACGATTTAAACGTGAGAGTTGAATTTCACCCAACCCTCAATTCTCAACCCAGGATTGAGGTTCGATGAAACTCGATTAACTCACTCAATATCGGCAGATCCCAATCCTTGTTGCTCTTTAACAAATCCTAGATAGAGATTATCTTCTTTGTTGGAGAATGACAACACTAAAAATACTGAATTTTAGAGCCGATCGATCGAAAATTATCGAAATGGGATTATGCGAAATTCTTGAAAATAGATAAACCTGAAAGCGAAGCGATCGGTAATTCTACAGAATATCAGTTCTGGATAAGTTGTTGTTCTTTCTAACTGGGAAATCACTCGATCGCCCAAAATCTCTCATCCGAGCGCGCTCTCCTATACACATTTGCCATGTTGATTTGTATTAGCTTATCGCCGCCTCCGTACCTCAGTGAGGGCAACGCACAGTCCGACGGCTAAAAAGGCGATCGCACTATAGGT
>DVED01000025.1 GCA_015295945.1 Oscillatoriales cyanobacterium M59_W2019_021 | reverse complement strand
TCTAATTTAATTATACGCGATTTCGATGCACTAATCCGGATTGAATCACAAAAAGCCGTCCTAGAAGGACGGGGCTTGAAACCCAAAATTTTCGGTCAAGGGATTACCGCGTTGCAGGAGGGGAAAGCGATCGATCTCTGCAACTAAGTTATCTAAGCATTCTGCAAACAGAATTGGCGGCGAACTCGGCAGGCGATCGAATTGCCGTTCCTGCCACTGTTGCCGTGTAATTGCTGGCAAGGCTACCATGGCTCTCGCGCTAACTTGGCGTTGCAATTGGGGTTCTACATCGCAGTAACGCAACAAGGCGTAGAGTTGATTTTCTGCCTGTTGGTAGGGATGGCTAGCGGTGGTGTAAAAATTCTGGAATTGCCACTGGTGTCCGGAAATGCCGAGAATGCGATCGATTGTAATCGCTTTAACTTCGATAATTATTAAGCCAAAAAGGCGATCGGCAATTAAAATATCGGGTTCCTTCCGGGTTGTGTCCGAAAAGAAGGGATAGCGCCAATATCCCAAGCAAGAACGAGCGGCAAACGCGCGGCACACTGCCTCCCACACCCGTGCTTCCCCCGCTTCGCCATCAGTTCCCAACGGTTCCGTCGCGATAAATCTGCCTCGTTCCCGCGTCAATTTCCCTATCCTTTCGAGATGCCAACGCAACCCAGGATACTGTAGATGCGGTTTTAACCGCCAGTTGAGATAAATCACTCGCCGTCGAAGTGCATTTCGGAAACGACATTGGCGAAAATCACCACGTGGCGGGTGGCAGGCATCAACCGCCGCAGGGCTATCTATCAAATAGGCTTCGGCATCGTTGCGGCGGCTGAATCGGGCAACAGTCGATCGCTGAAAGTCAGGTAACTGGCGGATGATGCACCGGGGTTTGAGTTTGTCGCGGTAGGATTGTATTTGAGAAACGCTATAGTTGTTTTTGATATTCAGAAATACGTGTTTATTCGCATCTCAATTGAAAATGATATTAATATCGTGTTTTGATGAAGTACGTTTAAACGTCCCCAGTTTTGTCCGAAATTCTACGTTTCTTGTCTCTGCCATTCCGTAAATGTACTGAAAGTCTGGGGGTTGACAAATTCGCATTGAGTCCGATCGCCCGAATTCATCCCCGATCGAATTAACCCAATTTCTTAAGACGATCGCCCGAACCCGATATTGTATAGTGAAAAATGCCAAGCCCTTGATCGCCAAGCGACTCCAAAGGAGTATCGCCCCACAGCTATGTCGAATACCACCCTTGATGCTCCCTTAGCAACAATCGCCCTAGATGTCGGCGGGATGAAGTGTGCCGGATGCGCAAACGCAGTCGAACGGCAGTTAACCCAGCTTCCCGGCGTGGTGTCGGCAAGCGTTAACTTGACAATGGAAATGGCATCGGTAGAATATCGATCGCAGGAAATTTCCCCCGCCCAACTGGCGCAAAAGCTCACCGATTCCGGCTTCCCTTCCCAGCCTCACGTTGAGGAAACCGAGCTTTCGGAAGCGGATTTAGAAGCCACGGACGATCGCCACCGAGAAGCGTTGCGAGAACAATGGCAACAATTAATCGTAGCGGGCGTTCTCATCGTTCTGTCTTTGATCGGACATTTGGAAATGCTGGGATTTCCCCCCATTCCCGGTCTCAGTAACATTGCCTTTCATTATGCCCTGGCAACCCTGGCGCTGCTGTTTCCCGGACGCCCGATTGTAGTTGACGGTTGGCGGGGACTGCGACATAACGCGCCGAATATGAATACCCTGGTAGGGTTGGGCATTCTCACGGCATACAGTGCCAGTAGCGTAGCGTTGTGGTTCCCGCAAATCGGCTGGGAATGCTTCTTCGAGGAACCCGTGATGCTGCTGGGCTTTATCCTGTTGGGGCGAGCGCTGGAAAAACAAGCGCGAAATCGGGCGAGTGCGGCGTTGAAGTCGCTTTTGGGCTTGCAACCCAAAACCGTGCGTTGGGTGGCGAATCGGCAGGATTTGGCGGCGGAAACCTCCTTGACCGAAGTGCCGATCGCCCGAGTGCGGGTGGGAGATTGGCTGCAAGTGCGACCGGGAGAGAAAATCCCCACCGATGCCGAAGTGGTATCTGGGGAGACGACGATCGACGAGTCGATGCTGACGGGGGAACCGATGCCCGTGGCGAAGAAACCGGGCGATCGCGTGGAAGCGGGAACCCTCAACCAATCTGGGGCGATCGTCATCCAAACCCAGCGAACGGGGAAAGATACCACCCTGGCACAAATTGTAGAGTTGGTTCGGGACGCGCAAACCCGCAAAGCCCCAGTACAATTGCTTGCCGATACCGTAGCCGGGTATTTTACCTACGGGATTATGGCGATCGCCTCGTGTACCTTCCTATTCTGGTATTTCATCGGATCGTCGCTTTGGCCTGAAGTCGTCACCCTCGCCCGCGAATTCCCGGCAATGGGTCACGCCCACATGGGAATGCACCACAGCTCTTCTGCATTGTTACTGGCACTGAAACTGACGATCGACGTTTTAGTGATTGCCTGTCCCTGTGCCTTGGGGTTGGCAACGCCGACGGCAATTCTGGTGGGGACGGGCATCGGGGCGCAACGAGGCTTACTGATTCGCGGGGGGGACGTTTTAGAGAAAGTCCACCAACTCGATACGTTGGTGTTCGATAAAACGGGGACGCTGACGATGGGGCAACCCAGCATTACCGAGGTTTGGACGGTTGCCGATGCCGATGTCGATCGAGATCGCCTCCTCTGCCTTGCCGCCTCTGCCGAACGGGGAACCCATCACCCCCTAGCAACGGCGATCATTCGGGAAGCGGGCGATCTCGGGCTGTCTTTATTCGATGCCGAGGAGTTTCGCACTGTTGCCGGATCGGGCATTTCCGCCCGAGTGAAAACTGAAACCGATTGGGTGGAGGTTTTGGTGGGCAATCGAGACTGGTTGGAACGCTGCAATATCGCCATCGATGCCGAGGTTCGCCAACAAGAGGAACGACTGGCAAACGAAGGCAAAACCGTTGCCTATGTCGCCGCTTCCGGGAAAGTGCTGGGACTGCTGGGGGCAAGCGATCGCCTGCGCCCCGACGCTAAAGAAACGATCAAACAGTTGCAGAAAATGGGCTTGCAAGTGAAAATTCTCACGGGAGATCGCCCAGAAGCCGCCCAGGCGATCGCTGCATCCTTGGGACTACCCCCCGAAAGTGCGCTTGCCGAAGTTCGCCCCGACGAAAAAGCCCGGACGATCGCCGCCTTGCAAGAACAGGGACAAAATGTCGGTATTGTTGGCGACGGCATTAACGACGCCCCCGCCTTAGCCCAAGCGGATGTCGGTATTTCCCTCCACGCCGGAACTGATGTCGCCGTAGAAACCGCCCAAATCGTACTGATGCGCGATCGCCTCACCGATTTAGTCGCTGCCATTCGCCTCAGTCGCGCCACCTTCAACAAAATTCGCCAGAATCTTTTCTGGGCGTTCGGCTACAATGCCATCGGTATTCCCATCGCCGCCGGAGTTCTCCTGCCCAAATTCGGCATTCTCCTCCACCCGGCCGCCGCTGCCGCCATGATGGCATTCAGTTCCCTCAGCGTCGTGACTAATTCTCTGCTGTTGCGATCGCAATTTTCCCCAAGTCGCGAGGAATAAACATCGATCAGGCAGAGGACAGAAGGGCTAGTCATTTTATAGCAGGAGTAATATTAGAGGTTCTTCACCCATTACCCATTACCAGCCCTCACCGGAATCTATAGCAGTCGCCACTCCAATTAGGACACTTGTGTAACACAACCGGGGTCTTTCTCCCCCCTGCCCAAGAAAGCTCCCCCTGCTCCCCTTCTCCGGTGTCCTAACTAATATGGCGGTTGCTATATTTTATCCCGTGCTGGCGTAATTTTAGATGTAAAAAAATACGATCGAGCTTTAATTTTTATATGCGATCGTGAATCCTTGAGGGGTTTCCAGGGTTCGATCGTGCTAGATTTAAAGTGTTATAGGAGCCGCAATTAAGATTTTGGCGTTCGCTCGAAATGCCAAAAAATCGAAAGCCACAACCCGAACGAGCGAGCAACTCTCTAGATTTCTATCTGAGGGCTGATGACTGCTAATTGCCAATCGCTATAAAATTCGATCGCCCACACATAAAATAGGAGGCTTTTATGTTTTTAAAACATAAATCCAGTGGCGTCTTAATCGAAGTTCTCGAGTTAAAAAATCTATACGATCCGTTTAGCGGTGAAATTATGGGTCGCTGCCATGCGGGGGAAGAACTGCAAGATCCGGAAACTTACGCCAAATTAGAACTCATATTTCCCTCTGGGGAATCTTTGCCGCGTTGTTGGCTCGACCCCCACTATCACGATCGCGAATTTACCCAGAACGCCTCCGCAGCCAGCGTTTAAACAGGCTGATTAGCAACCCAGGCTCGAGTGGAGTTCGACGGCAAACTACGGGGTGGAACGCATTCAATTTAGTGATGGCGTGACTTGGAATGAAACGCAACTGTTGAATGCGATCGTTGAGATTCAGAATTGATGCAACCCGACTCGATCTAGAAAGGGCGAAGATTTGCCCCCACAGATGGTGGTTCGATAGACTATTAGCATCCGTTTTGAGATCGGAGATTGGCATCCAATCCGAGTCCCCCTTCCAAAAGCTACTGTCAACGAACGAGCTTGGGAAGGGTGATTTTTCAGGCGAGCCGTACAACTCTTAACCCGGCATGGGAACATCGAACGCGATGTGAGTTTCCTCGCCCCCTAAACCCACATGCATTTGAACTGGGGTATGACAAGAGTTGATCGTCCCCAATTCGCCATTCCCGCCATTTTTTGTGAGACAATCGAAAGCGGAGAAAACCGGAAGGGGAGAAACAGTCTTCAGGGGGTTTTGACTCGGAGATGGCAAAAAGCTCGGATAAAATAAAAAGAGCATCTCACGTTAAGCGAAAAACACATCAGGAAAGCCTGCGACCCTGACCCTAGCACTCACTCGTGCAATCCATTCGCTTAAGGCAAGATGCTCTGTCTAACAGATCCCTTGACACAACCTATTGTGCGATCGAAACTCGAAATTGTCGTCCGCCATTTGGCTGAATTCACTGCCAGTTGCAGCTTGATTGTTTCCTCAAGTCTCAATCCGAAAAAATGGCAAACTTCCCAAAAAGCGCACAGGCATCTAGAATTTGTCAATCAGCCATCGTGCTGAAAATACAGGCGATTTTAGGGCAATGTCGTCCAAAACAGCGGATTAGAGTTGCATTCCGTATAATGAGTGGTGAAGCTCTTTCAAAAGCCCAAAAATCGATCGCCGCACAACCCCCTTTGATCGGAGTCTGCGGAGGTCGAGGTTGAGGTTGACATCTCATACAACGAGCAGGTGAGTTTTCCATCTGTATCATCTGGTGATGCGAAGATGGAGCTTTCAGAGCAACCCATACTTTCATGGCAACTGACGCGACAGTTCTAGTTCTTTTTTTCGTAAACTTCGTGATTACCTTAGCCCTGTTGCATCCGATCGAACAGACCCCCATTCAAACTTGGACGTTCGATTCCGAACCCGTGGTGCGGATCGGTCGATCGAGAAGCAACGATGTCGTCATCTCTAGCGCGATCGTCTCTCGCCACCACGTCGAACTGTGGCGAAACGACAAGCAATGGGAAGTGGTCAGTTTTGGAGCCAACGGTACGTTTGTTGAGGGCGATCGCGTTAACCAGGTTCCCGTAGTCGATGGGATGGTGATTCATTTAGGCAATTCCGGACCGCAACTGCGCCTCTACCTCGGTTTGCCACCAGATAAAATGGATGTCTCAGAGGCACTTTCTGAGGCGAACGACCGACCTGACGACAAAATCGATCAAGAAGGCGAGACACCCGATTGATGTTAGAATAAAGGGCGGATTTCCAGCGCAAATCTTCCAAACCGATCCATCATTACTTCTCGACCCTTATAGAGGCGATCGCCATGCAACCCAACAACCGAAACCAATGGAAATGGGGTTTTACCCCGGGTGCTGAAAATTGGAACGGTCGCTTGGCAATGGTCGGGTTTGCGATCGTTCTCGGCATTGAATTATTCTCCGGTCAAGGCATCCTCCATTTTTGGGGTTTGTTGTAAACGTCACCCGGCTCTTTGCCATACCAAAACTCTCGGATTGTTGTTGTATCCGAGAGCTGGAAATTGAGAATTCAGTTTGAGAAAACCGCAGGTCGCTCTCCAAAAGAGAGAGAGAGGAATGGAGTATTCTCGATCGAGTCCACCCCAATCCTCACTGTTTGAATTTAACGGATATATTCCTTGAGAATGCTATTGCGGTTGGGATGGCGCAACTTCCGCAACGCCTTAGCTTCGATCTGACGAATCCGTTCGCGGGTGACGTTAAAAATCTGTCCGATTTCTTCTAAAGTCTTCATCCGTCCGTCATCTAAGCCGTAACGCAGGCGCAGCACGTCGCGTTCGCGAGGGCTGAGGGTATCGAGAACGCTTTCTAAATCTTCGCGCAGCAGGTTCTTCGAGACGCGATCTTCGGGGGTTTCACCGTCGGATTCGATGAAGTCGCCCAGGCGCGAATCTTCTTCCTTACCAATGGGCGTTTCCAGGGAAATGGGCAACTGCGCCGATTTGGCAATAAACCGCAGCTTCTCGATGGTCATTTCCATCCGGGTGGCGATTTCTTCCTCCGTCGGTTTGCGACCCATTTCCTGAGACAGAAGTTTGGTGGTTTTCTTGATGCGCGAAATGGTTTCGTACAAGTGGACGGGAAGGCGAATCGTGCGGGATTGATCGGCGATCGCCCGCGTAATTGCCTGCCGAATCCACCACGTCGCGTAGGTGGAAAACTTATACCCTTTCTCATGGTCGAACTTTTCAGCCGCCCGAATCAGACCCAGACTGCCCTCTTGAATCAGGTCTTGGAACGACAGACCGCGATTCATGTATTTCTTGGCGATAGATACCACCAACCGCAGGTTGGATTGCACCATCTTATCTTTTGCCCGCCGATCCTTGTGCAGGCGGTAGCGGAACGACCCCATGTATTTACTCGACCGAGCAGACCACTCTGCTTCCCGTTCCGGCGTCACGCCCGCCCGCAAATCGTCTAATTGCGGTAAAACTTGTTCGACGGTGGGTTTGCGACCCGTTTTTTCGGTCACTTCCTCCCGCAGCGGATCGGTCAGCCACACCAGTTTTGCCCATTCGATCGGTTGCGGTTCGCGACCGAGTTCTTCCCCTAAATACTCGCGCAGGGATTCTAGATACAATAAATCTTCAATCAAGCGAGCCAGTTCGATTTCTTCATCCGCTCGCAGGAGGCGAATTCGACCGATTTCTTGCAGGTAGAGGCGGATCGAATCTTCCGTGTAGTGCTTCTTCTTCGGCTGCGCCTTGCGACGTAACGAACGAGACTTGGCAGACTTCCCGTTTTCGTCAGCTTCAGACGCTTCGGCAACTTCTTCGTCTAATAGTTCGTCGAGGTCTTCAGACGTATCGAGAATCGGTTCGTCTTCGTCAGCGCTCGGTTCGTCATCCGAGAGCATCAGATCTAATTCTAATTCCGAACGATCGACAGTCGTCAAGTTGGATGGATCGATAGTTGCGAGTACATTTTTGGCCTGGGTCATGCCGCGTTCCTCATGCTCCTTCAGTTTCAGTTTTAACGCATTCATTGCGTATTTGGACAGTGAATAATCGAACCGCTTTATTCGGGTTGGTTCGCCCAACTAGGCGTAGGGTCAACTCACGGCTAGTCTTGGCGGTCGATTGTTTTTGTGACTTCCCCAAGAATACCCGGCTAGGTAGAAGCATCCCTGGATTGTTGAATGTTTGGTCGAGTAAAGACCTCTCCGATTGTAGCCTTTTTCACAAAAAATGCACGCTCGTTACTTTTCTGTTTTAACGAGGAATGATATCTGTTGGCAAAGGTTCGCACCCCCCATCTCGAGAATTTCGATCGAAGTCAATTTTTTTGAAAGTAGTACGAGATTTCAGAGCGGGAAAAACCCAAAATTTGGGTTTCCTCCTCAGTTAAGTTAACTCAACTTTTCAAACCTTGCCACTCATTTGGTGAAATCGATTGCCACAGCCGATCGATCGTTACAAATTGATAACCTCGATCGCGCAGTCGGGGAACGAGTTGGCGAACGGTATCGGTAACGTCTTTACCGCCGTAAATGCCATCGTGCAGGACGATTAACGAGCCGGGTCGAACTTGACTCAAAACTCGGTCGATCGTCACAGCCACTCCGGGGTGTACCCAATCTTCCGGGACAACACTCCACATCACGGGTCGATAGCCCCATTGGTGGAGATGGCGTAACGTTTGCGGTAAAAATAGACCGTTGGGCGGACGGACATCTCGAACGTGGGTTTTCACCCAAGATCGGGAAAGCTGACACGCATCGGAGATCTCCTCCTGAGTGCGTTCCAAGCTGTGTTGGAGTTGTGCCGGACTTAGGCAAGGAAAAGAGCGGTGGTCGTATCCGTGCAGTCCCAACCCGTGTCCCCGTTCGCAAACCGCCCTGGCTACTTCGGGCGATCGGCGCACGCAGGCTCCCAACCAAAAGAAACTAGCCCAGATCTGGTAGTCATCCAGTATATCTAATAGATGGGGAGTCCATTGGGGATGGGGCCCATCATCAAATGTTAGCGCGATCGTCGGCGATTGGCTGGTTGGATTGTCCGCGCCCGACCACAAACAATCCGGAAACATCGGTTTGAGAATCCGGTACAAGGTAGGATAGAGAAAGGCAAATTCCACTGTATAAGAGTTCAGAAGTTCAGTAGGAGTACATGGCATTCGCCCGTTCGGAAGTCAGCTATTCGCACTGGCTACGCCTACAGACGTTGTCTCAAAGCGTTGGCTAACTTTTGTAAAGTGACTGTGCCGTTCGCGTCTGGATTGCGAAATCTATGCCCGATCTCGAACCCGTACCAGTGGCGATTGCCTTGGGTAGCAACTTAGGGGACTCCCTCGCCATTTTAGACGCTTCTCTGGGACGCCTCAACGAAACGCCCGGTTGGAAATTGCTGCGCCGATCGCACTGGTATCGCACGGCTCCCGTCGGACCGCCCCAACCCGACTATCTCAACGGGTGTGCCCTATTTCGAGTTGATCGATCTCCCTTTGCGGTATTGGATTTGTTGCTCCAAACCGAACGGGAATTCGGGCGAGTGCGCCGCCAGCGCTGGGGACCGAGAACCCTCGATCTCGATTTGCTCTGGTTTGATGGCATCGTCTTAGATACCCCTACTTTAACACTGCCCCATCCCCGTCTGAGAGAACGTGCCTTCGTTCTAGTTCCCCTGGCAGAAATTGCCCCAGATTGGATCGATCCGATTTCCGGGAAATCCATCGATCGATTACTCCAAGAGGTAGACTATTCGGGCGTCGAGCCATTAGAATCGACTGAAGTCGAACAGTTAGAGTAAGCAGAGGGCAGAGGAAAGAAGGCTGAAGGCAGGAATCTAGCCACTCGCGAAAGCGCGACTAGCCAACCCCAAACCCCAGATCCCAACCCACCCATCTATGTCACCCGGTCAAGAACCCCCGCAAATTCTCAAACAGCGCCTCTTTTACCAAGGTCGTAAATTTAGCTTCGATGTCAACCGCTTGCGGCTTCCCAACGGTGCAGAAGGCAACTGGGAGTGCATCCGACATCCCGGTGGGGCGTTAGCCGTTCCCATCACCCCCGAGGGCAAATTGGTCTTGGTTCGCCAGTACCGCTTTGCCGTGCAAGGTCGAATTCTCGAGTTTCCCGCCGGAACCGTGGAACCCCACGAAGACCCCGCCGAGACGGTCAAGCGAGAAATTGAGGAAGAAACGGGCTATCGAGCGCATCGATGGCAAAAGTTAGGTCAATTTTTTCTCGCTCCTGGATATTCAGACGAGGTGATTTATGTCTTTTTGGCGAGAGATTTAGAAAAGTTGGAGACCCCTCAAAACTTGGATGAAGATGAGGATATCGAAACGGTGTTGATGACACCTCAAGAGTTAGAAGCGGCGATCGTTAATGGAGAACCCGTTGATGCAAAATCGATTTCGAGTTTGGTGTTGGTGCGCCCGTTTTTATAGTTCGGTTTGACACTCACCGCCCTAAGTTGAGATCGCCGATTCCGAGATCCGACTGTCGGGGTAGGCACGAGCCAGCTACCCCGGAGCGAAATTCACGCGCGATCGCTCTATTAGGTCGAGCGCTCGGGGTGTCGCTCGGGATGCAACAAACCACCAACTGCCCAATTTTCCCGCTCGAATTCGTTGATGTGAATTGTCACCCATTCGGGTTGGGTTCCCAGTACGGCAACTAGGGTATCGGTGAGCGATCGCGCGAGTTCCCGCTTGGTATCCAGGGTGTGACCCCGTGCGATTTTAACTTCAAGAAATGGCATGAGTTCGTCCTCCTCATTCTTGTGTCGGAACTTGGGGATACAATCCCAATTGCCGCGCCAGTTGACGCGCGACGTGGACTAAAAAACGCGAGGCATCTTGGTTATCTTCGTGGGCGAACAGCGTTGCCACCCGCACCAAGGTTTGCACGAATTCCGCGTCGAGCAAGTCTGGATGGGCGTCCAAAACCTCGGGTTCCTTACCGTTCGGGCATTGCAGCAGCCGATCAATTAAATCTAAATACAGATCTTGGCGGTGTTCGGTCATCGTTCCCCCTGCAAATTCTGCGGCTCTGGCGATCCTCTCATGCAGTCGCTACGTCCAAAGAACGGGCTATGCCAACGCGAACGCGCCAAGAGCTTACCCGTATATATACCAGTCCCCTCGACGAGCGCTCGGATTTTGCCCTTGGATTAAATTTATTAAAATCGATTCAATCTTCAGCTTGAACACCTATAGTGCGATCGCCTTTTTAGCCGTCGGACTGTGCGTTGCCCTCACTGAGGTACGGAGGCGGCGATAAGCTAATACAAATCAACATGGCAAATGT
>DVED01000036.1 GCA_015295945.1 Oscillatoriales cyanobacterium M59_W2019_021 | reverse complement strand
GCAATGCTATCTTGTCCGCAGTTGGTAAAGACCCGCCAGGGAAAAGAGATTTTCAGGCGGCAAAAGCGTCCTTCTTCTAGCACGTCTTTGATCTCTTCTGAGTGCTGGTGGCGGGGTTGGGACTCCCCCGGTTCGGGATCGAGTAATTCTTCCGTCCAGCGATCTCGATCTTTTTGGGAACCGGCAAACTGCAAACTGCAACGTCCCGAGATTTGGGCGCGGTACATCATCGGAATTTCTTCGGGTTGGGTTTCGCACGCTTGGGTTTTGGGAAGATCGACGGTTTCCCCTTGTTGGGCTTTGGCTTTTTGATAGGCTTTGGCAAAGCTCATGATGACTGTCCTCCTTGGTTATTTCCATTGTTATCCCGTTTCTTGTAGCGTTGCGTCCACCACACCAGCGAGTCGCAAAATTGAGTGAGTACCATCAGGGCAATCGTGCGATCGTCCGCATCCATCTTCCAAATTGCTTCCGCCATCTTGCGAATATTTTCGGCTTCTTCTCTCTCTTTCTGCTGACGATTAGGGTTATTCGATCGAATCTCTCGATTCGGCAATTGAATTCCAGCACCGTTCAAAATCTCAGCGACTTTACACCATACGGCTTTCCAATAGCTGGCTTTGTCTTGATTTTGCTGTTCGAGGCGAAACTGTTCTCCCCAAAAACGCTCTAACCCGTAGGCGACCGTCATCCGCATTTTGTGGGACTCATTGAGAACGTCTTTTTTATTGCGGTTTTGGATGACCAATTCCTGGGCGTAGAAGTCCAGATCGTAGGGTTTCCACTCGTCGAGCGGCTGAGGAGTTTCTGGAGAAGATGTGGGATTTGAAGATTGAGGTCGTTTTGGAGGTTTGGATTGCGTCACGATCGGGTCTCCTATAAGTTGGTGAAAGTTGAAAAGTTTTCGAGAACATCAAGTCTCAGTCGAGTCTTGAGTCGAGTCTTGAGCTACTTGTTTTGCTTCTTTTAATGTAACTTGGGTGCGACCGAACCCAACAGATTCTAAGCCTCCAAAGTAGAGTTCCTTACTCGTTTCCAGTTTGGCTTCCCGCGCAAAATCCGATCGAGGATTGGGAATTTCTTCAGTTTTTTTGAGGGCGATCGGAAAGACTAGCACGGTTTTCTCGGGCAACGCTTCAACGTTGAAAAAGCTCGTTCCCGCCACAATTTTTTCATCCTCTTTGAGAGCGACGCGGCTTTGGCGGTAGAGGGCCATATCGTGAATCATCGCCATTTCCGTATCCTTCACCACTAATAAAAGGTGATCTTCGGCATCGTCGATTTGACTGGGAAGATACTCTTTTAACTTCGATTCTTCAGTTTTGAGCGGTAAAAAACCGAGATTGAAAAACAGGCGATCTCGCTTGGGTTTCTCTGCATGCTGGGGAACGTAGTAACTGTAAGGTTGGATGCGATGCGGAGTTAATCCGGCTATTTTTTGATAGCGTTTGAGCAAACTGGGACAAGATACCCGGACGATTGGCTGATTGGGACAATAAACGGGCAGCCACAAAATCGAGGCATACTCGAACTTCACTGCACCTTCGGTCGTCCCTTCATTCGTGGCTGGGGTTGCCGTCTGTCCGGGTTGCGTAACTGTCTCTGGGGTTGGTTCTGGGCTGGCTGGCACAGTTTGGGAGGTCGAACCGTTCGCGCCCTGTTTCGCGTTTTGAGCCTCTCTGCCGTACCAATAGTCACAGTTCCCCTTTTCTAGTCGCATATCTGCCCGGAATCGACCGCGAATGGAGCTACCGGGAATGATTCCGGTGAGGGTAAATTGGTCGCGGAAAATCAGGTTGAGATTTCCCGTTTCTTCTCCCGCACTGGCTCCAACGTGGAGAGGGGCGAGGGTTTCAATAATTCCGTAGGCTTTTTGATACATTTGCGTAATTTGTTCGACAACAAAAATGTTTGAGAGAAGGGCAATTCAGGGACTCGCGTCTTGACGAAAAATAAGTTCGTCCGAACTTGGGTCAGGGGCGATTTTCCGCAGAGTTCTGAGGTTGGGTTTCTTTCCTGTATTTTGGAAATCGGCACAACTTGAAGGTCTTCACCAATTTAACGGAGGGGAGGAAAGGGGGATTTCCATTCCGGGGAATCAAACATCAGTGTGGCGTGTCCGAATCGGCGATACTCCCAGAGGGAGTCGCTTACGCGATCGCACTCTCCAAAGGCAGCGCCAACCCGCATCCCCAGCGTTTGAACGAATACCCTTCTGTAGGAAACCATTCCTCGTCCCAATCCTGCCAGGTTCGATCGAGAGGCGATTCGAGAACGTAAACGCTTCCCGCCGGAACCGCATAGCGACCCCGAGACAGCAAGCAGGGTTGGTGAAGTTGATGTCCATCCGTTCGTTTGCCCAGGCGGTGGCGCTGGGGTACGGCTCGCCCGACGAGCGATGCCTCGATCGCGTAAGCGACTCCCTCTGGGAGTATCTCCGATTCGCAAGGAGCGGTAGGGTTGGGAGGTTCCGGTTGCCGCCGCCATGCCGGAATCCAGGTATGACCCTTGCGTACCATCGGTTCTCGGTAGGATAGGCGATTCGATCCCCACAGTGCCGGAACAATCAGGGCAAAACTGCGATCGATCTTTCGGTTGAGTAAATCTCGCACGGACTGACTCAGAGGGAGGCATTGAATCTCAACCAGGTGTCCCTCTCCGCCAAATCGATACCATCCGTCGGGAAGCGCGACATTTGATAAGTACACCAAGCAGGCATCGGGATCGAGTTGGACGGCGTTTTCCAAAAACAAGTCCCCTTCTTGGGTCGTGCGTTCGTCCGCTTTCAATCGGGGATGCAGATGAGGTAGAAACTTCCAAGACGCGGTGCGAACTTCTGGATAGGTGGGTTTGGAGTGCTGTTCTTGCCGTACGTCGAAATGCTTCCAGTCGCTCAGCGCTATCCACGTCCCGCTTTGAAACTTATCGTTGGGCGGGGTTTGCCACGTTCCATCCAGGTAAGTTTGCCATTTTCCGTCGTGCCAAGACATTTGATGCCCGATTTGGTTATCTTTAACCAAACAGTGCATCGGGGTTGGCACGTAGAAGTTATCGGGAGTGTCTTCTCGCGCCCAAAAGGGTCCGGCTAATTGCAAGTTGCTCAACAGAGGATCTTCGGCTCCAAGATGGTGAGCAAATACCCCCGAGAGGGCGGCGGAACTGGGGGGAAAGCTGATGCCGGAACGACCGACCAGGTTATCTGGAGAAAGGAAGCGTCCGGCGCTCCCGTAAAGCAAGCCTAGGGGACGAATGACGACGAGGGACTTGAATAAGGTTTCGCTGGCTTTATAGCTGGGTGTTTTTCGGTTTGGGGTGGTTGTTACTGACATAGATGAAATCCAACTTTGGCGAGGTTAATAATCCAATCGTTAATAACGGCGTTATCGGTTTTGGGAGATGATTCGTCGTTTTGAGGAATGCCGACTTCGATAGTGTCAGAAGATTTGAGATTGGGAAAATAGAGGCCGAATAATGCTCGGGCGATCGAGGAATGCTCGAAACTTAAGGCATGGCGAGATTCTAGGATGGCGACATCATTATAGATATGCGTCCAGTTTTTGCCGCCATCCCGATCGCGGTATCCTTCTAAAATCGGTTGCAGCAACGACCAAGGACAAACCCACTCTAAATGATTGCCGCTGTTGAACAGAATCCGCAAGGCTAGGCGATCTCGTCCGCTACTTTTTGCCGACTTTTCGGCTTCTCGGCAGTGCTGCAATACATCTCGCTGCGGGACACCCGGTGCTGCCCACACGAAACCGACACTGACCGTAATTGCTTGCTCGTGTTTTTCCCAAATGCCAGGGAATGTATAAAACCAATTCAGACAGTCTAACGCCGTCAGTTTGGGGTTGCCATTGCGATAGAGTACGCCCAGAAAATCATCTCCGCCTGCATAGATAATGCGTCCGTCGCGATCGCGATTCTGGCTTTCTCCCTGTTGATGTATGGCTTCAGGCAATCTATATTTGAATTTTTTTCCCCAATTCATCATCGCTTTGCTGAAATCGTGGAGCGCATCTCGTTCGCTTTTTTCGCCTCGATCGACCATCCCTTTAAGGTAGTCGCCAATCTTATCGCCATCGCCTTGAAACCACCCCGTCCAGCGATTGTCTTCGGGATTCTCTTTTTTGCGGTTGATATCGACAAAGCTCAGGGGAATCTCAATGCTCGGTAAATCTTTTTCTTCGAGGTTGAGTTTTCGTGCGACCCGATCGAGTGTAATTAAGCGCTTAATTAATTCCGGGATGCTTAACTGTTCGGTGGCATCGAGAATGGATTCGCCTAATGCGTTGCTCAATTCTTGATAAAAATCGCGAATTTTTTCGGTGATTTCGCTGGCTTTGGCGGTTTTCGGGTGCATTTGGTCTTCCATTCCGTACCAGGCGATCGCATCTCCCCCAGAAAGCGTGGAACTTTCTCCCACCCAGTTAATCCCAATCCAATCGCGCGATCGCTTGACTTCGTTCATTTGTTCGCGCGCGTCTTGGATGGTTTTTCCTTCCGCGTGAAAGAATTCCCAAGCGTGATTTTCCCAGGCATCCCAATTTCGCGACCAACAGTAAGAATAGTTGGGGAGAAGGCGTTCGATTTCGCGACGACAGGCTCCGACAACGGCTTGCCACGATCGATCGAATGCGTCTTTAGCTTCGCCTTTGGGAAAAGGTTCATTTCCAGCAATAATGATTTGATTGGGCGTTCCTTGGGTTAGATTAATTAAAGCTGGAGAAACAATTGAATCTTCGGATTTGAGCAAAGGACGATCGCTCTTGAAACCGTAATGCGTCCGTGCTGCATCGCAGATGGCGCGGGCTAAATACGACAGCAGAAACGAACTGCCGTATAAATCTCGTAACTTGCGCGATTTCTCGATAAATCCCTGCACGGGGGCAAACGTAATCGCCGTGTATATTGTTTTTTCTTCCGTTTCCGTCATGATTCGTTCGGATTAGCACGTGAATTCACCGTAACACGAGGGTGGAAAGGGGATTTTCCAGTTAGTTCCACAAATGGTTTGAATGCCCCGAAGACTAGGCGATGATTGGGCTTCTCGATTAATTCGATTTAATTGAGCATTAGACCCAGCTATTGAAAATGAAGAACGAGATTCCAAGGGTTCAGCCATCGGCAAATTAATTTTCGAGGGGCCCAATTGCTGATTTCACGGGAAGACCTAACTTGTTGGCTGAATTGCTCAGTTCGAGTTCGCCGCTAATTCAACCACAATTTGCTGTAATTCTTCGATGAGTTGGGCGGATGCGGCAGCTTTTTCCGAGCGATCGACCGGTGGCTGAATTGCCAAGATCGACCGATAAAACCACAGGGTTCCTTCTTTGCCGCCTTTGAATTTTTGCCAAACGGCATCGCCTTGGCGGCGGTACTCTCTTAAGGTCGATCTCGCGTTGTGAAGTTTGTCGGCAATGGCAATCCGATATGCTCCGGCATCGCAATCTTTCAACTGTTCTAAATATCGTTGTTTGCGCTCTTTCCAGGGCGGTTTGGGAAGAGTTTCCGACTCGGTACACTCTCGTACGAGGCGGGCAACCCGTTCCCCGAATTTGGCGCGAATTTCGGCGCTTATCGGCGCTCCACCGCAATCTTCGACGGCATCGTGCAGCAAAGCGGCGATCGCCTCGTCTTCGTCGCCGCCCTCTTCAAGAACCAGTGCGGCGACGCTGAGTAAGTGACTGATATAGGGAATGTTGGAGCCTTTTCGCACTTGGTTGAGGTGCAGTTGATGGGCGTAAACTAAAGCAGATGAAAAACGGTTTGTTAGCATAATTTAATGGTTAGGGGTTATGGGTTAGTAATTAGGGGTTATTTGTCAATCGCCAAAAATCCATTCTCACTTATCACTTATTCCTTATCACTTATTACTTAATCCAAATATCGCTTCCACAGTTTTTCCAAGTCCGATCGCATCTTGTCTCGCAAGTCCGATGGAAATAAAACTTCGACGTTCGCGCCCCAAGCTCGCAAGCGCATGATGACGTTATTATCGCCAATCCGGTACTTAATAAGATAGTAAGAATCTGAGGGCAATCGAGATTGCAAAAGCGATTGTAAATTTTGCTTTTCTTCTCCCGTTAACCGATCGCGTTTGGCGGTGGTTGCTGCCCATTTTAGGGCTTGACTGTGGGAGAACTTTTTGAAGTTGGACGCTCGTTCTGTGCCTTCGATGTAGTTGCCGTAAAAATAGGGATCGAACCAAACCAGCATCTCTCGGTAAGGTTGGTAAAACTCGAATCCCATCGCTTCGTTCATGAGATCGAACACTTCTTGGGGCGGTTTCGGTGCGGTTTGCCAGGGTTTGAGTTCGAGGGGCAAATCGTCATCTTGCCAGGTCATTTCTGCGACCGATTGAATGCGATCGAGGCGGTAATCGTACCAGCCGATCTCGCCGTCGTCTCTGGGAATTCGACCGTAGGCGAATAAATAAGGGGCGCGTTTGTAGTAGCAAATACAGACGGGATACACCCGGCACTCGAACTCGTCTTGAAACTGTTTGGCGCTACGGTAAATTAAGCGAATCGGCGGGACGGGGGTTTGACTCCAGATGCGCTTGAGTTGGGTTTGCAAGGCATAAACTTGACTGTAAAGTTGGTTGGGAATGATGTATTCGACGTGGAGAAAAAAGCGTTGAACGTGATTAATCGGTTGGGCGAAATGCTCGAAGAAATCGGCGAGGTCGGACTGGACGAATTCTCCGGTCAAGCCGGAATTGTCCCGAATTTCGATCGCGTGGCGATCGGAAATGGCTAGGGTGGGAAATCGAGCGACTTTCCGGTACTTTTCTCCTTCGGTTTCAACCGTCAGCCACCCCAATTCGACCAGAATTTTCAAGTCTTTTTTCAGGGTTTTGCGGGAGGCGGCAAACGGGCGGTTTTTGTGCAGTTCCCGTTCGGGATAGCGCACCATGCGACCCAGGGGTTTGAAGTCTTTGGCGCTGAGTTTGTAGCGCTGTTTCAGTTTGTTTCGCCACTGCAAAGGAGTCCGTCCGCTGGCGGGATTGTAGACCCACTCGGCGGGATACAAAATCCGATCCATTTCGGCGCGAGAGACGCGATAGTGGCGATCGAAACTTTCTTGCCACTGGTCTGGTGTCATTCCGGTGACGGGATCGAACAACCAGTCGGTAATGGTTTGGGTACAGGGACAGTCGGGGTGGTGGATTTCGGGGATGGCATCGCCGCGATGGTGGGTGTTGGCGTCGGGAAAAAAACCATCGCGCCATTGGGGATACCCGAATCGATCGCCCAAATTCTCGAGATACAGGGGGTCGTCAACGCCGCCGTACAGCGATCGCAAAATCCCCCACAACCGAATCGCCATCGACAGGATATCCGGTTGCCGCAGGGAGGCGCGCGCCAACCACTGCAACAGTTCTACGCTTAAAGGGCGCTCGAAAATGGGTTCGGTCATCAGTTATTATGTGAAAACGCTATACTTCTAAATCCAATCTTTCAATCGTTGGTTGAGATCGGCAATGCAAGCTGCCTGCTGTCCCGATGTCTTTGCCGAAGCATCCACATAAAATTTAACTGTCCAATTCCCCCGACTAAAAATTCCCTCGATTTGTTCTCCTTGCAATCGAAAATGAGTGACTGACGGTAAAGATGGGTTCCAGTAATGCGTTCGGCAGCCACAAACGTAAGGGCAGTCATCGGTGATGGTTTGTAATAAACGAAGAATGAGAGATCGAGCATTCTCCCAACCGTGGTCGGGGAGTGTAGGACGGGATTTCCGATCGCGGGGAACAGGAGGCGGTAAGTATTCATCTTTGCTGGCATCAAACCGACTTTTGAAAGTGTCGTGAAAAATTTGCCCGGTGGGAGAGAGGGTAATATACGATCGACTGTCAATATCTTCTCGTTTGATCGTTACTTCCATTTTTTCTTCCCAATCTTCTGCTACGTTTTCCCAAAGGAGGAGTTCCTCGCGTTCTAAGGCTTCGAGAAGTCCGCTATGGTTCTGCCATAACTCGAAATCCAAGCTAACTGGCATGGGAGGAAAGGCGATAATTTCGCTAAATCGTTCGTGTTTGTAGTAGACGGGAACGCCCAATGCTTGCCCCATTAAAACCCCGATCGCAATTTGGGCTTTGTATCCACCAGTGGCATCGATCGCGCAAAATTCAGATCCGGTTTCTCTCACGATTTTCCCGATCGCTTTTGCTAAGTTTCGCAATCCTTTCGTTCGGAACAATTTGGGATGAGTATCTTGCAGGTGTTCGATTTCTTTGGGGTCTTCAACTTGATATTTTTTCACGCGATAATAGTGGGTGAGAAGCGCGGCAATTTGCCGTCCGTCTTCGGTGGCAGAATGGCAAAAGTACAGTTTGCAATCGGGCGTACAATAGTGGCGATCGATTAGGTCGAAGATCGAGTTAATTTCTGCACCGCACAACCTTACCGTACTGGGTAACTCTGCCAGTAATTCGGCAATCGGTTGCCAATTGCGATCGTCAATCGGTTGTTGTTGAATTTCGCTCCAATTCGATTTCAGCTTTTCTACAAAGTCCGGCGATAAATAAGGGCGATCGCGATCGGGCTGTTTGTTGAGCCAAGATTCGTAGGTTTCAGATGAAGGTAAACCGACGAGATTGGGATAAAATAAGCTGGTGCCAACCGTACAAATTAAGGTGTGTCGTGGCATATTTTTTGTGGGTTATGGGTTCTCTGGACTGAAGGATGACGTTAGTGGAAAATCGCGTTACTTATTACTTGAAACTCCCATTTTGTTCGACGAACTCGTCGGTTGAGGGGCTGGAGGGGTGGCTTTGGGGACGCTCCGCAGCGCCAGCAGCAACAAGACACACAGTCCGATAAATGGCACAATATTAAAACTGGATTTTTTAGGCGGGGGCGCGGCGAGATCCTTTTTGAAGTTACAGCTAAGGCAGAGATAGACATCGTTGGTGCGTTGAACGAGGCTGTGTTTGCCACATTGGGGGCATTCGAGTCCGGGTTGCGTCATCATGGTCTGGCTTTCTCTCTAAGGATATAGGATTATTGTCTCGCAGCGTGGTGAAGGGGGTTTCCACCCACTCGATCGGACACCTCCCTGTCTAGCTCTTTCGCACGGCGTCGAGGCGCGAGAGCGACCCGAACTGGGAAGGTTTGAGTATTTTGTAGGAGTATGGAATGGACATCTACACGGCATTGATTTCGATCGAGCATTGGGTGGCAACGCTTGAAGATGAAGATCTGCCCGAAAAGTGTCGCTAAGCCAGAAACAACTTTTTTGCCTTTTTGAATCGCTGATGATTCAGCCCTAGAATCTTTGCACAAAAGGAATAATAGCGATCGCAGTGGAGGTAAATGTAAAGAGGCGATCGTCAAACTGCTACAATAAATACTAAGATTATCAATCAACAATATGGCAGAACTAAAACTTCGATCGAAATACCCAGATTCACTCAGACAAATCATCGAAAGTGCTTTATCTGAGAGACTCCATAGCATTGAAGCGGGAATTAAACGAACGAAAGAGAGACTTCAGGAATTTGAAACTAAGTATCAATTATTGACAGAAGAATTTATTAGACAATTCAATAATGATGAATTAATGCATAGTTTTGACTTTGATGAATGGATAGGAGAATCTCGAATGTTGGCACATTTACAAGAGAAAAAAGAAACTATTGAGGAAATCGAGTTTGTTAATTGAACTTTATTTTCAGCAAGTTCGCGTTCTAATTGAATCCTGTAAAATTGTAGAATCCTTCCACCTGGATTGTGAAAAAAGAGGACTTTATGAAGGATTTATACGAGGGCAGATTAACCTCAAATGTAATTCATTATTACATTTACGGGAATTTGTCTATGTTGAGATTGCCATAGATAGAAAAATGTATAGCTATCAATATATGGATGCAGACAACAATCTAGTTTTTCGCTATGACAATACCGAACATCACCGAAAACTAAATCTTCCTAACTTTCCGCATCACAAACATGATGGAAGTGAAAATTATGTAGTTAGCTCCGATGCTCCTTTTTTAGCTGATGTTCTGGAGGAGATCGAGAGAATACAAGTATAATGGCGATCGCTCCCATCATACACCAACCTCCGCACTGCAAAAATAACAATCCGGTGTGGCTAAATACTCGGGATTGGTTTTCAACCAATTGGAGTGGGGAAAATCGTAAATCCAATCCAACCCCGCATCGACTGACAAAAACCCGCCGACAATTCCCTGAACGATCCCCACGGCGGTACTGGCACAAATCCCGTTCAACCAGAACACCGACGGGTCGCCAACGCCGTCGAGATATCCGGCGCGACGCGCCAACCCGTCGAGTTCCGGCGGCGCGGATTCCAAGGCAGCGCGTTGCAAGTTGATGATGTTGCCGCACATCAAACACCAACCGCCGCCGAGGGGGGGAACGGTAATCCGGCAGTAGGCGCGGGGAATGCCGTCGGGTTTCACTTCGAGATGGGTTCCCAAACACAGCAGGGGACGCATATATTCCAATGCGAATTCTTGCGCGATTTGTCGGGAACGGTGGTTGTCGGTGGCGACGACGATTAAGTCGGCGGCGGCAATTTCCCGGCGGGTGGCGGGGTCTTGCAGCGCGTCTTCTAGGGTTGCGGGAATGGCTTTCACCCGAGATCCCGTGGCGTAAATTCGCTTGATTAAAGACTTGACATATTGCACTTTATGCCATCGTCCTGCTGCCATTTTGGGGGTAGCGGCAGGCATCCGATTTAAGTTTACCGTTTCGATACGATCGCCATCGACTAGCGTCCACTGTTTCACCCCCAAACGTCCCAACATTTCGGCGAAAATTGCCCCGATTCCCCCGCATCCGATTAAGGCAACGGACAGTTCGCCGAGTTGTTGCTGCAATCCTTCGCCAAACAGGCGCTGACGAGCGAACATTTCCTCGATTTCCGGTGTTTCGATTTCCGGTGGGGAATTCTCGAATCGTCCTGTTTTTGGGATCGCGTTTTCCCCTGGCAAACCCAACCAAGTGGAACAAAAATTCACGCGATCGACGGCGTTTCCTCGACGATTCCAAATGCGAAATTTCGGCTGTTGCAACCGTTCGTCAAACACCCCAGAAATTAACCGAGATGTAGTTTTGAATCGGGAAGAAAGAAAGCGCGCGTATTCGGACTCGTGGCGATCGTCTATGCTGGAAAAACAGGGACTTTCCCGACCCGAATGAGTGTGAACGTGAACGATATGGAAGCGATGTTGGCGCAGGTAGGTATTGATTAAATATCGGTGAAAGTCTTGTTTGAGAACCAAACCGCTTGCCGATTGATATTCGTAGCAATCGGGTGAGGGAACCACCCAAGCTTTGGGAATATAGCGGATGGAACGTTGGGAAATTTGGTGGCGATCGCAAAAAAAGAAGCCGATCACTTCTTCGCGATCGTCTCTGGCTTGCAGCATGGCTTGACGGAATTGCTGCCACATTGCCGGAGAAACATGAAGGGAATGTTGGCAAGTTTTCTGAGAACTATTCATGAAAAAATCGTCCATTTTAAATTTGGGATGCTGGGTGGTGCGTTTCGTTCCGGGGTACACCCTACAAAACTAGGGCGAAGCATTCGAGCGATATGTTATCGGTTTAATCCAAAGATTTCGATCCGAATGCTTCTCCCCTACCCATCGTCATTAATGGCGTGGCGTGCGGTGACAAATAGCGTGGCGAGGTTGTGTCCTTTGTCGGGATAGGTACTCGGTCGCCAGGAGTTCAACCATCGATCGCGATTGAACCCGCCGCCGAGTCCGACGCAGTACCAGTACCATCCTTCTTCGCTCAAAAAAGGCGCGCCGTAATAGCTTTGGCGGGTGAAGTGATGGTCGCCCTCGCCGACGCTATCCCACGGATAATTGAGATAACAACCGATGGGGGGAATTCGGGGATAGTCTGGCGGCAATAAAAACAATAAGTCGGTGTTAGAAACGGCAAATTTTTGGCAAGACAAGGGCATTCTTTTGATGAGAACTGCGTTGTATTGAATGTTGCCGATGGTTTTGCGACCTAAAATTACCGTTTTGGCAACTTTTTCTAGGATTCGGAGTTCGGCGATGAGGCGATCGGTTAGCTTGATATTTTCATGGGTGGCAATTTTCATGTTTTTTCCTATTTCCCTTAAATCAGCACTCAACTTGACATCTTGCATCCCTGTTAACACCCGCCTGCGCTCGAAATGCGGGCTAGTAGGGCAAGTCTGTTGCCACAGACTAGAAGGGTCAACGCCATTTGTCTCTACCGAGCCAACCGTCAACGATTAACGATCGACTCCTTTCACGATTTTGGGAACGCTCCACACCTTCGCGCCTTCTTTGAGCGCATCGGTTTCTTTAAGCGGTTTCGTGCCGCCAAATCCTTCTTCCATCACGTCATCGTTCCCGATTTCGGGCAGCCTCGATCGCAATTCTTCGACAGTAGCGCCTTCGGGTAAATCGATAAGTTTTCCGTTGACAACTGCTCGCATTTCTATTTCCTCTTTGTTGGTTTTTAGAATCGTTTTTTTTCAGTTGTAGGGTGGGCAGCAACCCGATCGATGCTTGCAGAGACGATCGAGAAAATACTGCCCACTTTACTATCTAGCGAATTCCACCGCTGACCAAAGAATCGACATCGCGAGTACGATCGATCGCCTGTTTCGAGGGTTCGACGGCACAAGAAGGATGTCTGGAAACGAGTAAGTTGGCAACGTTTAAGCTCAAGCTAGACGCCAAGACGATCCAAAACAAACGACCGTAAGTTGTCCGCAGTTTCCGCACCGATACACCGAGGGAATCGATTTGCTCGATCGAATCGCCCGCCGCCAGAGCGGAAACGCTGGCATTTTGCATTTCCAGGCGATCGAATTTGCGATCGATCTGTTCGATTCGCTGTTTGACTTCATCGAGTTCCGAGGAATTCAGGAAGATGAGTTTTCCGTTGAGGGTTTGCATCATCTGTTTTGCCAAAGTATTGACGTGTGTCATCATGGTTTTCACCCAAATGGGAATGGTTTGTTGAAAATTAACGGCTTCGGTAAAAGCCTTGACTGGAATTGTTGGGTTCGAGCCAAAATCGGATAACGGTATCGCTCAATCGAAAATATTGGTATTACCAATTCGGTGATAGTCTCGATCGCTATTTTGCGGTTGAAAACTATCGAAAATTCCGACTAAATCGATGACGCTGCTAGCCGCAATTTTGAGATCGTTCCCCAGGGATTGTTCTACGGAAGCCACTTCTACTCGGATTCCCCGCCGCCGCAATTTTTCGGCAAGATAGGCGAAATCCGAATCTCCGGTGACGAGAACTACGATGTCGGGACGGACTTCGATGGCAAGTTCGACGGCATCCATTGCCATGACGATATCGATATTGGTTTCGTATTCGTCACCTTTGGCTTTGCCTTCTTTGAGAACGACTAAAAAACCGTTACTTTTCGCCCAATAGACGAATTTCTCTTTGGTTTTTCGCTGTTCTTCAAAGCGTTCTCGGGCGGGAGGAAGTCCGACGTAAATGACCATTTCGATCAGTTCTCTGCCTTCTTTGGGGTCGGCGAGATAGTCTCGAATTTTTTGCCATTCGATGCGACGGTTAAAGCTTTGGGCGGCTATAAACGTATTGTCGCTATCGGCAAGAATCAGTACCCGACGAGAGGTTCTCACGTTGTCAACTCCCTGGCGGTTGTTTGCTATTCGCTATTAAACACCCCCCCTGGAAACGGTCTTTTCCATCAAAACGCCACAAAAAAAGGCGGACAAAATCCACCGGGCGAGTTTCTCGATTTTTCAACGGGTTTGGCGATTCCCAAAAGGGTAGGAGTCTCTTTCCATCGGTCGATCGCAAAAAAGGCGGCTTGTTTCCACTCGCTTGATCGCTCGAACCGAACGAGCTACGCTAAGCTGTATCTAAAGCTATTTTAAATGGCTATTCTCGGTTTAATCGTGATTTCACTATGCCGTCTTTATTTCCTGGAATGAATCCCTATCTCGAACAGCCTGCTTTTTGGGCTTCATTTCACACGCGGTTGCTGGTGGCGATCGCCGACGAACTCGCACCCCGTTTGCGCCCTAATTATTATATTGAAGTCGAAACTCAAACGTACCAAATTCAGGACGATTGCGAGGACGAATTGCTGGTGGGAATTCCAGATGCAGCCGTGTTGTCTGCCCGTTCGTCGCCCGATATGGGTGAAGATGCGGCACTCGAGACGGGGGGAATTTTAACCCAGAAACGCCCGCAATCGATCGCCCTACCCATGCCCGTCACGGTTAAATCGCGATATTTAGAAGTGCGAGAAATGGGCAGCGATGCTGTTATTACCGTTCTCGAAGTTCTGTCTCCGACAAACAAACAAAAAGGGGCAGGCAGAACGATATACGAACGCAAACGAAGCCGAATTTTAGGCAGTGCTTCTCATTTGGTGGAGATCGATTTACTGCGCGGTCATTCGCCGATGGCGATGTTGGGAACCGTCGAACCCACCGATTATCGCATCGTCGTCAGCCGCAGCCAACAGCGACCGCAAGCCGACCTGTATGGTTTTAGTTTGCGCGAACCGATTCCGGGTTTTCCCCTACCGTTAAAGCCCGAAGATGAAGAGCCGATCGTCGATTTACAAGCGATTGTAACGGGCGTTGGCGATCGGGCCCGATATGACGATCGCATCGATTATCGCCAACCCGTTCCGCCTCCGCAATTATCTCCAAGCGATCGGTTGTGGGTGGAAGAATTATTACAAAAACTGTAAGTCTTTCGTCGCGATCGATATCGATATTGTTACCAAATTAAAAAGAGCCAAGTCCGAAAAACTTGACTCTTTTTTGTTTTGGATATTTCCAACTAATCCGATTTAACCCAATCGGTAGGGTCGCAAGATACGGTCTACACCTTTGGTTGTAGCGCGTTTACAACTAATCCGATTTAACCCAATCGGTAGGGTTT
>DVED01000106.1 GCA_015295945.1 Oscillatoriales cyanobacterium M59_W2019_021 | reverse complement strand
TCTGTTGGCTGGACTGATTGCCTATTGCCACCAGCCCAAAAAGCCTTCTCTTCGCCTAGAGCGGGTATTACCGGCGATTGCTTAACCAAAACTGACGTGTCTGTAAGGGACAAGGGTAATTGGTAATTGGTAATGCGTTTCGGTGCAACTAACGTCCGCCCTCCCGTCCCCAGCCCCTTCTCCCAACCTGGGATTCGGGGAGTAAGAATGACTCAAAACTCCTCTCCCACCCCCCCTCATTCCCCCCTCAAAGGAGAGAAGACAGAGGAAGCTTCGCAGTTTTTTGTTGGGAGAGGGATTTAGGGTGAGGGGAATTTCGATCGTTTAGCCGCCGAACAGTCCGCCCGTCAGACGCTTCATCGCCCGACCGACCACTTCCGAGTAGCGCAATTCGCCACACAAAATCTTCAGCATGATTTGCGTGGCTTCCGGGGTTTTCACGCCGATTTTGTAGCCGGGACCCGAGAAGCGGTAGAATGCGCCTGCCAGCCGTCCCGCCCAAACCATATCCGCGCCCCAAACCTCGCTCATCACCTGGGTATACTCGGCTAAAGCGCTGCTGTTGGTGGAAAGCGCTTTACTCACCGCTTGTGCCGCTTGTAAACCACTATACATCGAGGGTCGTACCCCTTCTGCCGTGAACGGATCGGCAACCCCAGCAGCATCTCCGGCAATGACTGCATTTTGGGCGTGCAGAGTGCGATCGCCGTCCCACAACACCATCGGACGCGAGGTCGCCCCAGAGGCAGCATTCAAACCCGTTTTCTGAGCGAAATCTGCCAAGGTTTGCGGCAGTTTTTTATCGTCGCCACCGATAAACGTTCCCGCACCCAGCGAGTAGCCATCGGCTTTGGGAAACTGCCAAATAAACCCGTTTTTAACCATTCCCATTTCAAAACGGATTGCCGTATCGCCCGATTCTGCATTGGTTCCGAGGACTTCTAAAGCGGCTGCCATGCGAGTTTTCGGGGCTTTGAAACCCAAGGCGCGAGCGACGGAACTATTGACACCATCGGCAGCGATCAGGTAGCGACCAACAACAGGTTCGCCGTTGGTTTGTACGTTCCAACTATCATTTTGAAATTTGATGCCCGTCACTTCGGTATTGTCCCGCAGTTCGACGCCTTGTTTTTGTGTCTGTTCCATGAGGAACTTATCGAAAACATCCCGACGCACCATCCACATCGGTTCTTTCGTTTCCAGTTCCACTTCCACCGGATCGGATAAGTTGCGGGTATAGCGAACTTTGTTAACTTTAAGGGAAATGGCAGGCGAAAAGTCGAAATCAAACCATTGAGCGATCGCCGGAGAAACGCCTCCGCCTCCCGGTAAAGATCGCCCCAAAGATAACTTTTCTAAAACGAGTACCGAGTGTCCTTTTTTGGCGAGGTGATACGCAGCGGTACTGCCCGCAGGACCCGCGCCGACAATTATGCAATCGTATGCCATCGTTCCTCAATCGTTAATAATAGGTCGTTGGAAAAATAATAACTTTCCCATTTGGCAGATGACCCGCAAGCACCCGACCGCCTAAACGGTCGTAATGTCTTTCTCTTTAGCTGCTAAGTATTCGTCGATTTCGGCAGTGTACTTATCCGTCAGTTTTTGGATTTTATCTTGCAAATCTCGAGATTCATCTTTGGAGATTTCGCTATTTTTTTCCTGTTTGCGAACGCTGTCGATCGCGTCACGACGGATGTTCCGCACCGAAACTCGACCCTCTTCAGCGTACTTACCCGCCAGCTTAACAAACTCTTGACGGCGATCGCTAGTCAACGGTGGAATATTCAGTCGAATGACCGATCCGTCGTTGCTGGGAGTCAAGCCGATATCCGATTGAGAGATGGCTTTTTCGATGAGACTTAAACTATTACGATCGAAGGGTTGAATGGTAATTGTACTGGCGTCGGGGGTGCTAATAGTTGCCAAACTTTTCAGTGGCGTGGGCGTGTTGTAGTAATCCACCAATACCCGATCTAAAAGGGATGTATTTGCCCTTCCCGTCCGGATGGTATTAAACGCGCGTTGAGTGGCTTCAACGGCTTTTTTCATTAAACTTTCAGCTTCAGCTAACTTCACAGGAACCTCCCACAATCGTGCCAACAGGTTCTCCATTCACGGCTCGATGGATATTGCCGCGAACAGATAGATCGAAAACCAGAATTGGAATGTTATTCTCTTTACAGAGGGCGATCGCCGTACTATCCATGACCCGCAGATCGTGCGTCAAAACGTGTCCGTAGGTCAAACTTTGATAGCGGTGGGCATCGGAATTGAGCTTGGGATCGCTATCGTAGATCCCATCCACTTTGGTGGCTTTAAAAATCACCTCCGCATCGATTTCGGCTGCTCGCAATGCTGCCGTGGTATCCGTCGTAAAAAACGGGTTTCCAGAACCCGCACCAAAGACGACCACTCGTTTTTTCTCTAAATGGCGAATGGCGCGGCGGCGAATGTACGGCTCGGCAACCTCTTGCATGGCAATCGCTGTTTGGACGCGGGTGGGGACGCCGATTTGCTCTAAGGCATCCTGAAGCGTCATGGCGTTCATCACCGTGGCAATCATACCAATGTAATCGGCTGTCGCTCGATCCATCCCGGCTGAAGCCGCTTTCACGCCGCGAAAGATATTCCCACCGCCCACCACGATGGCAACTTGCGTTCCTTCCGCCACGACTTCGGCAACCTCTTGGGCGATATCTTGCACCACCACCGGGTCGATCCCGTAACCGAGATTGCCCATGAGGGCTTCGCCGCTCAGCTTTAGCAGAATTCGCTGATAAACTTTCCCCATGCAATTACTACCCGATCGTATTCACATTGCTTCCAACCTAACATAGCAGCATCGGGACACTTTTTATCAGGAGTTGGGGGTTTGGGGTTTGAAGTTTGTTAGGGGTTAGTTGCTTCTCTCCCCCTGCCTCCCCGGCTTCCCCTGCTCAAGAAAGCTCCCCCTGTTCTCTTCTGCTTTCTGCCCTTGACTCTAATATGGGTTCTGGCGGAGTACGTTGACAATCGCCTGGACTAAGCGATCAGGTTCTAACGGTTTGGTAACGTGCTGTTGGTATCCACTCGAGATCGCCCGCTGGCGATCTTCGTCTCGAGTATACGCTGTCAGGGCGATCGCTGGAATTTGCCCCCTTTTTCCGGCGATCGAGCCCGAATGCGTTGGATCGAAGTATAACCAGCGATATCGGGATGCCCGATGTCGCTGACCAGTACGTCGGGTTGAAAGGACTCCAAAGCGGCGATTTGGCATTGCGTTTGATCGTCGCTAAATAGTCCTGCGCCCCGCTTTGATGGCGCACACGACGATCGCCTCATTCCCCTGTCCCGTCACCATCACGATCGGCAGACAGGCATCCGGCATCGCACCGTAGAGTCGATCGATCGACTCCAACCCATCCATATCGGGCAAGTGGAGAGCGAGTAACACGGCATCGGGTTGGTGGTGGTGCCACAGTTCCAGCCCTCGTTCCCCCAATTCTGCCTCTAAGATCGCGTAAGACCGATCGCGATCAAGCAGCAAATAACGCCGATAGAGTTCTCGGTCTTCAGGCGAGTCATCAACAACTAAGAGGGTGCACTCGAGTCGATTCACGATCAGGACTCCAAAAAAGGGGAAAGCTTTGTGACTTCAAACCAGTCACCTACTTTATGATATACTTGATATAGACCTGGACCCATGCGGTTACAACGCTCAAACTTTGTCAGGACCGGAAGGTAGCAGCAATACGGGATGCTTGTAATAGGCGTGGACTCCGGGTCGCCTTTTTTTTTGCGGTTCGGCCGATCGCGCTACACGATCGAGTGGGCAAATTGCCCGGTTTTCTCTAAGCTGGAATTAGCCGAAAATTAGCAAATTTGGATTGGCATTGTTTTTAGGAGCCTAAGCAGTATGGCAGGTTTCGGAGATATGGTGCAGAAAGCCTTTTACTTGGGCGTAGGACTGGCTTCCTATGCCGGAGAAAAAGCGGGAAGCAAGTTAACAGAACTGCGAGCGCAAGCCCAGAAAATCGCAGACGAGTTAGTCGAACGCGGCGAGATGAGCACCGAAGACGCGCGCCGCTTCATCGATGAAGTGATGCAACAAGGTCAGCCTTCGCCAGGATCTTCTTCGGGATCGACGCCGACCGAACCCCGTCGCATCGAAATTCTCGATGACGAAGAATCTTCCCAAGAACGGGACGAAGATGTAGACCGACTGCACCAACAAGTTCGCGATCTTCAGGAAGAACTGCGCCGCTTGGAACGGGAGTCGTAGAAGCATGGAGGACTGGACGAAAGAATTTTATAAAGCGATGGAAAGCGTGGCGGCTCAAGTCGAGCACGCGTTTGGCGATATCGCCCGAGAATTTGACGATTGGGTGGACGAATGGGTCGAAGTTTCTGAAGAATTTTCCGCGCAGGTGGAGGAAACCTTACGATCGACCTTACCCCTCGACGAAATGGCGGCTCAGTTTGATCGCTACTTACAAGAAACTCTCGATCCCCTGTTTGAGTTGTATCTCGATCTGGATTTGGACTTCGACGGCACGGGGGACGATGCCGATCCATTCGTCCCCGTTACTTACGTTCCCCCCAGTGCCGACCACAACCCAGCTTGTATCGGCTGCCAGCACTATCACGGTCAAACTTACGGCAACAACCTCTTGGTGTGCGGGATGCACCCCTACGGTTGGGAGGGCGAAAATTGCCCCGATTGGGAGTCCGATAAGTTTCAATCGAATTGAGATAGCCATCAGCAGTCAGCTTTAACTTGCTGACACGCTGACGCCGGGCTGCCTGGAGTGTTCGGATTGTCGATGTCCGGCAAAGCCTCGACCTTAACACTCTAGACACGCTCATTCCAGTTGGGCTAGAGTTTTTAGGTCTTCGGGTTTCCGATCCAATGCCGCAACCTTAATGGCTACTGCTATAGAAGTCTAGATGAAATACCGCCAACTCGCGAAATCGCCACTCGCGCTCTCGATTTTAGCTGCCCTTTTGCTCGTCAGTGGGTGTCAGCGCAATGACGAACTCGATCGACTCCGCATGGAAAACGCGCGGCTGAAAGCGGAATTGGCTCAACTGAAGGCACAGCAGGAAGAGGAACGCGAAGCAACGTCCCAGTCGGAGGCTTCCCCCACCGTTGAGTTTGAAGATATCAAAGGGAAATTTGGCGAGTCTGCCATTACCAACCTGGCAAAATTGGGGGTTTTCGAGACGACGATGGGTGAATTTAATCCCACCAAACCCATCACCCGCGCCGAATTCGCCCGTTGGCTGGTTCGCGCCAATAACGCCATTTGGTTCGACCAACCGGATAAAAGGATTCGCGAAACTGAAGGGGGACAGGCGAGTTTTACCGACGTTCCCCCCACTCATCCGGATTTCCGCTACATTCAAGGTCTGGCGAATTCGGGAATTGCGATTGGGTACGATGAAACCACGTTTAAGCCCGACCAACCCCTCACCCGCGAGCAAATGATAGCGATCAAAATCGGGACGGATAAAGGGGAGATTGAAGATTTTGAAAGTGCGACGAAAAACTTAGTCAGCTTAGAACCCGGACAATTGGGCAGTGCCGTCCCCGATTGGAGCGATCGATCGGAAATTTCGCCTCAATTTATCCCGGCATTCAACAGTCAATATTACGTTATCCAAACCGGAACCAATCTTGTTTTGGAAGAGAATCTTATGCGCAATGTCGAACGGACGTTTGGTGCGATTAAAGCTTTCAAACCGAAAACCCCCGTTACCCGAGGTGAGGCAGCCGTTTGTTTGTCGAAAATGGGCGATCGGGCCATCGGCAATCTCGGCTCGCGAACGGTAGAACAAGCTCTGAGAAATAAAGCGTTACAAGAAAGTCCCGCGCTTTAGAGAAGTAATAAGTAATCAGTAATCAGTTTGAGAGAAGCCAAATTCTAACGATCGCTCATTCAACTACTACGCACCATTCGTATAGCTCGTATTCCACGCAGCCATTTTTCACCAACGGATCGCGATCGACGATCGCTTGTGCCTCCTCCATCGATTCGGCTTGGAAAATCATCATCCCGCCGCCGCGTCTTCTCCAATACCCGGAACGTGCTTGATGTCCTTTGTCGATTAAATCCCGAACGTAGGCTTTGTGAGCGGAAACGTGGCGATCGAAGATCGGTTTCTCCACGATGCCGGACTCGATTTTGGCAAACCAAGGCATTCTGTCGATCCTTAATTCTCGATGGGGCAATTCCCTCGACGGCACGGGGGCGGGACTACCCAATATCAGAGGCGTGGGGAGTAGAAGCCGGAAGAGGGGAGATCTGAAAGAGAAAAACATCGCAATCCAGGGGTAAACGATCGACGACTGCGATCGATTTTTCCAGAAATCTGGTTCCGGAACCTCGACCGATCTATCTTAACTTATTTCTGGGGATGGAGAAGTGATGCACTTTCGATCGGATAGAGCGAGAAAACCCCATAAGCGCGGACATCTGTCAATGTATATAATTTTTTATAATCTATATATAGTTTTTATATAAGCAAAGCCTTGCGATCAGCGAACGGGGTTGATACATTGAGAAGTATCAACTCCATACCAATGACAGAAAAGTTATGAATTCGATCGCACAAAACAATACTGACTTTGCCTTGCTACAACCCATCCGCAATTGGATCGATAATTTGCAGATCGATCGTCTCGAACTCGCTTATTCCATCTGCAAGTTAATTCCGGCTCAATGTCCCTTCGCACGGGATATTTATCTAGGAAGCCGCAAGATTTTCCAGATTCCTCCCCTGTGCAAATTAAACCCACTTTACGAAGAATTAATCGGACTTCGGTTTCGCGCGTTGTGCTATTTGGCAGACGAATGCGGCGAAGATATTTCCCACCTTTTGGTCTAACTTCAGTCGCTACCCAAAATTAGATCGGCCAACGAAAAACTGCCGGAAAATGAGGTTTTTCTGTTTAAATGGGTCGCCCGGGATTCGAACCCGGAACTAATCGGTTAAAAGCCGAGTACTCTACCGTTGAGTTAGCGACCCTCTCGCGCTCTTTTTGTTTGCGCCTTTGCTAGCGTAACACAAAGTTTTTAAATTTAAAAGCCATTCTCCAATTTTTTTTCGAGCATCCCCGACGCCATTTAGCGAACCCGCAAGCGTACCAACGTTGTCAAGCTGGAATGGGGATGGAGGTGGATGAGGCGATCGCCGCTATTGAGGGCGTTGCGAGGGGCGCTCCACGGCTCCAAACAGTAGTAGTCTTTGCCTTTGACCGTCCAGAATACCAGCGTCGAGTAAATGGAGTTATACTCCAGCGTCAGCGATAACTGACTCGTCGCGTCCTTAACCGTTGCCGATTGCTGGCTTAAATGGCGGAATGCCACGTCGATTTCGTCGCGATCGAAGTCGAATCCCCCGTCAAAGGGGTGGCTCGTCCCATCCATTTGGTCTAAAAATTCGCTGGCGGGTAAATCGAACTGAAGTTGGGTTTTGTCGGCAACAAAAAAGTACGGATGTAGACCTGTAGAAAAGGGCATCGGTCGATCGGATCGATTGGTGTAGTGCTGGGAAATCGACAGGGTGTTGCCTTGCAGGGTGTAGGTAAATGCCAGTTGAAACTCGTAGGGATAGACGGCACGGGTGCGATCGTTGCTGTCGAGAATCAGCGTCAGGCTGGCGCCATTATCGGTAGACTGCTCGGTTGGCGTCCATGGCAAGTCGCGTGCGAACCCATGCTGTTTGAGGGTATAGGCGCGATCGCCATCTCGGTAGGTATCACCGGGTAAGTTGCCGCAAATGGGAAACAAAATGGGAATTCCCCCCCGAATGCTCAAGTCCGGTTGGGCAAAGCGATCGCGATCGAGATACAGCAGTTCGCGACCGCGAAATCGCCAGCGAGTAACGATGCCGCCGCGTTCGGGGACGATTTCGATGAGGGCGTTGGCACTGGTGTCGGCAAGAACGTAAGTGGGATAAAGGTCGTGTTTTTGGGAAATTTCAAACATGGCGTTTTTTTAAGGCAGAAGGCAGAGGGCAGAGGGCAGAAGGGAGCAGGGGGAGCTTGCTTGAGCGGGGGAAGCCGGGGAGCAGATGTTTGCCAATGACCAACCACTAACCACTAACCACTAACAAACCCCAAACCCCAAACCCCAAACTCCAAACCCTAACTTATTACTTATTACTTATTACTTAAAATAAACGGCGGTAAGTCGATCGAGCGGCGACTTTGGGCTTCGCGATCGTCGGGAGCGGGTTTCGGCTCGAAGGGAAGTTGTAATCGGGGGAAGAATCGGGGTTTGGCTTGGTCATTATCGGACTCCGAAGCTGGAGCGATAAAGGGATCGCGAATAAAGGGATCGGATTCTTTCTCCGGGGGGTCGGCATCGGGCAGCAAGTTGGTATCCGGTTCGCCGCGTTCGCGTTGCCACTCTTTAGGAGTATCGCCGAAATCGGGGTCGATCTCTAGGTCTGAGTCGAGATTTTTGGGGGTAGTTTCTGGAAATTCTGGGTTGGCGGTGGGTTCGGCATCCGGATGCAATGAGAAAATCGCCGAAAGCGGCAGGGGTCGATCGAAGGTTGCCGATCGCGCTTCAAAGGCTTCCGTAATCGCTCGACCGCTTACTCCTCGGACGATTTGCGGCTGAAAGTCCCGCACTTCTACGGGTAACACGTCCAGTTTCAAGCGATCGTCTTTGAGAGATACCTCGATCGCCGCCGTATCAAAATCCCCTGGCGATAACTCGCCGAACTGAAAATTGCCGATGGCGTAAACGATCGGGCGATCGCGATAAATTTCTCCCCCTTGCAAGACGCGGGGATGGTATCCCACTACCACATCCGCACCTGCCTCGATCGCCCCACGAGCTAAATCCACCTGCCAGGGATCGGGAATTTCCCCCAGTTCTCCCTCCCAGTGTAGGTTCGCGACCACCCAATCAACACGATCGGCGATCGCTCGAATTGCCTCGAAGAAGCGATCGTCTTCCACCTGTGCCGTCTCATAAGATAAAAACGCCACCCGCCGATTTTTAACCTCGACGATCGTCGGACGCCAGGGAGGAGTTCCCGTACCGATCGCAGGCAATCCCGATTTTTCTGGAGAATCGATCGCTTCGGGGTCGGTATCCGCTTTAGAAGCGAGATCCACCACATCGACCCCAGATTCAACCCGGGTGTCGGCAGACCTCTCAGACGCATCCCCACGAGCCACCGTCACGTCCGATTTCGTCAAATCGGCTCCGGCATCCCCCGCCAACAACACCGTCACCGCCGAATCGTCGGGATTGGCACTCGGAGGTGGAGCAAATACGGAAAAGCGTTCCCCATCGACCTCGAGGGTATCGACAACTTGGGGAACGCGGGCGATCGAACTCGGTGGGGTTGAGGGTTCGGCAGAACAAGGGGGATCGTCGCAGGTGGGATGGCGATCGCGCGCCGTTGCCCAAAATCCCACCGCGAATGCCAACGCTGCCGTCCCCACGATCGGCACCGTGCGGAAGACTGTATCGCAGGTATCCCGCCACGAGCGCGGATCGGCGGAGGGGGAATCGGTCTCGATCACTTCCCCCTGGCGAACGCGATGCGCTGGGGTGACGATCCGCACCGACTGCTTCCACAGAACGCGCCGCTGCCCCGCCAAACGGGCAACAATTCGCACCCCATCGATCGCCTCCGAGTTGAGCTTCCAAATTTGGTGGCAAATGAAGCGCACCACCTGGCGTTGCAGCGTCGGTAAATACCAGTTATTCGAGTCCAGCGGCGGCAGTTCGATCCAAATCCCCAAACACCCCTGGTGACTCGCGCCGACGCTGGCATAGATCCCAGCCGGAATCAGCGATTGGTTCAGCCAATAGGCGATCGCCTGAAAATTCCCCCTACGAGCTAATTCCACTAGGGACGGACGTTCTGAATTCTCCCTCATAGTCGGCGTGCAGTGCGCTTCAGAAAGTTGTTAATTTTTTGTGTCGTATCGAACTGAAACCGATCGCACCCAACCCAACATACCCAGACGGATCGTACGTCACAACTGAATAGATTAGCATTGGTCATGGGTCATTTGGGGTTTGGGGTTTGTTAGTGGTTAGTGGTTAGTGGTTGGTCATTGGCAAACATCTGCTCCCCCTGCTTCTCCGGCTCAAGAAAGCTCCCCCCGCTCAAGAAAGCTCCCCCGGCTCAAGAAAGCTCTCTTCTCCCTATTCTGAAGGATTTCGCATGGGAAAATATCTACTAGACTGGAGATTATGGGTTAGAATTGACCCTAAGAGATCGGCTCTAGCAAAGCTGACTCGGCGAACAGTTCTGCTAGGGGACTCAAGAACAGGGGAACTCGCTGTTAATGCCAACTCGAGATCGCTCCTGCCCGCAGCAGGCGATCGCTCGGATTTCCCGATAGTTTGGTACATAGGCAGTACCCGTTTGTTGAGCCTTAGAAAGAGGACGAAATCCTAGGAGACGCTACATATGCTACACCGCAAGCTGTATCAAATCTGTTGCGAAGGTCGGGAAATATCTGTATTTTTACGGGATCAGCAACGCTGGATCGATCGCGCTCGCATCCTGGATATTGAAGGAGACTTGGTCACACTCCGCTATGAAACTGATGAAGATGATGAGATTTGCTCTTGGGAAGAGATGATTCGCTTAGAAAGTATTGGTTCGATTTCTCAGAAATTAGCTAGCGTTCCCCGAGGCAACGTCGAGCCTCTCGTTTCCGACGACTGTCCCGAAGCCGAACAAATTCGCAATTTTCCCTCCGACTCCACGTCCGACTAGTTAGACGTTAACCGATATCGATAACAAACCCCCCAGTCTTCAGCACGAAGCTGACACTGGGGGGTTCTTGTTTGGCTGTCGCCACTCCGGTTAGGACAGTCATCGCATCTCACTGGGATACTGCTCCCCCTGCTTGTCTCAACAATGTCTTAATCGCCTTGGCGGTTGCTATACTATAGGATTTTTTACAAAGCTGGGAGCGCTGGAGGCATCGTTCCTGACGATAGCCTTTCGGGGATTTATCATCGCTTTTAAGACATTAAGTCTGCCAAAACAACACGATCGCCATACATTTCTTTTCAAAAAAATGGGAAAGAAACTGGTATGTTATAGGCAGAGTTCGCATCTCCTTCTAGCAAGAGAAAGTAATGTGGGCTACAAACTGACACCGCCTACTCGCAGACTCTTACAATCCATAACCGACCTCAAATTGAGGAAAAGGGTTGTAGGAAGTTTTTGTTCCCTTGATATTAATTGAATTCTGGAGTAACCGATGGCTCGTTACACTGGTTTATTTGTGGTTGCGGCACCTTTCGAGCATCTGCGACAGTTACTAGCAGACGTGCTGATGTCCTGTAACTTTGATATTATTTACGATCGGCGAGACTACCTGATGGCACGGGAAGTTCCGGGTCGCGTGTCTTTGTCCCAACTGGTGACGATCGAAGTGTCGATCATTTCGCCGGAGAATTCTTACGACGATATTCGGATGAATTTTGTGGTGAAGAATGAAGAGTTGCCCCTGCGGCTTAACAACCACTGTTCGCGGATGTTCGAGACCCTGCGACAGGCGATCGCCAACTACCAACACTGGGAGTTCCGAGAAGCGATCGCCAGTTAAACTGAGATCGAGATCGGTCTCAGCTCCTTGCCTAGCGCTTTCTCACTCGAGAGAGGGGTCGTGGGAAAATCGACCCCTCCCACCCCTAGAATCGCTCTCCCACGCCAAAGTAGAACGCTCCATCTCCTTGGTCTGTCAGAGCGTAATCGAAACGCAGAACGTCCACGACGGGAACGCCGCCGAAACGGAGACCGACGCCAAAGCCAAACCCATCTCCCGGTTTGTTGCGCACCCGCGCGGGTTCTCCCACCACATCGTCGTCGGAACCCAAATCGCTGGCAAAGTCTACAAACATCACCCCTCGGATGCGGCTGAACCAACTGCTATCGATCTCGGCGATGGGAAACCGATATTCGGCGCCGAGTTGGACGAAACTGCTGCCCGTGCCGACATCGCCGCGTCCGTAGCCGCGCACCGAACTGTATCCCCCCAAATTAAACCCTTCGTAAGGAGGCACGTCGCCAAAGGTCGTTCCTGCCAACCCGCTGAGGACGAAGGTGCGCGGTCCTTCGGAAAAGCCGAAGAGATTGGCGGGGACGTATTGGACGATGCCTCCGGTCAATCGATTGAAGGAAATGTCGCCATCGCCGATGGGAATGGCTTGTTCGGTTCCCAACTGCGCGCGCGTCCCCCGGACAATAATCTCATCTCGATCGCGGTAGACGGCGCCCAATTGCGCGAACAAGCTGACGGTGAGCAAGTCGTCGCTGCCCGTATCGCTGAGGGTGAGTCGGTTGCCGTCTTCGTCGCGGGAGAAGGTGCGATCGGTAAACGCTCGGTTGCGGATAGAAACGCGCTGGTAGGTAATGCCGGGAACTAACACCAAATGTTCCGAGGCAGGAACGAACAACCGGAATCGACCGCCAAGACGGTGTACCCAAGGAATGTGGTCGTCTCCTCGCGGTAAGAAAATCTCGTTGAGATCGTCGTCATCTTCATCGACGAGAAAGACATTATCAGGGGAACGCTGGTTGAAGGCGGCAATTTGATAGCCGACGCTGGCATCTTCTCCGGTAATTGCCGCTTGGGTGTAACTGAGGTCGAATCCCAGGGTGCGTTCGCCGCCTTCGAGTTCTAATTGCACGGCATTGCCGCTTTCTGTGCGCACGCCAAAGGTCGGACGCAGATACCATCGCTTGTCTCGGGGGCGATCGCCGGTAATATCGAAATAGAAACCCGGATCGAGATCTTCGAGTTGGGTGGGGGTGAGAACGGGTAGTTTCTCGATGGAAAAGGGTCCGCGATAGGTGGTCAGTTGTCCCGGACCGACGAACTCGAATTCGTCCGAGTCAACGTCAAACTGTGCGAAACGCCGATTTTCGGGGTCGGCGACCATCGAGGAGTTCTCGGTAGGGGTGGGTGGACGTTCGATCGAGAATGGCTCGATGTCGAGATCTTGGCGTTGCAAGCGTTGCAAGCGAGGATCGACGGTTCCCGCTTCGGAGACGGGGGTGGGGGAAGGATCGCCGGGATTGGACGATCGATCCCCTGCCGAGTTGGGAACTTGAGAGACGATCGATCCCCCTGCGGTTGTCTCGGCAGTTGGGGAAGGTGGGGATTTGGGAAGGGCAGCGATCGACCCACTGGGTGCAACCAGTAGCAGTGCCACCGATGCCCATGGCATGGCAGCCAGTCGGGAGATCGCCAACGTTGGTAATTTCTGAGGGTTCATGTGCTTACTGCCCTGATGAGAATGAGGTCGCATCGGCAAGCCTTCGATCGGATTGCGCGATCGAGAAATTTCACTCCATAACCATAGCAGGTCTTGAACGAGGATTTAGATCTCGCCAAATGTCTGCCAACCCCGAACCTCGAATAACGGGACGAAACTCAAAAGCTAAGCATTCCCCACCAATTGAGGATTTGACGCCAGCTTTTGAGCCTGTTCTAAGAGCGATCGAGCGGCTTGGTTGCCCGAAATTGTCGCGCCTTCCATACTGTCGATATAATCTTGCTGGGTATAACTTCCCGCTAAGAAAAAGTTAGAAATCGGCGTGGTTTGAGACGGACGGTAGACATCCATTCCCGGAGCTTCCCGATACAGCGATTGCGCCAATTTCACCACGCTATACCAGGTCATATTTAAATCCCGAGCCGAGGGGAAGAGTTGGCGAACTTGCTCGAGAACGTGTTGGGCGATCGCCTCGTTACTTTGCTTAATAAACGGATCTCCCGGCGTTAATACCAATTGCATCAGCGATCCTTCCCCTTCGCGGTAATAATCTCCCGGACTGGTGAGCGCTAAATCGGCAAAACAAGAGAAGTCGGCATCGGCAGTATAGAGCAAATTGTCAATTCCTGCCGCTTCCTGTAATTGCTTCCGCTTAGCTTCATCCTGCATTTCCGTCACCCAACCGTCGAAGCGCAGTTGCACTGTCGCCACGGGAACGGCTTCCAGTTTGTAGATGTTGTCAAATTCTTTCCACTTGCGCCATTCGGGGGGTAAAACTTTCTGAATTCCCGGCACGTCGCAGGCAAAAACGTAGGCATCGGCAGTTACGGTTTCTTCCGTTTCTCCCTGAGCGACGACGATGCCATCGACGCGGGTTTCTCCGGCGGTTTCGCTGTGGAGAATTTGCCGCACCCGTCGCCGCGTGTGGATTTTCGTTCCCCGGTCTTCCAGGTATTTGACGATCGGCTTGTGCAAGTAAGTATCCGGAGATCCTTCCAACATCCGCAACACCGAGGCTTCCGTTTTGGCGGCGAAGAATTGGAAAATGGTGAGCATACACCGTGCCGAGATATTTTCCGTGTCGATAAATCCCAAGGCGTAGGCGATGGGATTCCACATCCGTTTTAGGCTACCATTGTTGCCACCGTGCGATCGAAACCAATCGGCGAAACTGATGCGATCTAAATCCCGAATGGTTGCCATCGCTCCTTCAAAGTCGATCAACCCGCGAACGATGGGACTGGTTCCCAAGGCTAGGGAGTTTTGCAGCTTATCTTGTAGCGTTAATTGAGAGGACGTGAAAAAGGCTTTGAGTCCGTGGAACGGTGCGCCAATGGGAAAGCGAAAATCCAGTTCTCCGGTGCGTCCCCCTTCGTTGATGAAGATGTGGGTGTGTTCTTTCAGTCGCAGTGCGTCGATGACCCCCACTTTTTCCATCAAGGCGAAGAGGTTGTAGTAGCAGCCGAAAAAGACGTGCAACCCCATTTCGATATGGTTGCCGTCGGCATCCACCCAACTGCCCACTTTGCCCCCAACAAAGGGACGAGACTCGAAAATTTCCACTTCGTGTCCGGCATCGACTAAGTTAACAGCCGTTGCCATCCCTGCCAATCCCGCTCCGACGATCGCAATTCGCATTCTCCACCGCTCCTCATCATTTTCGTTACGTATTGTAATATATCGAGGGGACTTGGGTTTGGGTGTTTGGAGTTTGGGGTTTGGGATTTTAGATTTTAGATTGGTCACTGGTCGCTGTCTTCTCCATGTCACCGCGTCTCCCCTCGCTCATCGCCATCGGAAACGGTCTTATCCCTAACTAACGTGATGTCTAAGTTATCTCCGATCGATCGCCAACGAGAGCATCAAGCCAACGAGCGGACGTTTTTAGCTTGGTTGCGTACGTCCATTGCCTTAATCGGGTTTGGATTTGCGATCGCCCGATTTGGTATTTTCGTGCGGCAACTCGAATCATCCCTCCGTCCCGCTATTTCTCCCACCCATTCCTACATCAATTCCGAGAATTTAGGGGTGGGTTTGGTCATTTTTGGCATTGTCGTGATTGGGGTGGCTTTGTGGAGTTACAATCGAGCATTCTGGCAGATCGAACGCGGGGCTTACCGACCCAATAATCTCATTATTTGGATCGTTTCCCTTGCGGTCATGATTATGGGAATTCTCAGTTTATCGGTGATGGTACGACACGAACCCATTCCCGATCGAAGTCAACCCCAGTCGTCAATTTTATCTCCCCACCCGGAGAAACTCCCGCGTTAAACTTTAAGCAGAGATGAATCGATCGCCTTTTTGGGATGTCGCCACTTCGGGAACGTAGACGCACTGACACACATGAACGGCATTATAGCAAGGGCGAGCGATATCGGGACTTGGGAAGTAAGACGTTACGGAATCAATTCCCCACGGTTTAGACGTAACGGTGTGTTCCTTCACATTGTATTGCGGTAAAAGATAGCCCGTTTCCGGTTTTTTTCCGATGAGATTTTTGTTGAGATACCGCAAAATTCCTTCGCCGAAAAATAGTTGCAAGTTGGGATCTCGATTTTGATACGCTCGAACTTTAAACCAAGTCGATCGATCCACGGATTCAATTTGTTGGGGGTCAACTGTACAGTGGGCTAGATAGAGACTATCTTCAGAGTTTTCGGGGTTTTCGTAGCGATCGATCCCCACAATTGTCCACAATCGGTAAGTTCCCAGAGAAATGCGATCGCCCAGTTCTGGTGGATGGCTGAGATATTCAACTTTATCCTGTTCTGGGTGTAAATAACCTTTGCCTGCGATGTTTTCAAAAAATACTAAATAGCTCATAATATCGAGTCCTCATCTAATCTAAATCTTGATAAGACTTAAAGCGATCGGCGTTTGGGTTGGCATCTTCGCCATCAAAAACACAGACAACCTTCAAAACCGGGTCGTCTGTTGGTGGAGTCTCAACTAAGTTAAGTTTTAATCCTTCTTTTTTAAATCTTGCTTCCATGTCAAGATACGATTCTTCATCGGCAGCACAATGCCATTCTCTTTTTTCGTTAAGCGGGTTCCACGTCATCTACTAGCAACCTGTTTTGTATATAAAAGAGTATACACAATTTTTGAATCTAAAATTGGCTATAATTATAGCATTGGCTTGGGAGAGCGATCGATGGTAGCCAAGGATAAAATTCATAATGGAGATATTGAAATGGATCGACTAGAACATTATCGCCAATGGTGTTTCAAGACTATGGGTATAAACTTGAAGATTAGGAAATATCTTACCAATACACAATACTAAATGTCTGGCTTTCTCGATCGACTCGCCTCAAGCCGCGATCGCCTCTGCTACCTGAATGAAACATAACCCGCAAAGGGATCGAACCGAGATAGAGGTAAAATCGGGCTGTAACCGTCATCATCCCCTCGCGAATATCCCATGCAAACTCCCGCATCTCCCCGGTGGTTCGTTCGCCAAGATCTCGACGGCTTTTTCGGACTCGCCCTCGATAATTTCATCCAAATTCTGCTGATCGTCAACTTGTGCCGCGTCGTTCTGGAATTTCCGGATAGTTTGATTTACGGGCGCATTTTGCCAGGAGTTGCCCTGAGTTTGATTGTCGGCAACGTTTACTACAGTTGGCTGGCGTACCAGCAAGGCAAACGGGAGGGACGCGACGATATTACCGCCTTGCCTTACGGCATCAATACCGTCAGCTTGTTTGCCTACGTTTTTTTAGTAATGTTGCCCGTGAAGCTGGCGGCAATTGCCCGAGGCATGACCCCGGAGGCGGCAGCGGAACTGTCCTGGCAGGCGGGATTGGTGGCGTGTTTGGGGTCGGGATTTATCGAATTTGGCGGGGCGTGGGTGGGCGATCGCTTGCGCCGTCTCGCCCCTCGTGCTGCCTTACTCGCCACGTTGGGTGGCATTGCCCTGACGTTTATCGCGATCGCCTTTCTCTTCCGCACCTTCGCCAATCCCGTCGTCGGTTTGGTTCCCCTCGGCGTCATCCTCCTCACTTACTTCGGCAAGGTGAAATTCGGCATTCCCGGCGGATTGTTGGCGGTGTTGTTGGGGATGGCGTTGGCGTGGTTGCCCTTTGGCGGGTTGATGGTGTGGGATAGCGCCCAATTTGGAGCCGCATTGCAGCCGTTGGGATTCTATCTTCCCGGTTTTGGGTTGGGGGACTTGTGGCAAGGGCGATCGATCTTGGCAGAGTATGTCAGCGTCATTTTACCGATGGGGTTATTTAACTTAATCGGCAGTTTGCAAAACTTGGAAAGTGCGGAAGCGGCGGGAGATACCTATCCGGCTGCCCCCTGTTTGGCGGCAAACGGCATCGGCACGATCGCGGCTGCCCTGTGCGGTTCCTGTTTCCCTACCACCATTTATATCGGACATCCGGGCTGGAAGGCGATGGGGGCGCGAGTGGGGTATTCCATCCTCAACGGCATCGTCATGGGCATCTTCTGTCTGACGGGGATGGTGGGCATTCTGACTTATTTCGTTCCCGTCGAGGCGGGAATGGCGATCGTTTTGTGGATCGGCATTGTCATCGTCGCCCAGAGTTTCGAGGCAACCCCGCGCCATCACGCCCCAGCAGTCGTGGTAGGATTGATGCCGGCGATCGCCGCTTGGGGGGCGCTGATGGCGAAAACTGCCCTGCGCGTCGCCGGATTGGGAACCCCGGAAAATCCCCTCACGCCGGAATTGGTGGCAAAGTTCAAACTTAGCGATACTTATATTGATGGCGCGTTTGCCTTAGAACAGGGGTTCATTTTCTCCGCCACGATTTTAGCTGCCCTGACGGTTTGCATCATCGAACGGCAATTTCTGCAAGCGGCACTATGGTCTCTGGCGGCGGCGTTGCTATCCTGGGTGGGACTGATGCACGCTTACCAGTGGACTCCTGCCGACACCGTCCTCCACTTCGGCTGGGGAACGGGCAGTTCCTGGGCGCTAGGTTACGGCTTGTTGGCGATTTTGATGCTGTGCGCAGCTAGTCGGACAGTGACCCGCGACCCGTGACCCGTGCAAAGAGAGCAGGGGAAGCTTTCTTGAGCAGGGGAGGCAGGGGGAGCAGATGTTTACCAATTACCGATTACCGATTCCCGATTCCCAACCCCAAACCCCCAACCCCCAACCCCAAAATCGACAAACGACAAATGACCAACCCCAAACTATAATAATTAGGCTTAACCGTTGCAATTAGAGATTACCCTTCGTTTTCCAACCATGCGAACCCATTATTGCGGACAACTCCGAAGCGAACACATTGGAGAGACAGTCACCGTTTGCGGCTGGGTCGATCGGCGCCGCGATCATGGGGGCGTGATTTTTGTGGACGTGCGCGATCGCACGGGGGTGGTGCAAATTGTCGGCGATCCGGTGCGGACTCCCGAGGCGTATCCCCAGGCGGAATCGCTGCGCAATGAGTATGTCGTTCGGGTGACGGGTCGCGTGTTTCAGCGTCCGGATGACTCCCTCAATCCGAAACTTCCCACGGGCGAAATTGAAATTTACGCCGAGGCGATCGAACTCTTAAATAAGGTGGAAAAACAACTCCCCTTCCAAGTTTCTACCGCCGAAACGGAATCGGTGAGGGAAGAGTTGCGCCTCAAGTATCGCTATCTAGATTTGCGGCGCGATCGCATGGCGAAAAACCTCACGTTGCGCCACGAAGTTGTCAAAGCCATGCGGCGTTTCTTGGAAGACAACGAGAACTTTATGGAAGTGGAAACACCGATTCTCACGCGATCGACGCCGGAAGGGGCGCGGGATTATTTGGTTCCCTCTCGGGTCAATCCGGGGGAATGGTTTGCCCTGCCGCAGTCGCCGCAATTATTCAAGCAATTATTGATGGTTTCCGGGTGCGATCGTTACTATCAAATCGCCCGGTGTTTCCGCGATGAAGACAACCGCGCCGATCGCCAACCGGAATTTACCCAGTTGGATATGGAAATGAGCTTCATGACGCTAGAGCAAATTCTGGCGCTGAATGAAGCGTTAATTTGTCATATTTTTAAAGCGGTGAAAGGCATCGAATTGACGACGCCATTCCCCCGCATGACTTACGCCGAAGCCATGGATCGCTACGGGACCGATCGCCCGGATACCCGCTTCGGGTTGGAATTGGTAGATGTTTCCGATTTGATGAAAGATTCCGGATTTAAGGTGTTTTCCGGTGCGGTAAAAGCTGGAGGAATCGTCAAAATTCTGCCCATTCCCGGTGCAGATTCAACGATTTCCAACGTTCGCATTAAACCCGGCGGCGATTTATTCAATGAAGCCGCAACCGCAGGGGCGAAGGGATTGGCGTATATCCGAGTCAAAGAAGGTGGCGAAATCGACACGATCGGCGCGATTAAAGATAACTTAAGTCCGGAACAAAAGCAAGAATTATTAGAGCGAACGGGAGCAAAACCCGGTCACTTGCTGTTATTTGGTGCGGGGGATGCCGAAACGGTGAATAAAACCCTCGATCGCCTGCGTCAAGTCATCGGTCGTCAGTTAAATCTCATCGACGACAGCAAAATTAATTTGCTCTGGATTCTCGAGTTTCCCATGTTTGAATGGAACGCTGACGAGAAGCGTTTGGAAGCCTTACATCACCCCTTTACCGCACCCTATCCGGAAGATTTAGGTGACTTGAAAACCGCTCGCGCCCAAGCGTACGATATTATTTACAACGGGTACGAAGTCGGCGGCGGCAGCTTGCGGATTTACCAGCGCGATATTCAGGCGAAAGTGTTTGAGGCGATCGGTTTATCCGAAGAGGAAGCCAACAATAAATTTGGCTTTTTATTGGATGCCTTTGAATATGGAACCCCTCCCCACGGTGGTATTGCCTATGGCTTAGATAGGTTGGTGATGCTGTTAGCTGGAGAGGAATCCATTCGGGATGTCATTGCCTTTCCGAAGACGCAACAAGCTCGCTGCTTGTTGACGGATGCTCCGGCAGGAGTGGATGCTAAGCAGTTGAAAGAATTGTACGTTGCATCTACATTTAAACCGAAATCTTAAAAGAGGGGTTTGGGGTTTGTCGGGAAAAATATTTCGAGATATGGTAATTGCAGATGCTAAAACGATGACGTTACAGGCATTCTTAGAATGTCAGGATCTCGAAGAGTCGCCAGCTTGGGAATATCTCAATGGCGAGAAAGTTCGTAAACCGATGGGTGGTGGCAAACATAGCACGTTGCAAAAACGATTAGTTGGGGCGATCGATTCTGTTGGCAGTTCTTACGAAGCCTTTCCCGAACTGCGCTGTACGTTTGGCAACCGTTCCGTCGTTCCCGATGTGGCAGTGATTGAGAGCGATCGTCTACCGATCGACGAGTTCGGCGAAATTGCCAGTACCGGAATTGAATTTGCTCCCGATTGGGTCATTGAAGTTCTCTCTCCCAACCAAAGCCAAACCCGCGTAACGGGAAATATTTTGCATTGCCTCCGACATGGTAGCCGATTGGGATGGCTGTTGGATGCAGACGAGCGATCGATCTTGGTTTTTCAACCCGATCGATTGCCAGATTTGTTAACCGGAACGGATGAGTTACCTATACTTGCAGGAATAAATCTAAATCTTTCAGTTGATGAAGTATTTGGATGGTTGAGGAGGCGATCGGGTTCAGTATAGTGGCTGCTATACGCTCTCAATTTCTCAAATCTTCAGATATCAAATTCGATCGAGTTGTTGCTTCAGTTCTTTGTTAAACCTCATAGCAACTCCTTAACGCCAAATGATTCCGGAACAATGCCCCAATTGCTCCAAGTAGCAGCTTCTTTTACGGATCTTAAGTTGGGAGGTACTCGCAGCACATATAAAATATATCGGCTCGTACTCATCCTCAAATTGACTCTGAAGTTGTTCAAAAAGCTGACGATCAAGCTGACCAGATAACTCGAAAATTTCTTGTCCAACCGGAGTCAAGCAAGCAGACGATAAGTAACGTAGAGCATTCGGGGCAATCTCTACTGCCAAAGGACTATCTACAAACAATACTTTAGGAGGAGAATAACCTGCACGCTGATAAAGCTGAGAAACCGTAGCGATCGCTCGATCTGGGTCGATCAATCTAGAGAAAATAGCTCTCCATTTTTGGCAGTAGGTTTGAATCCTAGACTTTATTTCTGGAGAGAGTTGACTCCACCGAATATTCCAGTTTATCTCATTCATGGGTTCGCCTCAAGTTTTTGACTGTCTAGTACAAGATAACAGAAATGCTTACTCGCTCAGATAGTCAAAAATCTCGGCGGCGGTAATTTGGAAAGCTCGGGCAAAGTCGGGAACTAAGTAGTGGCGATCTCAGGGACGAGCAAAAACTAACCCGAAACAAATCGAGAAGGCACTCGCTATACGAATTGCTGTACTGTTAAATCTACCCGTTCAATGCGATCTCGGGGAAAAGTTGGAGAGACAATGCTCTCATCGATCGACTCCAAACCCCAAATCGCCCCTAACCCATAACCAATAACCAACGTAAGCGGTAAACTGATAGTTGCAGTTTGAAGTACGAGAATGGAACGATGAGCGATCGAGATGGTTTTGCTGGTGGATTTTTAGCAGGCGCTTTATTCGGGGGTCTGGTGGGCGGCATTCTGGGTGCAACGCTGACCTCTCGTTTGGCGAAGTCTGCCACCTCCGACGAGACGAGACGGCTGCGGGATCGAGCGAATCGCGGCGAGTTAAACCCTCAAACCTTACAAAGCGAAGAGGATATCGAAGCCGCCCGTCAAATTTTAGAGGCGAAAATCGCCCAACTGAATTCCGCCATTGACGACGTGCGCCACCAACTCCACAATGTTAACGGTTCTGCCGCAGAGATCGATCGCCCCCTACCCCTTCCGGAAGACAACTGAAAAACTCCCATCTTTCTCCCCTTTGCATTTGAGGGGTTCGCTACGCGCGATCGCCCTCCCATCGATTAAACTAGAAAGAGTTTAGCTCGCGTTGTCTAGATTTTGTAACCCACAACCCGATCCGAAATAATCTATGAGTTCTCCATCTGCGCTACTGATTCAAACGCTTGCCACGTTTCTTTCAATTTATTCAATTCTGATCTTCATTCGGATTCTGTTGAGTTGGTTTCCCAATGTGGACTGGTTTGCTCAACCCTTTGCCGCTCTCAGTCAAATTACTGACCCCTATCTGAATCTTTTTCGCTCTGTGATTCCTCCCCTGGGCGGCATCGACTTCTCTGCGATTCTGGCGATTATCGTCCTGCAAATCGTCCAGGAGCTAGTTTCTTCGGCTCTCCCGGCGATGGCGTACGGCGGATACTAGCGAGTTGTACTGACTACAGCGATCGAGGGATTGCGAATCATCCTCGGACAACCCCGATCGACTGATCGGCAAATTTCGCCATCCACGAAGACTGTAGCTAGCTACAGTCTTCGGCTTTGTATAGGACACTGGCAGTTTCTCCAACTAGCGGCGTACTTTGCCCGTAAATCCCGCCGCTTTAAACTGCTCGAATTGCAAGGGTAACGGTTGGTTGGCAGCCACGGAAATTTGAATTTGGAATTCGCTCGTACCGGGGGGGACTTCATCGATCGAACCAACGCGATTGCGATTCGGCATGACGTTGTTGTGGTTGGCGTCGTAGATGCGTCCGAAAATATCCGCATTGACGACGGTTTTTCCCGACTTGTTTTCTGCTTTTCCCGTGACGATGAAACAGTTCGCCGCTTGCATCGAACCGCTAACCACTGCTCCCTCAGCCAGTTCCGCCGGACACTCCCGATAAGATATATCGTGTAATTCGACGGGAACTAGGGCGATCGCTTCGGGTGCGAACCAACACAGCCAAAGTCCCACAATGCAAGAAATACAGAAGGTTTGAAACGCTCGAAGTGTAGTCATGATAACATTCTCGCAATAGCAAAAAGGGAACGGATCGCGGTAGTGCGCTAATCAAAAGCTTACCGCGAATCGGACGAGCTGTTATCCCGCGAGCCTCGAGCCATGACTCCAGAGGAAATTGAAACCGTTCTCAAAGCTGCATTCGATCGATGTCGCGATCGAGGTTGTCCGCTCGACGAGCGACAACAACAAATTCTGTTGGCAGCGATCCGAGCGGACAACACGCCGCCTGCTGACGATCCCAATCCGTTAGACGAACTGACTCCGGAGGAACTTCGATCATTTCTAGAATTTGTCAAAGACCAAGAGCGCCAAAATCGGTCTTGGAAAGTGACCTTACTCGAAGACTGGTTGCAAGGTCGCGATTCCGGTGCGGTGCAGTTCGTGCGCGATCGCTATGGTACTGCTTGGCTGAATCGGGTGCAACCGTTCCACCTCGAAGCTTACGAGGATATGTTAGAAGAGGGGATTTTGGGGATCGAAGTGGGCGATCACTTGGAAGTCTCAAATCGCCTTTGGGAGTGGGTGCAAAATGACGAACCGTCCAGTCAGGAGTGGATTGCTTGCACCGTTATCGGCATTTACGAAGCCGAAGCCGACGATACTAAATATACCAACTGTTTGATTCGCTTCGAGAACGGTACGGAATACGAAATTCAAGGGATTTACCAGTGGAATCGCTACAACTGGCGCCGGATGAGGTAATGGATAATTGACCAACCCCAAACAACCACCTATTACTTATTACTTATTACTTATTACTTAATCCTCAAACAATCCTAACAATGGCGCCAACAGCATTCCCACCAAAAAGCCCCCAGCATGAGCCAAGTAAGCTACGCCTCCGGACGCCACCATCTCGGTCTTTTGCAAGCTGACAAAGCTGAAAAAAGCTTGTTGGAGAAACCAAATTCCCAAAAAAAAGTAAGCAGGAAGGCGGACGGTCGTGATAAAAAATCCCAAAGGAACGAGAGTCACGACTTCGGCGCGGGGAAAGCGGAGGATGTAAGCGCCCAAGACTCCAGCGATCGCCCCGCTAGCGCCCACCAGAGGCACGGGCGAATTCATCGAGAAAAACCACTGACTTAAAGCAGCAACAATTCCGCATGCTAAGTAAAATCCCAAAAACTTGACGTGACCCAGGCAATCTTCCACGTTATTGCCGAACACCCATAAGAACAGCATATTCCCGGCAACGTGCAGAATCCCGCCATGGAGGAACTGGGAGGTAATCAACGTCAGCCATTCCCCGGCTCCCGCAGTCTCTTGCAAACTGGCGGTCAACTCTTGCGGAACCATTGCCCACAGGTGAAAAAACTGGCGCAGTTGGGGTTGGTTGAGCGTCATTTCAAACAAGAAGATGAAAATATTCGCGCCCACTAAGCCGTAGACCACGTAAGGCGTGGTGCGGGTGGGATTGTCGTCGTGTAGGGGTAGCACTGGCTTTGGGGATGAGATGGTTCGTCTATCTTGATGGAGCAAGAGGATTCCCGTTACAGTCGAAGACTTGACGGAAGATGAATTGCGACCAGTATAAAACTGAGCGCAGAGAATCATTGTTTTGGTTGTTCCTGGTTCTCGACATAATTTTTTAATTGCTCAACCGTAACGCCCCCACAGCTAGCCACAAAATCCGCACCAGTCCAAAAATAAGGCTTGTTGTAGAAGTATTTTTTGGCTAGCCAGGGGAACTCTTTGCGAATTAACCTACTGCTCACTGTTTTGATATTTCCAATGAGTGTTGAGAGGGGTTTATCAGGCTTGTAGTCAATCAATAAGTGTACACGATCTGCTTCACCGTTGAACTCCAACAACTCACAGTCCCACTTTTTGAGGGTATGGGGATCCGTGATTATTTCTTTTAGCCTGTTTAGTATTTCTGCATTAATAGCTTTCCTGGGGTACTTGACGACTAAAACAATATGGGCGTTAAGTCTGTAAACAGATCTGAAACTGCGATTATACATGGATTGACAAGACATAGCGTTAAATAGTATATTACCACTAAGTTTCAAGAAAGCAATATTGATGTTAGATGTATTGAAGGTCAGAATTTATCCAAATAAATGGCAAGAAATATCCTTAGCCAAAAGCTTCGGTTGTTCTCGCTTTGTCTGGAATTTCTACCTCAACAAAACTAATACCCAATATCAAGAGACGAGGAAAGGAATGACTTACTGTCAGATGGCTAAAGACTTAACCCAGTTGAAGAAACTGTCTGATTATGAATGACTACAAGAACCAACTGCTGCCGTTCTACAACAATCGCTCAAGAATTTAGAATCTGCGTTTAAAAACTTCTTTGCAAAACGTACTGGATTCCCTAAGTTCAAAAGCAAGCACTCAAAGCAGTCAATCCGCTTTCCTGAAAGCTGTTCAATTAAGGGAGGTAGTTTAAAGCTTCCTAAACTTGGGTTGGTTAAGGCACATCTGTCCAAGAGTGTCAATGGCAAACTTAAATCTGTAACTGTTTCTAAAACGAGTACAGATAAGTATTTTGCAGCAATACTGTTCGAGACTGACGAATTAACCACAACCCAGCAAAGTAAGATATCAGGAATTGACCTTGGACTAAACAGTTTAGTAACTGTCTTTGACGGTGAAAACTGCTATAAAGTCGATCCAATTAGACCTACCAGAAAATACGCCAAACGGCTAAGAATTAGACAAAAAGCTTTATCTCGTAAAACCAAGGGGTCTAACAATCGGCGTAAGGCAGTTAAAGTAGTTGCCAAGGTTCACGAAAAAATATCAAACACAAGACAAGATTTTCTCCATAAACTCTCACGAAAGTTAGTTGAAGACAACCAAGTCATAGTAGCTGAAAACATTTGTGTTAAAGGGCTAGCACGTACTAGATTAGCTAAGTCAATACATGATGCTGGCTTGGGTATGCTGCTTAATTTCACCAGCTACAAACTAGAAAGAGTTGGAGGTAAATTTATTCAAGTTGACAGATTCTTTCCCAGTACAAAGCTTTGTTCATGCTGCGGTCATAAGAATGATTTTCTGAATTTAAGTATCCGTGATTGGGTTTGTCCCAGTTGTCAAACAACCCATGATAGGGATGAAAATGCTTCACGGAACTTAAGGACAGAAGGGATAAGGATATTGTCAACAAATACTGCGGGACACGCAGAAATTCAAGCTTGTGGAGAAACAGTAAGACTCGTTGGTACAATTACCAAAAAGCGTGTTTCTGAGAAGCAAGAATCTACCGCTAATTGCTTCGCAATGTAGCGGTGAGAGTGTCAATATTTCGCGTTTTGCCCGGTTTTGCTTGGGGCGATCGAATTCTGGAATCGTTCGTTGTCGTTATGATTTAAGTCACAAAGACACACAAAGCGGGATGCTCGTAGATGTCAAACCTTAGTCCAAAGGCTAGGCATAGTGCCGGCTATAGCGAAGAGTGCGGCTCTCTAAGGACTTGGAAACACTCCCCAGTCCTTTTTAAAAGACTTAAGCTATTAGCCAGGGGTTTCAACCCCTGGCGAGATATATAGCTAATTTCGGAAGTTAGTCAAATTCTAGAAAAAACCAGTCAGGATATCGTTCGCCCTTTGACGGGGTGAGATTTTATTCTTGAGGCTCTATTTCTCTCAGGAATTTAGAATATTAGTTATTGAGAGAGAGTTTGATGCAGCATCTCCCCTTCTCGCGATGCTGGCAGAAAAGGCGAATGGATGAGGGCGCGATCCAAGTCGCTCACTATTTTAGGAAAATGGTATAAAATTCCTGTTTAAAACAATTCTCAAAGTAATAAAACGAGCAAATGCTAATTTGCTCGTTTTTGAAGAAAATGATCGGATGACATCCCACGAAAACTGGGTTAATTGTTTACAAAGCTAAAATACAGTTCTAATTTGTGGAGATGTCTAAGTCCAGGAAGAATGTTACTTCATAACTTTGTCTGGACCGTTACAATCTTTCTCTTGATCGCCAGTTACCTGACCAATCGTAGGGGGAGTACCGGATGGATCTGGAGTTTGGCAAGCCGCTGCCAAAGATTGACCGTCTTTAATTTGAACTTTACCAGCAAAAGCCCGCAGAGAAGCCGTGTCGAAGGGTGTTGCCGTCACTACAGCTTCGTCGGTAGTAGCGTCTGGAATTTCAAATTTGTAGTTATTTCCTTTCTCCGGAATCCCAATTTCCAGATCTTTAAACGTTTTTGCATATGCAGGATTATCCAATCGATACGCTTGCTGCGCGCGGTTGACAGCACCTACGTTGTTTTTACCTTCAGCTTGCTTTGCCTTGGCTGCTTGGTTGAGGAACGAAGGCAACGCGATCGCCGCTAGAATGCCGATAATGATGATTACAACCAGCAGTTCGATCAGGGTGAAACCGCCGTCTTTCTTCTTCTGGTTCAGGTGTTGCAGAAACTTGGTCTTAAATTCAGTCTTCATTCGCGTGCCTTCTCCTAACAAGTTCAAAGATACTATGATTTTCAACTCCTGAGTCTAACTTACCCGCTCTGGCTCCAGTTTATATCACCCTCCCCAAAAAAATTTTTGCCGATGAGGCTCTATCTGGCTCAACCCCCCGACTCCTGGGGACAGTTGGGGATTTTGGAGGCATCCCGACGTGAAGTCCCGATAAACTATACTCAATACAAACGAGATGCGTCTTGATGCAGTGATACCAGCACTACACCAAGACGACTTCTCCCATGTTGTGTAATCCAACATAAGGAGCAATTACATTATGATTCGAGATCCCGAACAGTGGGACGAACCGATCCTTGCTGATAGTCCCACCGAAGCCTAGAAAGAATGCCAGAAGCGGGCTGATCGATATGGGGTGGAACTGGAGTCTGGGACAGAGCCTAGCAAAGTCGAGAAACGACCGCAAGTGTACCGCTGTAATTATAAGGAGAAAGAGTGATGGCTGTACTGGAATGCGTCAAGCCAGGGGTCAAACCCGGTCAAGTCGTTCTGGCTGTCGATCTGACAACGGCTGGATCGACAGATGAAGCACTGGCTGCGATCGATCGATTAGGATACACCCCCCAAATCCGTCATATTGCCTACCCGTCAGGAGTTCACGTCCTGGCAGTCCTCAAAGACGAGCAACACGAGTTCGTCGAAGATGACTACTTGCTCGATAAGTGGCAACAAGTCCTTGCTGTCATCAACCCAGATGCCGTTCATCTGTGGCGGGGGAAATCGAAGGCAATCGATCGAGTCTAACTGCAACAATTCGTTCAAACCTCTAACTTCTGGGAACAGTTGGGGGTTTTGGAGGCATCCGGGAGTGAAATCCCGATCGAGTATATAAAAGTTACGCACTTCAAAATTCCAGATCCTGTAGGGGCGGGTTTTATCGTCAGATCTGGGTCATAGCTAAAACGTCTGGCTAAACTTGCCGTTACGACAATTCGATCGCCCTCCCAAAAATTTTGCCGATCACGCTCTACCCGCTTCAAAACCCCCGAATTCTCGAAGGATTCAGGGGTCTGGGGAGTGTTTCACCTCACGATTTGGGTTCGGCTGGCTGTGTCGAATCCGAGTCGGGGGAGTGGCGATCGATTAAAGCTTTTTTGACGATCGCGTGAATTAACTGGGGAACCGATCGGAATTCCTCATCCGCCCACTGTTGCAATTGGTCGTAGTCTTCCGGGTCAAAACTAACGGTGGTTCTCGATTTTTGGGTTGCCATATGACCTTTCTTCCTACCCTCTATCCTACACCAATTTATGAAAAATATGTATTTTTATGTATTTTACAAAAAAAAATGTATTTTATGTTATACGACAGTCAAGCGCAAAAATATGAATCAGTTTCCGGAGGAGATTGTCGAAGGCGTGCGGTGGTGATGTGAAATTCCCCCCATAACCGATAACAAGCCCCAATCTTTCTGTATTTTTGTATACTTTGATTAAGAAGGCGTCACACTAAGCAATTGAACTTAGTACCCTATAGATGGTTGCTGTCTTCAGTTTATTACTCAGTAAGCATAGAGGAATACAAAGAGCGTGAATCCCCATCCCCTCGATCGCCTGAAGCGTTACGATCCCGAAGAGATCGCCCGTTATTACCAACGCCGTCCCTGGAAAGCCATCTGGCGAACGATCTCCATTCTCTGGTTCACGATCGGGTTTCTGCTCGGCTTCGCGTGGGATGAGTGGATCGATCGAGCCGAGCAGAACAAACTCAAACGCGCGGCTCAACTGCGGGAACTGCTCACCAAACTCGGTCCGACCTTTATCAAAGTCGGTCAAGCGCTCTCCACTCGTCCGGATCTGATCCGCAAAGACTTCCTCGAAGAACTCGTCAAGCTGCAAGATCGACTGCCGCCGTACGATAACGAACTGGCAATGCGCTTAATCGAAAGCGAACTCGATCGATCGCCCGACGAAATGTATCGGGAAATCTCCCCCGCACCCGTGGCAGCCGCGAGTTTGGCACAAGTCTATCGCGCGCGCCTCCACAGTGGCGAAGAAGTTGCCGTCAAAGTGCAGCGCCCCAACCTCAAGCCCATTCTTACCCTCGATTTGTACCTGATTCGCTGGGCGGCTGTCAATTTCGGTCGCTTTTTACCCCTGAATTTGGGACACGATTTAGATTTAATCGTCGATGAGTTTGGCTGCAAGCTGTTTGAAGAAATCGACTATCTCAACGAAGGGCGAAATGCCGAAAAATTTGCAGCGAATTTCAGCAATAATCCTCAAGTGAAAGTGCCGCAAATTTACTGGCGCTATTGCAGTGCTAAAGTGTTAACCCTGGAATGGATTAACGGTTACAAACTAACGGGAACGCAATACTTAGCCGATGCGGGTATCAATCCGCAAACCATTATCGAAGTTGGGGTGACGACGGGATTGCAACAGCTTTTGGAACATGGCTTTTTCCATGCCGATCCCCATCCTGGCAACTTGTTTGCCACGCCACAAGGTCAGATGGCGTATATCGATTTTGGAATGATGGATCAGCTTGAAGAATCGACCAAAGAAACCCTGGTCGATGCCCTGGTTCATTTAATTAATAAAGATTACCTCGACTTAGCCCAAGATTTTATCAAGCTGGGATTTTTAGCCCCCGGTACGGATATTACCCCGATCGTCCCAGCATTGGAAGATGTGTTGGGAGATATCATGGGTCAAAGCGTGCGGGATTTCAATTTCAAAACCGTGACCGATCGCTTTTCGGAGTTGATGTACGAATATCCCTTCCGGGTTCCGGTTAAATTCGCGTTAATTATTCGATCGGTCGTCACTCAAGAAGGCTTGGCACTCAGCCTCGATCCCAACTTTAAAATTGTCGATATCGGCTACCCGTATATTGCACGACGCTTGCTGACGGGAGAATCGCCCCAACTGCGCCGCCGCTTGTTGGAAGTGCTGTTTAAAGATGGCAAATTCCAGTGGGAGCGATTGGAAAATTTAATTGCGATCGCCCGTTCCGACGAGAATTTCGATCTATTACCAACGGCACAGTTAGGCATACAATTCTTGCTTTCGGATGAAGGACAATTTCTCCGCAACCAACTCTTATTGGCACTAACTGAAGACGATCGCCTGCACACCGATGAAGTTCATCGCCTTTGGGATTTAGTCAAAGAAGACGTGAAACCCGATCGATTGTGGAATGTGGCTCTCGAAGCCATTACCGATTATTCCGCCCGTCGAGCAGCGGATTTATTTCCCTCCGTGGCTGTCCTCTCTGCTTTTCAAAAATTATAAATTCTGAGATGGAGCATTCACGATCGAGTAATAAGTAATCAGTAATAAGGGCACCTCGATTAATTGCTATAGAGTTCAATTTATGAGATTATTAAAGAGTCCTAAATGGGAACTAAATCGTGGGTCAAAAAGGTTTGTGGGATTG
>DVED01000209.1 GCA_015295945.1 Oscillatoriales cyanobacterium M59_W2019_021 | reverse complement strand
ATCGCCGCACCCAATCCGCCAAATTGAGGGATCAAAATCGAATTTAAAACGATATTGGTTAAGGCGCTGTAGCCCAAAACTTTAGAGGATTGGGTTTGATATCCCGTCATGGCTAAAAGATAGCCCACCGAACCCGAGAGCGCATTAATACATTGCCCGCCAACGAGGACGATCGCTTGCCCCTGTGCGGCAACAAATTCCGATCCGAATAAACTTAAAATTGCCTCGGAATATACAATGACAAAACCCGCACCCAAAATCGTGGGGAATAACATCCATCGAGCAGTTTTTGAAACCAGTGCTTGTAAGGCAGAGCGATCGCCTCGAGCGTAGAGTGTGGAAAACATGGGGGCAACCACGGTATTCACGGCTTGCAATACAAAGCTCACCCACAGGGCAGTTCTCGCCGCCGCACTATAAATTCCCACTCCTGCCGGACTGCCCCAAATTCCCAACATTAAAACATCGGTTTGGTTTAAAATAATAAAGAAGCTATTTCCTAGCAATAAGGGCAGTGCTACGGCAAACCAGTCTTTCAAATTATAAATTGGTTGAACTGTTTTAATTTTGGGTTGAAAAATGCGATCGAGTTGCCAGAATTGAAAGAAAGCGATAGCAGCTAGAGCCATAATCGATGCGCCCAGTACCGTAAAACTATTTAACGTCACGCGATTGTGACGGGCAAAAAAGGCAATTAAAACGAGACCGATCGGGAAAATTACGCGCAACGGTGCCCGTGCCAGAAAGATGCGTTGTACCGTCCTTGCCATTTCCGATTGTAGGTCGATCGCGCTTAAGAAAGGAACCAGCCAAAGTCCGACTAGTAGCGGTTGAGAATAAGTCCAATTTCGGGCGAAGTCTAACTCAAGAAGGAGGAAAGAACCGATCGCGGCGATCGCCAATCCCATACCAAAAACGATCGGCAAACTTCCCCGCAATAACCCTCGTAACTTGGATGTTTCTTGCTTGACTTGATATTCTGGAATTAAACGCAAAACCGCCCCTGGCAAACCCAATGCGGAGAGAATGGCTAACAGTAACGCACAGGCAAAAACGTATTCATAAATGCCGTATTCTGTCGTTCCCATCCAGCGAGCTAAGACAATTTGCGCGCCATAGCTGGCGACGACACCGAATACTTGTAAAATGAGAGCGACGATCGCCCCTTTTGCTAACATCGATCTTGCCTTTACGCTGTCAGGATTCAGAAACCTCAAGAGATCTCCTTAAATCCCCCTTCTGTGAGAGGGACTTTTCCAGTTTTTCTCTCGATCTCGGGGTTCAGGGAAATCGAAATCGGTGACATCCAAATCCTTACTCTCGATTTCCTCCCGCAAGCCATGCCATCATTTTTTCGGGATACGAGGAGCGATCGAACTTCATCGCCAGCCAACTGGAAACCGCCACGCAAGCTAACGTTAATGCCAACAAAACGAGCGTTTCCACCAGTTCGAGCCAAACCGACGATCGACCCGCCAATAAAACCCCTTGAAATTGAGGAAAAATGCGCGTAAATGGCTGGTGAGTTAAGTAAATATAGTACGACCAAACCCCGATCCAAGTGAAAGCTGCAAAAATGGGTGAAAGTCTCTGCCGACAAAAATTAGCCAAATTCAACAGCCAAATAATCAATCCGAAGGCGATCGCGAAATCGGCAAAAATCCAACCCCACAATCCCACGTATAGCAGAAGTTGCGCTCCCAACCAAGCGACAAAACCCAGCCAGCCAGCATACTTAGAAAACAGCCAGCCTTGTAATTTTTTCGGCTGGTAAAATGCAGCAAAGCCTGCCAGCATTCCCAAGACAAATTCCGTCATCCGTGCGGGAATAAATCCAAATGGCGCGCGCCGTTGAAAGAGACCGAAAAGCCAATCTGGGTTACGATCGAGCGCCGATACCGAATCGGGAATCCATTTGATAAACTTTTCGCTATATCCGATCGGCTGTCCGTCGAAGACGTAAATTGCGACAGATCGATAGAGAATTTCCATCGCCGCGATCGCTGCAAAAAAGAGTAAATAATCTCTCAGCTTCGAGCATTTTTTTAAGAAATAAAAAAATAAGGGAAAGAACAAGTACGCCCCGATAATAAAGGGAACGTACCAAAAAGCTCCCGTTCCCCCCCCTCGAAATTCTTCAAAAACATTGGTTAAGAGAACGAAGTCCAAAAACTTTCTAAACAGTCCGGATTCGACCCCCGGTCGCGGTCCGATATCAAATAACAAAACCAGGGGAAGCGAGGCGAGAACCACCACCCAATACACGGGTAAAATGCGGCGAAATCGCTTGTAAAACCAAGGTTTCCAAGAGCCGCTTCGATCGCTTTTTAAACACGAATAAGCCAAGCCAAATCCGCTCAAAACGATAAAAACGTGAACGCCTTGCCATCCAAACCAGCCGCCCTTTAAATGAACGAGGAAAATCCAGGCGATCGCGATTCCCTTACAAAAATTCGTGAGGTCGAACAGATTTGTCGGAAACGTAGAAACTTTCATTGTAAAGACTCAAATGAGTTGTCGCTCGCTTGAGATCCCATTTTAACGCGGCTCTATCGTCTTCTCCTTCAATCTCCGAGCGCGCTAATTATCCTGACCGTCGATCACACTTGCCAACTGCCATAACTCGATCGCCCCATCCGATCGACCGCAGACCAACGCGCGACCGTCCGGACTCATCGCCAGAGAAAGCAGCGCCCCCGTTTCTCCCGTCAGGGTGGCAATGCACTCGCCGCTTTCGACGTGCCACAGCCGCACCGTCCCATCGGCACTGGCACTAGCTAAAAGTTGTCCTTCGGGATGGAAAACCACCGCCGAGATGACGCCGAGATGACCGTCGAGTTGGCGCGATCGCTTGCCATTGTTCAGATGCCAAATTTGGAGGGCGCGATCGCGGCTGCCGCTTGCCAGCCATTTTCCGTCGGGACTGAATGCTAGTGCCGTTATCGGATCGGCGCCTTCGGTCAACGTATGGGTCAAATCTTGGAGGGGTTTGCCCGTGGTATTGAGTTGCCAGAGTTTGATCGAACCGTCGGCACTACCGCTGGCAAGGGTATGACTGTCGGGACTGAAAGCGATCGCGTCTACGCGCCCCAAATGTCCGCCGTAGCTGCCCAAAAAGGTGGGGGTTAAGGTTTTGCGCTTATTGGTTTTGAGCTTCCACAACTTCACCTTGCGATCGAACCAGCCGCTAGCCAGGATTTGACCGTCGGGGCTGATGGCGAGCGATCGTACCGACCCTTCGGAAGGAGTTGTTTCTTCGCTAAGCGTGGCGAGCGACTCTCGCTTGGTCGCATCCCAAATTTTAATGGTTTTGTCCCAACTGCCGCTGGCGAAAAAGTCTCCCTTGGGGCTGACGGCGATCGCGCACACCGGGCTGGTATGCTCGGCTAAAACGGCAACGGACTGGCGATCGACCAAATTCCACAGTTGCAGGGTTTTGTCAAAACTGGCGCTCATCAGGGTTTGACCGTCGGGGGCAACCGCTAAATCGCTCACCCAGTCGGAATGTCCCGTGAGAGTCGCGACTCGCTGCCAATTCTGCGGTGGGGGCGGCACGACCAACATCGGCAATTGCGGGGACGGCGCGACTGGACTAACTGACTTAGGTTTTGATTTTAAATCTAACTTTGGAGGAGCCGGTTCAGCCGTTGGCGTTTCGCCTTCTGCTGCCCGTTCTTCCTTGGAACTCACCGTAAACGATACGGATGGAGAAACCGCGCTGCTGTCTGCGGGAGTTTCTTGTAGCGGGGGCAAAGTTGGGGTCATCAACACGGACAGCCGATCGGGAACGGGCAACGAACTCGGAGTCGTTGTTGCCGTGGCGTCTTTTTCCTCTTCCCCGGACGGAAGAGTGGATGAATCGGAGGCAGGTATCTCGACAGTGGCTTCCACTTGGTGCTGGAGTCCCGAAATCCGATTGTTGAGATGGGCGATCGCCTGTTCGAGGGAATTCACGCGATCGGGGAGCGGTGACTGATTCAGATAATCAATAACGCTGACTAAAGAGTCTCGCAAGCTGGCGTACTGTTCTTGAAGTTGGACGATTTCTTGATAGATCAGCTGTAAATCTTCGAGTTGGGACAGGCGTTCTTGAGAGGGGGTTGGGAGAGGAGGAGTTGCCAGCGTCAGCCGGTTATGGGTCTTTGCAGTCACTTGAACGGGTAAGCCTTGGATTTGTTGGTTGAGAATTTGGATGTCTTGGGAAAGTTGCTCGTGAACGCGGGCGATCGCACCTAGGGTTTGTCGGCGCAGCCATAATGCCTGACGGCGACGACCGAGCCAATTCAAGAAGAATGCAAATAGGAGTGGCACGGCAGCATAAAGCATTTGACCCGACAGCGCGCCCCAGAGGGTTCCCACTGCCGCCACAACCCAGCAGAGATATTCGAGAAATTCTAGCTGATGCGGAGCGTTCAACGGCATGGTCTTCGGGTAGAGATAGAGTCGCTGGCAAGCTTTTTGGGATACGAGATTCAGCGCAACGCCGAAGCGATCGGCGGCAGACCACCGCACAATCTGGATAGCCTAATCCTAATTTAGGGTAGCAGATTCTCGCGGTGTCCCATCACGAAACCCGGTTCGACCCCCATCAATCGACGGATGCCAAGTCGGACGGATCTTCACCCCCCTTGCGATCGTGATCGCTATATCCTTGTGTTCTCGATCGCAAGCGCGCTTCCGTAATGTCACTGTTGCCTCGGACGGATATCACTGACGATCTCCGAGATTTACACGATAGTGAAAATAGAGTTCAGATATTTCACCCAGAAGACCATGCAGTTAGCTCAGATCCTTCAAGAAATCCTGAAAACCCGCCAAGTGACCCCAGTCCTAGAGCAGCAAATCGATTCGATCCTCTGGTCTAGAGATTTTGACGATACGGAAATGGAAACGCTCAAACGGTTGGAGCAAATCCTTTCCGATGGCTCTGTCGCTGTCAGCTAGACCCTTCTAGCGCTTTGTATAAAGATCGTTCAAACTGTGACGAGTGTCATTCAGTATTGCTGGCATCTCTCGCAACAAGTGTCTCAGTGATATTACGAGTTCTAACAATTTAACCGCACGAAACCCCTCAGTAGTCATTCCGTACTGAGAATTGAAAAGTTTTCGGGTGCAAGTCATTTCAGTTTTACCGGCGTGCGAGATAGGGGTTTCTTTATGCGGATTTTTGGTTTCGATTCGCCCCCGAGTTCGACAGTATCGGTCGGGTTGCAGTTTTAACATCAAGAAAGTCTCACCCATCAGCATCTTCGCGATCGCCCGTCCGACTCTCAACTCACGGCTGGGACACCGACATGATTTCAATCGTCCCCCGAACATTCCCCGACTTCGCTCGTCAGATATCGCACCTTTTCCATTCTCTTCAACTTACCATCCTTAACCTTTTACTAGAGTCCCAATTGCATCTATACCCCTCACATCTATGAGTATCGTCATTCAACCCCAAGGAGATTTGGGTTTAAAAGCAGCAACAGCCTTACGGGTCAAACTTGCCAAACTAGCCGAGACTCAACACAGTCACTGGGCGATCGATTTGTCGAAAGTGAACGCGGTGGGTAACGTCGGATTGGTCACGCTGGTGGAAGCCGATAAATTTGCCCGCAAAACCGGACGCCGTTTGAGCTTGTGCAATCTTCGGGAATCGGTGCAGTATATTTTGGCGATTACCGAACTCGATCGACAACTCGAAATTCTCGATCGCTACGGCGAAGTGGGTGCGGATATGGAAAAAATCGCAGTTTGAGCGACACTTAAAATTGTAGGTTGGGTCTCGAAGAGCGCTCTACCCAACAAAGCTGACGAACGTTGGGTCTTGTGCCTCGAACGCCATTTGCTCCACTTGTCTTGGGAAATTGCTCCACTTGTCTTGGGAAATTGCTCCACTTGGGGAGACCCCAAGACCGCATTTCCCGCTGGGGAGACCCCAAGACCGCAATGGCTCCCCAACCTACGAAGTTCAAAATACCGAATGTGGGGTAGGAAATAAATTTCCTACCCCATTTGCGTTGGGGAAGTTGGCAGAATTGTCCATCGCGGTTATCGCAGGAGATCGAACCCTCGAAATCGATCGAAATTTGCCGAAGTCGTACGATCTTCCAAATGAGTTGGGTATTGTGAAAACGAACATCCCGTACAATAATTATCAAATGTTGGCTACACACCCTCTTCCCTTGCTCTTTCAAGGGTATATTTTTCAAAAATCAGGAAGTCGATGGGCAGACTCAAACAAAAATTGAAGGGTTTTACTCCCCCGGCTCCCCCCGCTCCCCTTGCTCCCCCTACTCGGGATTTGTAGCAGCATTCAATAAAAGCTATATGATTCCCCACCAACTCAAGCTTAAAAATTTCTTCAGCTATCGATCGGCAACCCTGGACTTTCGGGGACTGCACGTTGCCTGTATTTGCGGCGAAAATGGGGCGGGGAAATCTTCGCTCCTCGAAGCGATCGCTTGGTCGATTTGGGGTAAAAGTCGGGCGGCTTCGGAAGACGATACGATTCATGCCGGAGAGCAGGAAGTTCGGGTAGAATTCACCTTCGCAATGCAGGAGGAAGTCTATCGGGTGATTCGCCGCCGCCGACGTGGACAGTCGAGTTCGCTAGAATTTCAAATCGAAACGCCATCGGGATTTCGATCGCTCACGGGAAAGGGATTGAGAGCCACCCAGCAGACGCTTTTAGACTATTTGAAACTGGATTACGATACATTTATTAATTCAGCGTATTTGCGGCAAGGAGGGGCGGATGAATTCGCGCTGCGATCGCCCGCCGAACGCAAGCAAATTTTGGCGGATTTGCTCAAACTCGATCGCTACGACCAAATCTCAGAACGCGCCAAAGAGTTGTCGAAACAAGCCTACGGACAATTTCAAATTCTCGAGCAAAGCGTCGCATCCCTCAAAGCGCAATTGCAAGCGGGGGAAACCATCGCTGCCGAACTGGAGAGTGCCGAAGCGATGGTGACGCAATTGCAACAATATCAAGAAGTCGATCGCGCGGCACTGGCACAACGGCAAACCGAACAAAATCAGCGCCAAGCTTGGCTGCAACAATTGGACTGGCATCGGCAACAAATGCAGGCGCAAACTCGAGAACGCCAGCGCCACCAGCAAGAATTAGAAAACGCCAGCTGTCAAGAGCAAAATCTTGCCCAACTCCTGCAACAAGAGGCAGAAATTCAGCAAGGATACGCCCGATTTCAGGAGTTGCAAACCCGAGAAGAAGAATGGTCGAGCAAACAAAATGCCGATCGCGACGCGCAACAGCGACGCAGCGAAGTGCGGCAACAATTAGCACACCAAGAAAGCGAGTCCCAACGCCAACTGGCGGCACTGCAAGCGCAACTGGAGGCGCTGTCACAACAGGAAGCAGACTTGGCGGAGGTTTTGAGTCAGGAAGCGGAGGTAGAGGCGGGGTTGGCGCAGTTGCAAGAGGCGATCGATCGGGCGCAAACCTTGGAACGGGTGCAACTGGAGGCGACGCCACTCCTCCAGCAACGGGGACAACTGCAAGGCGAACTCGATCGCGAGAGAGATCGCTTGGTGGCGCGGTTGGAACAAGTCCGACAGCAACACGCCACCCTCAGCCAACAGTACGAACGCACCGATGGATTGCGGCAGAATTTAGCAGAAATTAGCGATCGCATCGCAGAATTGGAGAAGGTGCAAGTGTACCGCCAGCGGGTTCAAGATAAAGGAACGGAACGGCGCAATTTTATCGAACGGTTGAGGGCACACCAGAAGGCTTACGAAACCCAACTTGCCGAAATCGAGGGCAAAATTCAGATGTTGCAAGTGCCCGATGCTGCCTGTCCGTTGTGCGATCGACCCCTGGACGAACATCACTGGGATCGGGTTTCCCAAAAACACCAAACCCAACATCAGGAAATCTTGCACCAACTGTGGGTAACCAAGGAACAATTGGCGGTGTCAGAACGGGAAATTCAAGTGTTGCGCCAAGAGTATAAAGATCTCAGCCAGAAGCTTTCTGAATATGATGTGTTGCGAGAACGGCGGGGACAACTGCAAGCGCAATTGACAGCACGGGATGCTTCGGGAGAAACGCTGCAACAATTGGCAGCCGAACGATCGCAACTGGAAGGAATTTTAGAACGCCAAGAGTATGGCGCAGCGGTTCGATCAGAATTAGAAGAAGTCGATCGGCAATTGCAAAACCTCAACTATAACGAACGAGATTGTGCCTTAGCTCGGAGTGCGGTCGATCGCCTGCGTTGGGTGCAAATCAAGCAAGCACAGTTGCAAGACGCGCGGAAAAAAAAAGAGCGAATTGAGGAGTTGCGCCCGGAGTTAGAACAGCAGATTGACAGCGGAAAACAGCAACTCGCGAGCTTACAAACCGAGTCGGAATTGGCACGCGAACTTGCCGATTTGGAGCGATATATCGCGCGAGTGGGATATAATTTAGAAGAGCATAACGCCGCGAGATCGGCACTCCGAGAAGCGCAAGGTTGGCTGAGTCGGATGGAAGAATTGCGCAGCGCTCGGCAACAGCTTCCCCAAGTGCAGGAACAAATCGATCGCCTGACGGAACTGTTAAAAGATCGCGATCGAGATCTCGAATTACTGCGATCGCAAATTGCCACCGTTCAGCAACAACTCGAACAGACTCCCGATCGCTCCAGAGAAATACAAACCCTCGATCGGCAAATTCAAGAACGCCGCCAACAACTCGACAGTAACTTAGCCCATTTAGGAGGGTTGAAACAACAACAACAGCACCTCGAAACCCTGCGGCAACAATACCAAGAACAACAACAACAAGTGAAAGCCGCACAACGCCAGCATCGGGTTTATCAAGAACTGGCGCAAGCTTTCGGTAAAAATGGCATTCAAGCGCTGACCATTGAAAATATTTTACCCGAATTAGAAGCCGAAACCAACCGAATTTTATCGCGATTGAGTGCCAATCAATTACACATTCAGTTTATCACCCAACGAACGAGTAAAGGGTCGAAAAAAACGGCAAAGTTAATCGATACGTTGGATATTGCGATCGCCGATACTCGCGGCACTCGTCCCTATGAAACGTACTCTGGCGGCGAGGCATTTCGGATTAATTTTGCCATCCGCCTCGCCTTAGCGAGGTTGCTCGCCTTGCGATCGGGAACGGCATTACAAATGTTAGTCATTGACGAAGGATTTGGAACTCAAGACGATCGCGGTTGCGAGCGTTTAATTGCTGCGATTAATGCGATCGCCTCCGATTTCGCCTGCATCCTCACCGTTACCCACGTTCCTCACCTCAAAGAAGCCTTTCACACCCGCATTGAAGTCAAGAAAACCGAAGACGGTTCTCAGTTACAAGTGACGATGTAGGATTCGTAGTTTGATCGATAATTCAGTAAAAAATATGATTCGCGAGATTGAAGGAAAGTACGATAAATATGACACTCAGTGTGAAGTAGAAAATACTAAGACAATACCGATGAAGGAAATTTACAATCGGTTAAACGTCACTCCAGAGCAACTGGCTGATTTTTGTGAAAAGTGGCACTTGATCGAGCTAAGTTTATTTGGCTCGGTACTACGAGATGATTTTCGCGCTGAGGGTGACGATCCTAGCGATATTGATGTACTTTACGTCAACGCACCGGAAGCCAGATATGGGTTTGCCTTTTTCGATTTGAAGGAAGAGTTAGAGCATTTATTCAGTCGAAAAATAGACCTCTTGAGTAAGCAAGGAATCCAAAATAGCCGTAATGAGTTGCGACGTAAATCTATTCTCGAATCAGCACGGGTAATTTATGCAAAGGGATCGACAGTCTATCGTTGATATCATAGATTCTATTCATTTAATTTTTGAATATACTCAAGGTAGCAATTTGCAAGAACTTGAGAATAATCTAAAAGATCTAGATGCGGTAATTCGGCGCTTCACGATAATTGGTGAGGCAACAAAACGCATCTCTACAGAATTTCGAGATCGGCATCCAGAGATTCCTGGGAAACAAATGGCAGGATTGCGGGATGTTATCGTTCACGAGTATGACGACATCAATTTAAATATTATTAAGAGATGTAATTGAGAGCGAGCTTCCTACCCTTCTCCAATTGCTTCAGCCATTACTGTTTTGAATGCGTGCCACTATGCAAATATCCACAGAAACTCGATCGAGTCAAACGTCTCATCAAAAAATCTGGACAGACGAAGAATTTCTAGCACTTCCAGATGATGGACATCGATCCGGAAAATGAAAATCGAGCTTAACATCTCATACTAATCCGATGGGGAATGAGAATTGGGGGTGTGAGTTTCCAGATCGATCGGTATGCGGGGGAGATTGCGAATGGCGATCGTATAAATATCCGTCGGCATTTCGATCTTCGCCGCTTGCAAAGCTTCCTTAATCCCCTGAGTCACTTTAGAAGTGGCTTGCAAGAATCCGGCACGACGGGAATCCACCCAAAACCGCACCTCCAAATTCACCGTACTCGCCGCCAACTCCTTCACCAACACTTCCAGCGGCGGATCGACTTCCACTTCTTCGATACTCTTGAGCTTATCGCGAATGACGCTGATAGCGGTGGCGATATCGGCGTCATAGTCGATGCCGACGATAACCGAACTGCGGCGGCGGGTCGAGGCGGTGTTGTTGGTAATGGTGGATTGGAAAACTTCTTGGTTGGGAATGTAGACCACGCGACCGTCGTAGGTGGTCATGGTTGTGCCGCGTAATTGGACTTGGGCGATCGTTCCTTCGTAGTCTTCGATGACCACTTGATCGCCGATGCGGAACGGTCTGGCAGCCAGGAGAATCACCCCGGAAATATAGTTACTCAAAACATCTTTGAGGCTAAACCCGATCGCCACGCTGGTGAGTCCCAACGCGCCCAAAAGTGCCGCTAAGTCCAGTCCCATGACCCCCAACGCCAACACCGACCCCAGAACCCAGACGCCACCGTATCCCAACCGACCGATGAGAATTTCCGTACTGCGATCGCCCTCCGTTTGTTGCGCCCACTGAAAAGCAATGCGGCGTACCGCTTGGGCGATGACCCAAGTCAGAATCACCACAATCAGCGCACCGATGAGAGAGGGCAAATTATTCACGGTATCGCGCAGCAGTTCCCGTACTGTCCCGTTGAGGCGCTGGACGACATCGATCGCCAACGGAGGCTTATCCAATGCCTGATTCAGGTCTTCCGCCCATTTTTGGGCGAGGGCTTCCACCGACAGACCGAAATCCTCGGCATCTTGGGCAGTGACAGTCATCAACACCCGATTGTTGAGTTGCAAGGTTGCCAGATCTCGCGCTTTGTCGAGTTGTACCGAAACCGCTTCGAGATCGGTCGATCGCGTCAGCAGGCTAGAAATGCGGCGGTTGATGGTTGCCGCGCGATCGCCCGCATCCATACCGCGCAAGCTGCCCACCTGGAAAATCGGTCGTCCCCGCACTTCCACGTCGGCAAAATACAACCCTTCCTTAGAACTCGGTGCGGACGCTGCTGGAGACGCTACGGGAACGGGTTCGGCATCTTGGGCGAAACTGGGGGAAACGCGAAAGGCGATCGTTGCTAGGGCGCTCGTGACTAAAACTGTGAAGGCGTGGCGACGCAACTGGAATGCAGATTGACGCATCAAAAACATCGATCGAATTGAAATGTGGGATTAAAGATTAGGTTTGAATTAAGACTACAAGAAAAAACCGAGATTCTTAAATTCTTACGATCGAATCTCGGCTCGGGTAACGCTAACGTTCTTTCTTTCTATCTAGGAGCAACCCTCAAATCGGACAAACGATGATTACATTCGCCCGGATTGCTGGACATCGGGATTGCCTTGGCGATCGACCTCCACTTCTTCCCGACGCAAGGTTTCTTTCGCAGTCACGGTATCTTGCTCGACTTCCTTACGAACCGTCACCTCTCCGCGAGCGAAGGTTTTCTTGTTAATGTCCGCCGTTTCCTCGTGAACGTCCATGCGAGCCACTTCGGCTTCGCGGAAGTCCGCATTTCCTGCCACCGCTGTCGCACCCGTTGCTGGAGTATATTCGATGACGATCTTCTCTTTTTCCACTGGAACGGTTGCGGAAGCCGTTTCGGTTTCCACCCGTTTTGTCACCTTCACTTCACCAGTTTTCTCGCGCTGTTTGTTGGCAACCAGGCGTTCTTCGTAGAGTTTCAGTTTTTGGTGATTCTCTTCGTTGGTAGCGTAGAGATCCGGTTCGTCGTCGTACCGATAATTCGAGGCAGTGTAACCCGTGGTGTTCGAGGGTGTATTGGATTGGCGATATGCCGATCGCAAGTTTTCTTCGTAGTCGTAATCGATCGCCATATCGTCATCGTATTCCGGCAAGCGTTCGGCTTGTTCCTTATCGACGATTCCGATGGCGTAAACGCATTCTTTTTGATAGTTGACTTGGCAGCGTCCGACGGGAAGCAATACTTTTTTCCCTAAAATCCAAAATCCGGTATCGATGACGAGGTAACGAAAACGACCGCCTTCGTCGAGTAGGGCATCGTGAACCGTCCCGATTTTTTCATCAGTGAGTCCGGCATAAACGGAATAGCCTTTGATATCTTCTCCACCGAAGATATCTTGTTTGTAATTGGGGTATAAATCGGCAATTTTGTAAAGAGCCATAAATCGATCTCCGATTTCTTTTCAATCTCTTTATTCATCGTAGGTATTAAGTCAATTTATTTCGTCTACCCTAAGAGCGAACCTGAAAATATTCGATCGCTCCAATGTCCCCCTTTAGACAGAGAAGCTTGAAGGGACGAGATCGATCTCGATCGGGGGAAGTCGGAGGCAGGGGAGGCAAGGGGAGCAGCCGGGGGAGCTTTCTTGAGCTTTCTTGAGCAGGGGGAGCAAAGCGACTAACCACTAACCACTAACCACTAACCACTAACAAACCCCAAACCCCAAACCCCAAATGACTAATACAGATGTGACGAAAACTGCATAGGTCGGGACGACTCAGAAGTATATTCGATTGAAGCAAGCAATTCGTGGTAAGACTGGCACAGCCCAATTACCGTATTCCCACAACCCCCAACTTCCAGCAACGATCGAGGAGTACCGTCCCAGAAGGAGAATGATGTCATCTACCCCTTATTCTTCCCCGCCAATACAGTACCAACTGAAAGTCTACCCCGTGGAGCGAACCTGTTTGTTCGAGCTAACTTCGGGAAACGGACTGCAACAGGTTGCCAAACTCCAATATCCCCCGCACCTGAGTCAGTTGTATCGACAGTGGCAAGATGCCTATCTCCGGTTTTACCAACAGTTAAACGCTCAACTCGATCGCGAAGCGTCGCGGGAGGAAGGCTCAGATTCTACCTCGAGTTCGCCCCCCTTGCGCGGGAGAGTGGCTGAAGAAGACAACGGTAACGCGGGAGCGTTGCCCCCCATGCCGCAGGATTGGCGCAGCAAGCTAGTGAAGGCGGAAGCTGAGTTAACCTCGGAGTTCGATCGTTGGTTGCGCAGTGGCGAATTGTTCGAGATTCGCAACGAACTCGTCCACCAGAAATGGTATCCACTCGAGGAATCGGGGGCAGGGGAGGAACGGATCGTCGATTTGTTAATTACCTGCGGTTCGGTGGAGTTGGCACGATTGCCGTGGGAAGCGTGGGAAATCGGGACGGAATTGGGAACGAAGGGTCGGATTCGTATCGCTCGCACGTCGCCGAATATTCGATCGCCCGGAAATCATCAGCCTGTCAAGCGTTACCACACCCGCATTTTGGCGATCTTTGGCGATGATACGGGTTTGGATTTCCAGCAAGAAAAAAAAGCGCTCGATGCTCTGTCGAAACGGTTTGACTTCAAGTGGGTTGTCTGGGATAGGGACAAGAATCAATCCATCAAGGAACTCAAAGCCGACATTCGATCGGCACTGCAACATCCCGAAGGTTGGGACGTGCTGTTGTTTTTCGGACACAGCAACGAAACCAATTTAACGGGTGGGGAAATTGCGATCGCCCCTCATACCACTATTCAAATTAGCGAAATTGCCGGGGATTTAACGATCGCTCGCGAACGCGGGTTGCAATTTGCCCTCTTTAACTCCTGCTGCGGCTTGAAGATAGCCGATTCCCTCATCGATTTGGGATTCCCGCAAGTGGCGGTGATGCGCGAACCCATTCACAACAAAGTCGCTCAGGAGTTCCTCGTTTATTTCTTGCAAGGGTTAGCGGGATACAAAGATGCTCACGACGCGCTGATTTTCGCCTGCGAAGCGCTCAAACTCAAACAAAATCTCACCTATCCTTCCGCCCCGTTCATTCCTTCACTATTCCGCCATCCCAACGCCCAACTCTTCCGCCTGAAACCGAGGGGATGGAAAACGGCATTGCGACAGCTTCTCCCCAGTAAATGCGAGGCGATCGCCCTCCCGATTTTACTGTTACTCAGTTGTTACCTGCCCTTGCACGATGAATTGTTGGCGCGACGGTTGCTGATTCAGTCGGTCTATCGCGATCGTACGGGGCAAATCGAGCCAATTTCTACCAATGCACCGCCTCCCGTTTTGTTGGTACAAATCGATGAAGAGTCCATTAGACGGGCAAAGATTGCCGATCCTCGACCGATGGATCGCAAGTATATTGCCGCAATTATCGATCGGCTGGCAGCATTGAATGCCAAAGTGGTGGGACTCGATATTTTGTTCGATCGCTACGCTGCCAACCCAGAAGACGATCTTCAACTAGCTCGTTCTCTGCAACAAGCAGTCTCGAACCATCAAGTCTGGTTCGTTTCTGCGGCTTACAGACATAACGGAAAATGGCTACAACCCCTACCGAATATCGCCAGCCCCAATTGGAGTATTTTTGGGGATATCAAATTGTTATTGTGGGCGATGAAACTAGCTCCTCGAGATTTGTCTTCAACCTCACCGTTACCTTTTGCCTACAATCTCGCTCTCGCTCGCCGCCTCAACGATAAGTTTACCGAGGAAGTTCCCCAACCTAACTTGCGCTCGTCTACTAACTTCTTCTCCCAACTCACTGAGTTTGTTCAACGCCAACAGGGAGAGAATTACACTAGTCTTTTACCATTTTGGTCTCGCCGCCAAGGCATTACATTATCTTCCTACCAATTCGAGCAACGATGGTTTCATCCCATCATCGATTTTTCGATCCCCCCCGATCTGGCATATCAACGAATTCCGGCTTGGCAATTGCTCGAAAGTAATCGAAACTCGCCCGAACTTCAGAACTTGAAACAGCAAGTGGCGATCGTGGCGGGTGGATTTGGCGAAGCCGGACTGTTTGCAGAAGGTCAAGATAACCACGAACTGATGCCAGCTATTGCCTATTGGCACAGTCGCTTTGACAATCCTACAGAAATATTTACAGGGGGTGAAGCCCATGCTTACATGATTCATCATGTTTTGCGCGATCGACTGGTGATTCCCGTTCCGGACTTGTGGGTGGTTGCGGCTGCTATCTTACTTGGGAAGGGCGCGATCGTGGTGTGGAAGCAAAAACACCGGGAATTGGGCAAAACGGAAACCGCCATCGCGCGCAGTACGATCGCCCTGGCTCCCATCGTTTACGGTGCAGCCAGCTTGCAACTTTTCGTCAGTGCGGCAATTTTATTACCTTGGGTGCTGCCATCTGCCGCATTTTGGATTTACGCACTACCAGCTTTGCTAAGGAAAAAAACAGCATGAAGACTATCAACCGGGTGTTATTTACTGCAATTGTAGGAATTTGGATTTTATGTTCAGATCTGATTGCTCGATCTCAGTCTGCTGCTCAAACTGAGGCATTCCAAGCCCAAGTTTTGATAAATGATGGAAACAACCAGGAAGAAGACGAACCCGGAAAATCAACTGCTGGTACGATTCGAGGACGTGAAGGCTTCTGCTCGATCGCCCCAACTACCTTCGGACAAGCCCCGGCAACCATTTGGCACGATCGCCCGCTATTCTTGTGGGAAGGCAGCGTTTCCCGTATCGAGGTCATCTCTGCCGACACCGATACGGTAGTGTGGAGTGGCGAACCCGCAGAGGGTGCGTCGAGTCTGCAATATGACGGCGCACCGCTACAACCGGGTCAAACCTACGATGTCGTCATCACGGCAACCGGACAAATGATTCTTTCCTTCACGGTGATGGATGCCCAAATGCGCGATGAAATTACCGCCGAATTGAATGCATTAGAAGAACGATTCCAGGGAGCCGATGCCCGAGATCTTGCCTTCGCACGCGCCCAATACTTCGCCCAACGGGGACTGCGATCGGATGCCCTGCAAGAGGCGTTCTCGGCGATCGAACCTGGAGAAGATGCGATCGCGATCGGGGCTTTATTGACCTGCGATCTGCAAAACTAGTTTAGACTTCGGTTGCCACCGATTAAAATGTCAAAAATCGTAGAGATGACTCGAGTTATCTCTACGATTTTTACTGGAGTAGGAGTTATGCAGTTCACAATCCAATATCCTGTAGTGCGGGTTTTGTAGTCATAACCCACCAGAGGTTTAAACCCCTGGCTAATAGCTAAACTCCATGAAAATGGACTTAAATTCTTTCCCAGTCTTATAAGCGAAGACTTTCGCTATTAGCCGGGAACTTAAGTTCCCGGCGTGATTCGGAGTTTTACTATTCAATGGGAACCGCACCGACTTCAACGGTTTTATCCGTAGCGCTTTCAGTCGGTTCAACAGTCGTTCCTTTCCGTTTTTTAAAGCCTTCGATCGCCATTTGCGAGACTTCCGTCACCAGAACTGTCAGCAGCAAAACATCATCTAACTGACCGATTCCCGGTAGAAAATCTGGAGCGATATCGATCGGGCTGATGAAATACAGCAGCGTTCCTAAAATCACCCACCAGCGATACTTGGGATTGCGAATGGTGTTGCGATACCAGGTGTAAATAGACTCGATCGAAAATTTCATAAAACCTTACCGTCTCGATACTTATAATTGTTGCAAACTTCTCGATGCCTGTCTTGGGGAAATAACCGCTCTCTCCTTTTCGGGTACTGCGGTAGAAGGTCGAGCAAAGCTAAAACTTCCCTCTCTGTCGTTGGATAAACAGCCATTTCTATAACTGTCACACTCAAGAAGAAAGTTATTTCATCAGTATTATAAGAGATGGGTTCTCTTGTTTTCTCTATCTTCAGAGAGATTCGGGATCTTATTTTTTTATATGTCCCCAGAGAGATAGACTATATCTCGCACTTCTGAGGATCGTCTTTTTTGTGCAATTAATTTGAGATCGGGTTTTTCATCCATCAATCATGTTATTAAAAATAGAGAAAGCTTATTGCTGAGGTGCAGGGGAACTCACCGCATCGGGATTGATATTAATTAAAGGTAACGTGCCGTCACCACCCATCACAGCCGGAAACTTTCCGTCCCATTTGTCGATCGCCTGTTGTTGTAAAATTTCTGGCGTTAAATTGGTGCGTAATAACCGTTGCGCCTCAGCTTTTCCCTTGGCACGATTGATTTCGGATTGCGCTTGTTGTTCGGCTTTCAGCGCTTCAAAACTGGCGCGTTTGGCTTCTTGCTCGGCAATTTGCTTGGCTTCGATCGCCTTAACAAAATCCGGACTAAAGGAAATATTGACCAGAGATACATCGTCGATCTCAATTCCGTATGTCGCCACTCGTTTTTCCAACTCGTTATCGATTTCTTCTTTCAGTTCGGTACGCTTGGTGATAATTTCTTCCGCATTTTTCTTAGCGCTAGCAGCTTTCACAACCTCGGAAACCGCCGGATTCAAAATGCGCTGCACGATTTCGGTTTCATCGCCAATTTGCTGAAAAATGGAATTCGCTTGCTGCGGGTTGATATGCCAGTTGATGGCAACATCCATTTTGATTCCTTGTAAATCTTTAGAAGAAGCTTCGGCAGCAATATCATTTTTTTGCACGCGAACGCTCAATGCTTTCACTGAAGTTACAACGGGAACGATCGGGTGAATGCCTTCGTCGAGTACCCGATCCTGCACCTTCCCGAATTTCATCACCACGCCGCGTTCTCCAGCATTAATAATGGCAAACGGACGAAACATGAAGAGTAAAATCAGGATAAAAATCCCCCCACCAATGGCTGCATACAGTTTGGGATTGGGGGTCGGGTAAGAACTCATCGATTTCATCTTGATCGTCTCCAATTTCACTTCAAGCAGATATCGATCGACCCAGCGAACCTGATTTGCCGTTCGCTGACGGCTATAGAGGCGATCGACCGCATCTGTTTCTATACTAAACAGAGATAGGGAAAATTGGCTCAAATTCATAAAAGTTATGAAAAATATGAAGATCGCTCCGCACCATTCCTGGAATTTAACCGCAGAAGAAGCGATCGCCTTGCAACAAGAACTTCGCCCCCAAGTCATTGCCGAAAATCGCTGCGATCGCATCGAATTTGTCGCCGGAATCGATGTCGGTTACGAAGCCAATAATACGGTTTCGCGATCGGCAATTGCCGTGTTGAGTTTCCCCGATTTGCAACTCCAAGAAACCGCGATCGCTCGCCGTCCCACCCCTTTTCCCTACATCCCCGGATTGCTCTCCTTCCGCGAAGTTCCCGTGGTTTTGGACGCCCTGGAAAAACTCACAATCGCCCCCGATTTGTTACTCTGCGACGGACAGGGATACGCCCATCCCCGCCGCTTTGGGTTGGCGTGTCACCTGGGCGTTCTCGTCGATTTACCTGCCATCGGTGTTGCCAAATCTCGCTATATCGGACAACACGCGGAACTGCCGACGCCGAGAGGAAGCTGGCAACCCCTCACCGACAACGGGGAAACCATCGGTGCGGTTTTGCGAACCCAGACGGGGGTCAAACCCATTTACGTCTCGGTGGGACATCGCATCAGCTTGCCGACGGCGATCGATTTCACCTTGCGTTGTACTCCCCAATATCGCCTCCCGGAAACCACCCGCCAAGCCGATCGCCTTTCTCGCTGCTAAATTCCCTAAGATAGAGAAGACGTTTCGAGAAAATCTTATGGATGCGATCGCTCCTGTCCCATCAACTTTTCTTGTTTTGGGATTTCGCGCCCTCTCCGAGCCCCTGCGGGTTCAGATTGTCGAACTGTTGCGGGATCGAGAACTCTGCGTCTGCGAACTGTGCGATCGCCTCTCAACCTCGCAATCTAAGCTGTCGTTCCATCTCAAAACCCTAAAAGAAGCCCAACTGGTTCGCACCCGCCAGGAGGGTCGCTGGATTTACTACAGCCTGAATTTGCCGCAATTTGTGGCTTTAGAGCAGTATTTATCGGAATTTCGGCGTTTTAGCCCCATTTTACCCTCCCGATCTTGCTCGTAACCCCTAACCTCTAAATTCATCTTAATGTTTGAGTCCTGACAGCGTGGACTCGAGCGATTAGCCTGGAACTTAATTCCCCAGCGGTCTGGGAGCTTGTTTAACAAACCTTAACTTGACATATCAAGTTTTTTTGAAATGATAAGAAAGTACCCCGTGGTGAAATCAATAGGCAAAACCGATGAACCTCTCAAGTCTCGATCGCGGATGGGCGCGTCAGAGTCGCCACTTTGTACTCGCTGTCAGTTTTCTGTTTCTCGGAATGGGTTGTTCTGCTGAAGGAGATTTGCCCGAATCCAAGCCTCAAAAAATTACGATCGATGGTTCGAGTACCGTCTTCCCCATCACCAGTGAAATTGCCCAGGAATACCAGCTTTTGGGAGCGGAAAAACCCGAAATTCAGATCGATATTTCTGGAACAGGGGGTGGATTTCGGAAATTTTGTGCGGGGGAAACCGATATTAACAATGCCTCGCGACCCATTCTCAAAGACGAAATGGCTGCCTGCAAATCCGCAGGAGTTAAATACATCGAACTTCCCATTGCTTACGATGCTTTAGTGGTTGTTGTTAATCCCAAAAATGATTGGGCAGATGACATCACCCTTGCCGAGTTGAAAAAAATGTGGGAACCCGAAGCTGAAGGCAAAGTCACAACTTGGAAGCAAGTTCGTTCTTCGTGGCCCGATCGTCCTTTGAAATTGTACGGTGCGGGTCGCGATTCCGGAACGTTTGACTATTTTACCGAAGCAACTGTCGGCGAAGCTAAATCCAGTCGTAACGACTATACCGCGAGCGAAGATGACACGTTGTTGGTACGCGGCGTCATCCGAGATACAGAGGCTTTGGGCTACTTCGGTTACAGTTATTACGAAGAAGCTTTCCGAACACTCAAAGCCTTAGCGATTGATAGCGGTGGGGGTGCAGTTTTGCCCTCGCGAGACACGGTTAGAAATGGAACCTATCAACCCTTATCTCGACCGCTCTTTATTTATGTCAATGCGGAAGCGGCAAAAAATAAACCAGAAGTTCGATCGTTTATTGAATATTACCTTAACGAAGGTCGTCAATTCGTTAAAGTAGCTGGTTATGTTCCTCTACCGGACGAAGTTTATAACCTGGCTGTAACGCACTTTGAAAATGGCAAGGTAGGGACGGTTTTTGAAGGTAAGTCAAAACTCAACCTCAAAATGGAAGATCTATTGCAGAAAGAAGCCGAATTTTAACTGAAAAGAGAATTATGGAAACCCAACCGATTTCTACCTCGCCTAAACCCCCACAAGCTGGGGGTCAACTCAGCATTTTTGAAAAATACCTCACTGTTTGGGTGATTTTGTGTATTTTTGCCGGGATTGCACTCGGCAGAATCTTTCCCACATTGGCAAAAACCTTAGATGGAATGAGCGTTTATAATGTCTCAATTCCGATCGCCATCTGTCTCTTTTTCATGATGTATCCCATCATGGTGAAAATTGACTTTTCCCAAGCCGTTCGTGCTAGCCGCAATCCCAAACCCGTATTGCTGACTTTAAGCGTAAACTGGCTGATTAAGCCATTTACAATGGTAGTGTTCGCCCAATTTTTTTTGGGTTGGTTGTTCCGTCCTTTATTGAGTGCAACGGAACTCATCAACGGAACGGAAGTTACTTTAGCTAATTCCTACATTGCCGGAGCCATTTTATTAGGAATTGCCCCGTGTACGGCAATGGTTTTGATGTGGGGATATTTATCCTATAGCAATCAAGGACATACTTTAGTAATGGTAGCGGTGAATTCCCTTGCCATGCTATTATTATACGCACCTTTGGGTAAATGGTTGCTGTCTGCGAACGATCTGATTGTGCCTTGGCAGACGATCGCCCTTTCCGTGTTGATTTATGTTGGATTTCCCCTCGCTGCGGGAGTTTACAGCCGCTATTGGATTTTCCAAAATAAAGGAAAACGCTGGTTCGAGGAGAAGTTTTTACACTATCTCAGTCCGATCGCGATCGCCGCTTTACTGATTACCTTAATCTTGTTATTTGCTTTTAAAGGGGAGTTAATCGTTAATAATCCCTTGCATATCTTCTTAATTGCCGTTCCCCTCTTCCTGCAAACGAACTTTATCTTCTTCATCACCTATGTTGCTGGCTTAAAACTCAATCTCGTTTACGAAGATGCCGCACCCGCCGCACTCATTGGTGCCAGCAATCATTTTGAAGTGGCGATCGCCACTGCCGTGATGCTCTTTGGCTTAAATTCTGGCGCGGCTTTAGCCACCGTCGTTGGAGTTTTAATCGAAGTTCCGGTTATGTTAATGTTAGTCGAATTTTGCAAGCGTACCGCTTCTTGGTTTCCCCGAGAACCGGAAAAAGCCACCCTACCCGATCCCCGGTGTATTTTCAGCGATCCGCGATCGGTTAACAACTAATAACAATGGTGCGTTTCGTGCCTCAACACACCCTACCCCCTAATAACCCACTAACATGAAAAAAATAATGTTTGTTTGCAAGCGCAATTCCTGCCGATCGCAAATGGCAGAAGGTTTTGCCCGCAGTTTAGGTGCGGGTCAAGTGGAAGTCACCAGTTCGGGATTGGAAGCCTCTCGAGTGCATCCAACGGCGATCGAAGTAATGGCGGAAATTGGCATCGATATTAAAAACCAAACCTCGAATGCTCTGAGCGAGTTTCAAGCCACGGATTTCGATGCTGTTATTTCTCTGTGCGGTTGTGGCGTCAATTTACCTCCCGAATGGGTAACTCGAGAAATTTTTGAAGACTGGCAACTCGACGATCCCGACGGTCAACCTTTGGCAACCTTTCGCCGGGTGCGAGATGAAATTAAAATCCGCGTCGAACAATTGTTAAGTCGGTTCTAGAAGTTCGATTGTCTGGTAGGGTGTGTTGAGGAACGAAACATATCGTGGTTGTTCGCTCCCAACCCCCAACGATCCATGACCCATTTACGAATTAAAATTTGCGGCATTACCCAACCCGAACAAGGACGATCGATCGCCGAATTGGGAGCAAATGCCCTCGGTTTTATCTGCGTATCGGCTTCGCCGCGTTATGTCGAACCCGATCGCATTCGGGCAATTGTTGACCGCTTATCGCCCCATTCTCCCGCGCTCATCGGCGTATTTGCCAACGCCAACCCCGAAGAAATTTGTCGCATTGTCGCTGCAACCGGACTAACTGGGGTACAACTCCACGGGGGAGAATCGCTCCAAATGTGTCGGCAGTTGCGCCAATCCCTTCCCGGCATCGAACTGATAAAAGCCTTCCGCATCCGCAACCCGGAAGATTTAACCGAAGTCGATCTCTACGAAGATGGCGTCGATACCCTCCTCCTCGACGCCTACCATCCCCAACAACTCGGCGGTACGGGGCAAACCTTGGACTGGTCGAGTTTAACCGTCTTTCGTCCGCGTCTGCCGTGGTTGCTGGCGGGGGGACTCAACCCGGATAATATTGCCTTTGCCCTTTCTCGGATTCATCCCCATGGCATCGATCTCTCCAGCGGTGTGGAGCGATCGCCTGGAGACAAAGATTTAGACAAAGTTGCCCGTCTCTTTGACGTTCTGAGAGCGAACGCGCTCTTGCCGAGAACGCCCTTGTAACGATAGCTTTTAAATACTTGTCTCTCAAACGGACTGTTCTATGGAAACTACCGATCGCCTCGAACCGCCGTCGTTACCCCGCATCAACCTCCTCACCATGTTCCGTCTGGGTTTATTTCAGATGGGGTTAGGAATGATGTCCCTGCTGACCTTGGGGGTGCTCAATCGGGTGATGATTAGCGAACTAAAAGTGCCAGCCCTAATTGCTGCCGGAACGATCGCCGTTCACCAGTTCATGTCGCCCGCCCGCGTCTGGTTCGGTCAGCTATCCGACGCCAAACCCATCGGCGGCACTCATCGCACGGGCTACGTGTGGTTGGGAACGGTACTGTTTACTGCGACGGCGTTTCTGGCACTGCAAGCGACGTGGCAACTGGGAAGCCGTCTGGAGGCGACGGGATGGAGCCTGCAAACTTACGCTTGGACGGGCGTTGTGGGGCTGATGTTCGCCCTTTACGGCATGGCTCTGGGTGCGAGTTCGACGCCCTTTGCTGCCCTGTTGGTGGATATTTCCGACGAGGACAACCGATCGAAACTGGTGAGCGTGGTGTGGTCGTTGTTGATGGTGGGAATTATCATCGGGGCGATTCTGACGAGTATTTTACTCAAACAATTGGGCATCGACGCACCCATTGATCGCGTCCAAGCCTCGATTGATCGACTGTTTATCATCATTCCGGCGATCGTCATCGCGCTATCCGTCATCGCTACCTGGGGAGTGGAACGGAAGTATTCCCGCTACTCCACCCGATCGACCCTCACCGAACGCGAAGACCAAATTACCCTGGGACGGGCGCTGCGAGTTCTGACGGCTAGCCGCCAAACGGGGATCTTTTTCACCTTCTTGTTGGTCATGAGCGTTAGCTTGTTCATGCAAGATGCCGTTCTCGAACCCTACGGCGGACAGGTATTTGCCATGCCCATCTCTGAAACTGCCCAACTCAACGCCTTTTTCGGTATGGGAACGCTGTTGGGCATCGCCGCCACGGGATTTTTAATCATCCCTCGTTTGGGCAAGAAAAAAACGGTGAAATACGGTTGCATCGGCGTGGCAGTTTGCTGCGGATTGCTGATGGCGGCGGGGTTTACGGGGGAAGCAGCGATGCTGAAAAATGCCCTGCTGCTGTTTGGGATGTGTTCCGGCGTCTTGACGGCTGGAGCGATTAGCTTGATGCTAGATTTGACGGCAGCGGAGACGGCAGGCACGTTTATCGGTGCGTGGGGATTGGCACAGGCAATGGCGCGAGGTTTGGCAACGGTGTTCGGCGGTGCGGTGCTCGATGCCGGGAAAGCAATTTTTCCCCAACTGGTGTTGGCTTACAGTTTGGTGTTTGCCGTGCAAATCCTGGGGATGTTGGTGGCGGTGTGGCTGTTGCGGCAGGTGAATATTAAAGAATTTCAAGACAATGCCAAAGCGGCGATCGCTGCTGTCATGGCAGGAGAGTTAGACTGAATTTGTCCTTTGTCACTCGTCCTTTGTCCTTGGTCGTTTTACTAATGACCGATGACCAATGACCAATGACCGATGACCAATGACCGATGACTAACGGCTAATGACAGAGTTTTGGGACGATATTTTAACGTCAATTTTGGATAAGGAGGAGCGAAGCGGGTAGGCTGAAAGAGCCAACCATCAACCTCCCGCTTGCCCCATGCTTAGTCTAGAAGACCTGT
>DVED01000009.1 GCA_015295945.1 Oscillatoriales cyanobacterium M59_W2019_021 | reverse complement strand
CTTGAGAGAACAAGGCATTGAAGCAATAGTCAATGGTAGCTGTATTCCCGCCCTCGCGTACTCGTGACCAACCCATGAACAACGATCGCTCGCCTTTATTAGAAACCTTAAAACAGTGTGCCGATCGATCGCACGTGCCGTTTTACGCACCGGGACACAAACGGGGCGCAGGCATTCCAGGAGAACTCGCAGACTGGTGGGGGCGATCGATCTTTGGGGCGGATTTGCCGGAATTGCCAGAATTGGACGATTTAGCCGCACCTTCGGGAGTCATTCGGGAGGCTCAAGACCTGGCAGCAGAAACGTTTGGCGCCGATCGCACTTGGTTTCTCATCAACGGTTCCACAGCGGGAATTATCGCGGCGATCGTCGCCACCTGCAATCCCGGCGATAAAATTATTGTGCCCCGCAACGTCCACAAATCGGCGATTTCCGGTTTGATTTTATCGGGGGCGATGCCCGTTTTCATCCCTCCGGAGTATGATCGCCCGTGGGATATGGCGTTGGGACTGTCGCCGTCGGCAGTGGCAGCCGCACTCGCCGCCCATCCGGATGCCAAAGCGGTGATGTTAGTTTCGCCAACTTATCACGGGGTTTGTTCCGATCTCGATGGCATTGCCCGAATTGCCCATTCTCGGGGGATTCCCGTATTGGTAGACGAAGCCCACGGACCCCATTTCGGCTTCCATCCCCACTTACCCCCCTCTGCCTTGCGATCGGGCGCGGATTTAGCCGTACAATCGACCCATAAGGTGTTGGGAGCGATGACCCAAGCGTCGATGATGCACCTCCGAGGCGATCGAATTGCGGGCGATCGCTTGCATCGTGCCTTACAACTGGTACAAACCACCAGTCCCAGCTATCTGTTACTCGCTTCTCTAGATGCGGCACGGCGACAGATGGCAACCCAAGGCGAAGGGTTGATGCAACAAACCCTACAGCTCGCCCGAGAGGCTCGAACTCGCATCGCCGCCATCCCCGGATTGTCGGTGTGGGAAATGCCAACAGAAGACACCGCAGGCTGTTTCGCGCTAGATCCCACCCGCATGACCGTCAAGGTAACGGGGTTAGGCATCAGCGGATACGACGCCGATGAAATCCTGCACGAAGAATTGGGGGTAACGGCAGAGTTAGCCTTACCCGCGCATTTGACGTTTATCCTCAGTTTGGGAAATACTGCCACCGATATCGATCGCCTGGTGGACGGGTTAACGGTATTGTCCGATCGATATTTCCCCTCGGCAACTACCGCTCCCCACCCATTCCCCATCACCCATGACCCCTTACCCCCAACTCGCCTATCCCCTCGCGATGCCTTCTTTGCCCCCACCGAAACGGTTCCGATTGCAGAAAGTATCGATCGCACCAGTGCCGAGTTAATTTGCCCCTATCCCCCCGGAATTCCCATCCTGATGCCGGGAGAGGAAATTACTCCAGGAGCGATCGATCGATTGTGCGCCATCCTGCACTCCGGCGGACACCTCAGCGGATGCAGCGATCCCCAATTGGAAACCATTCAGGTGATTCGGAATCGTTAATTTCTATCGAGTGGTTTGTCTTTGGGGTCGTGGAATTCTGTTTCTACGGCATTTTGGCGAGTAAGCTCTACCCGATTAGAAACCCGCGATCGCGATCGCCCCATTCGTTGGCGATTCGGTGATGTTATCTTAAGGTGCATCCCCGATTTCCCCGAAACCTGCCTGTTTCCCCAGAAGGGTTATTCAAAATAATGGGTCAATTCGGACTCATCAACCTTTTTCCTTCTGCCCTCAGCTTTTTGCCTTCTGCTTTATGAATTTGCGTTTCTGGTTTCCGGTTCTCTGTCTTGGATTGTCGATGACACCTTCGCTCGCCGCCGATCCACCCCAACCCCGTTCCTGTCGGCAATCTGCCCTTTCGCGGGTACAACGACACACGATCGCACCGGGTGAAACCCTCGCCAGTATCGCCCGCCAGTACGATTTGCTCGAATCCACTTTGATGGGGATGAATCCGGCGTTGCGCAACGGGACTGCACCCGTGGGAACGGCAATCCTCATTCCTCCGTATAACGGCATTCGCGTGGAAGTGGCTGCCGGGACGACTTGGCAAGATCTAGCCGATCGTTACAACGTCCGTGCCGATACGCTGTTCGAGGTTAACGGTTGCCAGGCGAATCCTACCGTTGCCTTCATTCCGGGGGCAAATTGGTCGCCACTGGAACAAACGGGAGGCGGTACGAGGGAGGGTTCGATCGCCCAAATTCTCTCCGTCTACCCTTTACCCTCCGAGTCTCCGGTGTTGGTGGAGTACGGTTGGGTGCTGACGCCGCGCAGTAGCGAGGTGGTGTTTCATAGCGGCGTGGATTTGCTCGCACCCGTGGGAACGACGGTGGAGTCGGCGGGTGCGGGGACGGTTGCCTTTGCTGGGGAGCAGGGAATTTACGGGAATTTGGTGGTGATCAACCACTCCGAAGGACGACAAACCCGATACGCTCATTTAGAGACCATTGCCGTGCGCGTCGGGCAGCCGGTGGAAGCGGGAACCCCGGTGGGAACGGTGGGGCAAACGGGAACGCCGGATACTGACGAACCGCACTTGCATTTTGAAGTGCGCTACAACTCGGAGTTGGGTTGGGTGGCGGAAGATCCGGCGGTATATTGGCGATCGATGTCTGCTGCACGGCGGTGAGACATCTCGATGAATTGACGATGCTCAATCGAGATGCCTACCCAGGAATCTCAGTCGCCGAGTCGTCTTTCACTTGTTTGGGTCCTAAATTTCCGTTGCTACAGTCAATTCGAGTTTAGCCGTTTCTAGTACCATTTTTGTGAATTTTTGAGAGAGATTTCAGGATTGGGTAGTTGGGTCGAGGTCTCGAGACCTAACGGGGATAGCGCTGTTGGATTTCACTGATTGCTGATTACTTATTACTGAGCACAGCCATCGATCGACTTTGCTGCGCCAAACCGATCGACTCCGTAACCCACTTCATCAAGAAATATAATCCGGTAATGACGGCAAAGGTGACGATCGTCACCCAAAACGGACGTTGGCTGGCTAAATCATCCATGGTAATGGCTACAACTCGATCGGGTTGCGTCACCAAATCCCAGCTATTAAACCGCCGAAATCGACCCATATAAATGCCGATCGCCGACAACGCGCAAACGATAAATTCTGCGGGTACAACAAACCGTTTCCACCCTCGAGTTTCGAGGTATGTTCCCAATCGCATCAACGATAAAACATAGGCTTGAAATCCCAATCCCATAAAAATTAAATACTGGGGAATGAGAATGAGGGTAATCAGCCAAATGGAATCGTAAAATCGGATATCCTCAACGAGATGGATGATATCCGTGAGAACGTAAGGTGCATTGGGTAAAAAGGCGATAAACACCAGGAACCCCAGCCACCAAAGCAAAGATCGCGATCGATCGCCTTTCAATTTCCACCGATCAAAACCCATCAACACCGCCGTCAGGGCGATCGCCCAAATCAAGTAACTTGTTTTGATATATTTAAGGATATACAAACTCGATTGCAGGGCGTGGGATGCGTGAGGAATAAAGGTGGCAACGGTCAAACTCACCACTCCCCACCGCAACCAACGCGATCGCGGTTTCCCAAACAACCACAAACTCAACGCCCAAGGCAACACCGCCAAAAACAGATTCCAGGTCATCCAATCCCGATTTTTGAGCAAAGCTTGCCAAGCAAAGGAGATCCAGTTTATCAAGTCAATATTCATAATCGAGCGATCGGTGAGACGTCAGGGCACTGTCCGAACTTCTCTATCTTGGCAAAAAAACCGATTTTTGACTGCTATCGTAGGAAGGCAGGAGGAGCAGGGGGGCAGGGGAGGCAGGGGAAGCGGGGGGAGAAGGGGGAGAAGACAGTGACCAGTGAACCACTAACCACTAACAAACCCCAAACCCCAAACAAACCCCCAATGACAAAAATTTCCCCATCGCCGATGGGTGGAAACTCTGAGATCGTGGGATAATAGCGCCGATTGTTTCAGCTATCCCGATTCGCTATGCCCATTTCTAGTGATGCTCCCGCTCTCTTGGTTCTCGCCGACGGAACCGTCTATCGCGGTCGCTCGTTTGGGGCAACGGGAACGACCATCGGTGAAGTCGTATTCAACACCGGCATGACCGGATATCAAGAAGTCCTGACCGATCCGAGTTACTGCGGTCAAATCGTCACCTTCACTTACCCGGAACTCGGCAACGTCGGCGTCAATCCCGACGATGAAGAATCCCACCACCCTCACGTCAAAGGCGCCATTGCCCGTAACATCTGCCCCCGCCCGAGTAATTGGCGGTCTACACAATCGCTGCCCGACTACCTCAAACAACATAACATCCCCGGCATTTACGGCATCGATACCCGCGCCCTCACCCGCAAGCTGCGATCGATCGGTTCGATGAACGGCGGCATCTCCACGGAAATTCTCGATCCCGAAGAATTACTCATTAAAGTTCAAGCTGCCCCCAGCATGGCAGGGTTGAACCTCGTTCCCCACGTCAGTACCGCCGAACCTTACGAATGGACTCAACCTACTGATACGGCGTGGGAATTCAGTTCCGGTACCAATCACGATGGCGGCGAGGCACTCACGGTAGTGGCGATCGATTTTGGCGTCAAACGCAACATCCTGCGTCGCTTAGCCAGCTACGGTTGCAAGGTCATCGTCGTTCCCGCCAACACTCCCCCGGAAGACATCCTCAAGTACGATCCCGACGGCATCTTCCTCTCCAACGGTCCGGGAGACCCCGCCGCCGTCCGCGAAGGCATGGAAACGGCAAAAGTTTTGTTAGAAAGCCAAAAACCCATGTTCGGAATTTGCATGGGACATCAAATTTTAGGTCGGTCTTTGGGGGCGAGTACGTTTAAACTCAAATTCGGGCATCGCGGACTGAATCAACCTTGCGGACTGACGCAGCAAGTGGAGATCACCAGCCAGAATCACGGATTTGCCATCGATGCCGACTCCCTAGCTGCTGACGTGGAAATTACCCATCTCAACCTCAACGATCGTACCGTTGCCGGGTTGAAGCACAAATCCCTCCCCCTATTCTCCGTCCAATATCACCCCGAAGCCAGCCCCGGACCCCACGACGCCGACTACCTGTTCGAGAACTTCGTCAAAGCTATGCGGCAATCGAAGGGGCAAGGGTTAAGGGGTAATGGGTGATAGACCACTAGCCACAAACCCCAAACCTAAAAACTTTTGGCATTCCCGACAAGTTCCGTCCCATTCTTCGGTAGAATACGTCCTGCGGATCTCCGGTTGAGTTGTCGCGCGATCGCGCAATCGCCGTTCGCAACGGGTCACATTTGACGAAGCCCAACTTCCTGTTGTCATTAAATTGCCGATCATGCCCAAGATTCTTGTGTCCGATCCCATCGACCAAGTGGGAATTGATATTCTCTCCCAAGTTGCCCAGGTCGATGTCAAAACGGGTTTGCCCCCTGCGGAGCTAACCAAAATTATCTCCGATTACGATGCCCTGATGATTCGTTCTGGGACTCAAGTCACCCAAGACGTTATCGAGGCGGGAACGCAGCTGAAGATTATCGGTCGGGCGGGAGTTGGCGTCGATAACGTCGATGTTGCTGCTGCCACCCGTCAAGGGATCGTAGTGGTCAACTCTCCCGAAGGAAATACGATCGCCGCTGCCGAACACGCACTGGCAATGATGCTCTCCCTGTCGCGCTACATTCCCGAAGCCAACCAGTCCGTTAAAAAAGGCGAGTGGAACCGCAAAGCCTTTGTCGGCGCGGAAGTCTATAAAAAGACCCTCGGTATCGTCGGTTTGGGGAAAATTGGTTCCCACGTTGCTAAAGCGGCGAAAGCTATGGGAATGAAACTGCTGGCGTACGATCCGTTTATTTCCATCGAACGCGCCGATCAACTCGGCTGCCGTTTGGTGGAACTCGACTTGCTGGTACGCGAAGCCGACTACATCACCCTGCATATGCCGAAAACTGCGGAAACGGCAAACTTGCTAAATGCGGAAATGCTGGCGAAAATGAAGCCCACTGCCCGGATTATCAACTGCGCGCGCGGCGGTTTGATCGACGAAGCGGCATTGGCGCAAGCTCTCGAAGAAGGACGCCTAGCTGGAGCGGCGCTCGATGTTTTCGGGAACGAACCCTTAGAAGCAGATTCTCCTTTGCGCAAGCTGGGTAAAAATCTGATTCTGACGCCGCACTTAGGTGCGTCAACTGCCGAGGCGCAAGTCAACGTGGCGATCGACGTTGCCGAGCAAATTCGCGACGTACTGCTGGGACTCCCGGCGCGATCGGCGGTGAACATCCCCGGACTCTATCCGGATACCATGGAAAAACTGCGCCCCTACCTGCAACTTGCCGAAACTCTCGGCAATTTGGTGGGTCAGTTGGCAGGGGGTCGGGTAGACCAACTCAACGTCCGACTGCAAGGGGATCTCGCCGACTTGGAAAGCAAGCCGATCGTGGTTGCTGCCCTCAAAGGTCTGCTCTCTCCCGCCTTGCGCGAGCGCGTCAACTACGTCAACGCCAGCATCGAAGCCAAAGAACGGGGCATTCGCGTCATTGAAACCCGCGATGCCTCCGTTCGCGACTACACGGGTTCCTTGCTGCTGGAAGCCAAAGGCTCCCTGGGCGAGCATAGCGTCACGGGGGTTCTGTTGGGGGATGCGGAAATTCGGATCACCAGCGTGGACGATTTTCCCATCAACGTGCCGCCCATCCAGCATATGCTGTTTACCCGACACCGCGATATGCCGGGAATTATCGGCAAAATCGGCTCTCTGTTGGGCAGCTTTAACGTCAATATTGCCAGCATGCAAGTGGGACGCCAAATCGTGCGCGGCGATGCCGTGATGGCTTTAAGTCTCGACGATCCTTTACCGGAAGGGATCTTAGATGAGATTATGAAAGTTCCTGGAATTCGGGATGCGTATACTGTTACGCTTTAAATTGGAATTTGGGGTTTGGGGTTCGGGGTTAGTCATTCGTCATTGGCAAGACGCTGATTTCCCTATAACTCTTGTAAGCGTAGCCAGTGTAAGGCACTTACTCCTGTAACTCCTGAACTCCTGTAGGCGCAGCCAGCGCGCAGCGCTTACTCCTGAACTCTTGCAACCCTTATTCAATGGCACATAGCTGGTGGGAAATTAAAGTTTTGGGCGACCCGGCGCTAGAGGAATTAATCTTCTGGCGCTTGAGTCAGTTTGGGTGTCGGGGAACCGCCAGTCAGATGCAAGATCGCTCTTGCGTTGTATCGGCTTACTTGCCTCAAGAAAACGCCCAAGCTTTAGATTTGGCGGCGCTGGCGTTGTGGTTGCGCCAAGATGCGCTGTCGGTGACGATGCCCCCACCGATCGCCCATTGGAGTTTGATTGACGAAGAAGATTGGTCGAGTAGCTGGAAAGAACACTGGCATCCGTTAGAAGTGGGCGATCGCTTACTCATCTATCCGGCGTGGTTAGAGGTTCCTACCGACTCGGAACGCCTGATTTTGCGCCTCGATCCCGGCGTTGCCTTTGGGACGGGGGCGCATGCCACCACCCAATTGTGTCTCGAATCGTTGGAGATGCGGTTGGGATTGCCCGGTTTGGAGCAAAGTTCGGCAACGATCGCCGATATCGGTTGCGGGTCGGGCATTTTGTCGATCGCTGCTGCCTTGCTGGGAGCCTCCCAAATCTACGCCCTCGATACCGATCCTTTGGCGATCGAAGCCACCGCCCTCAATCGGGAACTCAATGGCATCAGCGAAAAGCAAATCCACGCCGAAGTGGGGAGTTTAGATCGGGCGATCGAGTTAGCTGGCGGTCCGGTAGACGGCATTCTCTGCAACATCCTCGCCGAAGCGATCGAAGAAATGGTTCCCCGGTTTGAAGCAATTTCCAAATCCACCACTTGGGGAATTATCAGTGGCGTTCTCTTGGTACAAGCGAAAGCCATGGCGGATGTTTTGGAACAAAATGGTTGGTTGGTGGCAACCCTGTGGAAGCGTCAAGATTGGTGCTGTTTCAATATTCGCCGGAATGGGTAATCTCAGTCGTCTACTAATCTTAAAAATCGTGACGTTTTACTGACTCGATTCACTCAGCTCGAACTGCTCTAGGGAAGTTTGAATGAAAAAGAATGGACGCTGCTCTCCACCTATCTTGAAAGTCAGGACTACGTTGAACTGACGAACAATTCCTGGCAAGCGGCAGCGCGAATTTTCTATGATTGGCGTCGTCAAGGGCTGACAGTTCGGAGTCCAATTGATTGCTGTATTGCTCAAGCCGCCCTGGAGAATAATTTAACGTCAATTTTGGATAAGGAGGAGCGAAGCGGGTAGGCTGAAAGAGCCAACCATCAACCTCCCGCTTGCCCCATGCTTAGTCTAGAAGACCTGT
>DVED01000028.1 GCA_015295945.1 Oscillatoriales cyanobacterium M59_W2019_021 | reverse complement strand
TTCCGATCGCCCAAATTTTAACACCCAGTCCAACCTTTGCCGAGAATGCGTATACCAACTCGATCGGCGGCAAACACGATGCCAGTATTGCCATTCGACCTCCCGCTTCCAATCTAGAATTTCCTCAACCGATCGCCCTTATTTTTAAAAATACCTCTGGAGACGATGACGACATCGTTTACGGTACGGCAGGAGACGATATTTTAGATAGTAGCAACGTGGCATTTGTTGGGGGAGATTCTCGCTTTAGTTCCACGGGAAATGACATCTTCTATGGCGATGCTGGAAACGATCGCATCCTCAGCGGCTCGGGAAACGATACGGTTGAAGGATCGGCGGGACGAGATACCATTAATGGCGAACAAGATAGCGATCACATTTCCGGCGGTGCAGACGATGATTATATATTTGGCGGTCGCGGACAAGATCTCATTTTCGGCGACGAAAATAACGATACTTTAGAAGGAAATAACGATAGCGATACCGTCTTTGGTGGAACGGGTGACGATCGCATTTGGGGAGGTGGCGATAATAGTAGCGATTACCTTCACGGCGGATCGGAAAACGATACGTTAACCGGAGAAGGAGGAACCGATACCCTCATTGGTGGTGCGGGAAACGATCGCTTAGAAGGCAATAATGAGGACGATATCTTAATAGGAGGTCGGGGTCGAGATACAATGTCTGGCGGTCTCGGACGCGATACGTTTGTCTTCGCACCGGGAGATGGAAGTTTGACCCTATCCGATGCGGATATTATCGAAGATTATCGATCGGGAATTCTCGTTACTTTTGGCAGTCGCACTCGCGTTGGCGATGTCCGAGGGGTCAGCCAAATTCAGTTGACAGGGGGGTTATCTCCCGCTCGAATTCAAACTGAAAAAATTGGTAACGATACCATTTTACGCGCTAATTCTGAAGTTCTTGCCATTCTGCAAAATGTGGACGTTCGTCAGAATGAATTGGTGTTTGTTTGATAAATTTGATATTATTGTCAATTTTCGATCGCCACTGTCTCACCCTCTCTTGTAAATTCTCCTCCAACCCACTATCGTATTGCGGATAAATAGGCAGTCGCCGTACCAGTTTCCATCCCGCAGGTTCGAGTAAATCGGCTAACGCTAGATGGTAGGGATGGGGGTAGTCGGGGTTAACTTCATCTCGCGGTCCGATGCCACCTAAATCTGTCGCACCTGCCTGCAAACAGGCGAGGAGAACTTCGGGCGTTTGCACCAAATTTGGCGGAATTTGAATGGCAATTTCGGGGGACAAAATTTGACGTGCCAATTGTACCACTTTGGGAAGGCAATCGAGTTGAAATGCTTCTCTAGTTATACTTTGCTGGCTTCCGGGACTGTGAGGTTGCAGGATAACTTCTTGGATATGTCCCCACTTTTGGTAAAGGCGATCGATTTCTATTAAAGTTTCCTGCCAATCCTCCTCTGTTTCGCCAATTCCTAATAATAACCCCGTCGTAAACGGAATTCCTAATTCTCCTGCCCATTCTAACTGTTGTTGGCGCAATTTGGGAGCCTTACTCGGTGCGTGGCGGTGTACTTCTAAATAGGGATTGAGTTGTTCTAACATCAACCCCATGGATACGTTAACCTGTTTGAGTTTTGCCATTTCTTCTCGGCTTAAGGGTCCGGCATTGGTATGGGGGAGAAATCCCCAAGATAGTGCCAATTCGCATAATTCGTAAATCCGATCGAACCACGCCGCACGCCGGGAACTGTGGGGATGTACTTCCCCCGATAAAATTAAAATTTCGATCGTTCCAGAATCTGATAGCGATCGTAAAATTTGGGTTGCTTCCTCAAGGGTCATCCACGAACTTTGACCGGGATCTTGGCGAAAGTTACAGTACGTACAACGGTTGAAACATTCGTAGGTGGGAACTAGGGTATATGCCGGACTATAGGTGATTTGCATGAAGGTCGATCGAAGGTTGATTTTGTTGCGAATGGACGCGCTATAAAAGATAGATATTAACTTTCAGTTTATCGATCTTTTCATTTAACTTAATTCTTCATTAATCGCATAAAACGTTTGTCCCTCATCCTCGGAAATAAATGTAATTTTATTAGGTCTAGCTTGGTGCAAACATTTTCCTTGAAAGCATCGATACTCGATCGCCCAACGATCGCCATCAATGGTAAGATCGATCGCTTCGTAGTCGTAACTACTATTAATACCGTGATGTCTTTTTTCGACTTCTCCCCAATTTACGGCATCAAACGGAACGAAAGCAATCGGCTCTGTGTTAGGTTTCCAGATAAAAGTTCGACTGGCACTAAAGATAACCAGCCAATCCCCCACTAATTTCGGTTCTGCCGCTTGAATTCCGGTTCGATCTTCATTCTTAAATCGACCAATTTCTATAAGTTGACCGTCATGTTCGAGGGTGTAAACGCGCTCGTACTTTTGGTCGGGCCAATTCCCACCGACGGGAGAAATTCGTTCTCGAACTCGATACTCACCGACAGCATAGGACTTGTCGAGAATGGGTGAGATCGGTCTCGATACAAACAGTCCGGTAAAAGCGATTGATGCAACGATCGGAACGCACGCTATCCCCAAGCATCCTAGAACAATTGCAACCCAAAATAGGCTGAAGATTATCGATTTTTTCGATCGTTTGGGTGAAGTCGATCGCGAGTTACTAGACATTTATTTTTCTGCACTTACGGTCAAATGCTTTTAAACCTATCTACTTTAACCGATCTCGATCGCCCGTCCGCATTGCCAGTTACCAAAATTGAAACCGCGCCCAATTTTTAGAATAATACTGTTATCCTCGAATCGAACTCGGATATTTTCGCTTGAAATGGACGATCGCACAACTGGCTGCCAATCCGGAACTCTTACCCAGACTTCCGAAGTCAGAACTATAGATCGATCGCCCACTGGCGAATTGCCAACCGCGAAATGCTATTAAAATGAGGAGTAAGACCATGAACGATCGCCCCAGAATCTCCCACAAACAATCTATCATCCAACTTACAACTCTTCTCTTCAGTGTAGCGGCACTTGGCAGTTCCCCAGCAATTGCCCAATCCCCCCCACCTGCCAACTCCTCTTCCGAAACCTCTTCCACTGTGTCAAATTCTAACGAAAATCCCAGCATTTTAGCCTCCTATTATAACTACCGCGACTACGAAGAAGTTGTCCGCCAAACTGCCTCGATGGTGGGCAATGCCGACGCCCAATCTCTTGCCCAACAATACGGACTCAACATCCTCGATATTACTTGGGAAGATACCGGACGCTACTACAACTCCGCCGTCGGTCCGAACATCAGCGACATGACCATTCAAGTGCAACAGCACAACCCCATCTCCGACGAATACAAACTGAGTTTGATGCCCGTAATTCGGCATCCTAACTTTAGCGACGAATCCGCTGATGTTCCCCTCGATCGCTTTTTCCTCCTGGTGGGCAACGAGAAAAACCAAGACCTCAAACGGGTATCTTTGCGCGAGTTTCTCGGAGATTTGCGGGGCTACCTCCACGAACCGGAATCTTGGGCAGGTGAGAAAAATTCTTTACTCGCCGATCGCGATACTCACGTCCTCGTCAGCGCCCAAGCTTGCTTCCTGCCCATCCCCCAAGGTAGCAACGCTAAATTTAACCCAGTTTTGTTTAACTATCAGTCTTACCAAGAAAACCCCGCCGTCCTCACCATTCTCGCCACCCGCGAAGGAACCAGCGTCACCATTATCGATAACGTCCGCGATGGCTTTGAAGCGGGCATGACCTGGGGACAGCGGCTCTTTTTCAATCAAAATGGGGAACGTGCCAGCTTCACCGGACAGCGTTTGAGCGATTTTCAGGGCGAAAGTGGCGATGTCCGCACGCCGACCGTAGAAGCAGCCGGGGAAGAAGGCTTGAATATGGTGATGCTGATTCAAGTGCCGTTGAAACAGAAAGAACCCCTCATGCCGCCAGCACCCATAGGCTTTGGCGGCGTAAGTTTGCTATCCGGCGAAGCTATGGCGATGCCGGATAGCAACGTGGAAGCGGCGGTTATCGGTCACGGGGAGATCGAAGGACCGTTTACCGAAATCGATAATTTGGCGATCGAACGCGATCCTGACTTTCCCATCCGCGTCACGGTACAGTTTTACAAAGCCACCAGTAACGGCGTGGTATCCCAAAAGGATATGCAAGACATTCGGGAACAAATCGATCGCGTGTACGAAGATGCAGACTACGTGGGCAGTCTTGTCGTTGACGGACCGAGCAATCGCCCGACGGAGTACGATGGATCGAAGCTCGAACCCCCGAATTGGTGGGATGAGTTCTGGAAACGCCACGAAGAAAACACCGGACAATCGCGGGAAGAAGCGTTGGAAATGTTGCGTCGCCTGCGGGGTGAGAATTGGATGCCGCGTTCTCCCCAAGAGTTACAAGAAGAACTCGATCGGCTGTAACATCAAATACGGTTGAATAACCATAATTCTGGTGGATGCGAGCAGGGGGAGCTGGGGAAGAGAATGAACAATTGATAATTGTCCATTACTCCAAACTCCAAACTCCAAACTCCAAAATTATGGTGCGTTTCGTACCTCAACACACCCTACCAAAGTCACCTAAACTTGTAGCCATCCGAATAATTCACCGACCGTTAATTGCCAGTCTCGAGCAAAGTCGGGTACGCAGATGGCTTGCTCCGATCGATCGAAAAACATGGCTTGCTGACCTGCGGGATACGCGACAACCGATCGATCTTCTGGGTCGATAAGCCAACCCATCGCACAGCCATACTGGAGACAATGTAAAATATTGCGGATGACTTTGGTCGAGGACTGGTCGGGCGAAAGGATTTCAATCGTCCAATCTGGGGCAGCGTTAAAAGTATTGGCAATCTCGCCTGTTTCGTCTTTCGGGATTCTATCCCAAGTAAAAACGGCAACATCGGGAACGATCGAACTTCCCCCAAACGTACAGCGCAGTTCTGGCAGTGCTAAGGCAATTTGAGGTCGCTTGAACGTACCATTAACCGATACGATGAATTCACCTTGAATTAAGCTATGTTTTCCTTTTGGCATCGGTTTTTGCACGATTTCGCCCCGGATGTATTCGCTCGCAGGCTGGGTTTCCGGTAAGGCGAGGAACTCTTCGAGGCTGATGGATTGGAGTGGGGTTTGAACCATAGTTGCCCAGGCGATCGGTATTTAAGTTCTAGAGTAACCGATCGATATTGACCCAAGCTTTTTAAGGGTTAGATAAATTTTCGCCCTCCACACTTAAAGATTAGACAAATTCGCGCAATCTCCCTTTAACTGTTAAAGTTAGTGTCATTAAGCTGAGAGTAGTGGATTCTACCCGCCAAAAGGCGATCGAGAGTAAAGCGCTATGAGTCAGTTAGTCAATCGCGTTAACCGCATCGTTCGAGCCGAGTTGAACTCACATGGCAGTGAGGGTCAGGAAAATTACCGCCACGAAGGTACGGCTCTAGTTGCCGCAGGAGCCATTACAGGTGCTTCGATTGGAAAGGTGGGAATCGCCGCCGTTGGAACAGGCTACAGCGTGGGGACAATTCCCCTGATTGCTGGGGGTGCGCTAACCGGTGCGGCTCTTTACGAAGCGTTGCGATCGATCGTTGAAGGCGACGCTTCCTCGGTCAGTGCTGCGGCGGTGGGAGCCGCAACGGGTGCAGCCACGTCAGCCGCGATCGGAGGAGTGGGTGTAACCATGAGTGGCAGTGCGTTTGGAGTGGGTATGCTTTCCATGGCAGCAGGTGGAGCCGTTGTGGGACTGGGTGTGGTTGGCTTACATCGGCTGCTTCAGCAAGGCATCGATCTCGAAAAGCTTTTGGATAGGGCGATCGACCAGATGGAAACCGAGTATCAGCAGGCACGCCAAGCCGCAATTAACGCCCTCACCAGCCAAAAGTTGCAGCAACGTCATTACGATCGGGTACAAGCAGAAGTCCAGAAATGGGAACGGCGGGCAAAACTGGCTCTGCAAAAAGGTAATGAATTTCTGGCACGGGAAGCTTTGATTCGTAAGAAGATGCACTCTGAAATTCTGAGCAAGCTGCCAGTGCCGATCGATCGAGGGCTAGCTTCCGTTGAAAACCTCAAGCAAGATCTGAGTCTGTTCAAAGCCAAAATCGCTGAAGCCAAAACGATGAGAACCCGGCTCAAGGTGAAGATGGCGGCGGCTAAGGCACGGCAACTGCAAAATACGATCGCTCGAGTGGACACCAATAGTTCAATGGCAGCTTTCGATCGCATGGAGGAGAAAGTGCTGCAAATGGAGGCGCGATCGCAGGCTGTTACCGATATCTCGGGAGCCGATCTAGATAGTCTCTTCGCCTCCTTGGAAACCAGCGATCCGGATGACGAACTCGAATCCTTAAAAGCGCAGTTACGGGGAGCCTAGTCCCGGTATCCCGGTATCGAACCCTCGAATCTTAGACGATCGTTCCGTCGGACTGAGCGAAGCATTGGCATCAATTGAATCGGTTGATCTCTGGGATTTTTCCGTAAATGCTTTTCCCCTACAGAATCGATCGTCACGATACCGAGATCGGCTGCCTTCTTTCTTGATCGCTAAAGTTGAGTCTCCACGCCAGTGCGTTATTCTGGAGGCTGTAATTCTCGTGCGAAAGCTCCGCTCAGTTTCAGCCATGACCGATTACGCGACCCTTGTCGAATTGCTGCGCGATCGAGCGCAAACTCAACCCCAGCAACTTGCCTACACGTTCCTGGCTGACGGGAGTACCGAGTCGGGTTCCCTCACTTACGGGGAATTAGACCGACAGGCAAAAGCGATCGCCGCACGGCTTCAGAAGATGGGGATTTCTCCCGGCGATCGCGCGTTGGTGGTCTATCCCTATACTGCCGGATTGGAGTTTATCGCCGCCTTTTTCGGCTGTTTGTATGCGGGAGTTGTTGCCGTCGCCGATAACCCACCCCGTCACGATCGCGCCATCGTCCAATTGCAAGAACGCGCCACAGCGGCAGAAGCTCGGGTGTTGCTGACCACCCAGGCATTGCTCGATCGGTTGGGTCGTGTAGCAGTCGAGGGGGAAACCCAACCGGGATTGGCAACCGATACCTTATCCGCAGAAGAAGGCAACCATTGGCAAGAACCCCAACTCGATCGCCACACCCTCGCCTACTTTCAATACACTTCCGGCTCCACGGGAACCCCCAAAGGCGTGATGGTCTCCCACGCCAACATCCTCTACAACTCGGAAATCATCCGGCAAGCCTTCGGACACAGCACTGCCAGCCAAGGCGTCATCTGGCTGCCACTGTATCACGATATGGGATTGGTCGGCGGAGTCATCCAGCCGCTCTACATCGGCTTTCCCGTGACGCTCATGTCCCCCGTGGCTTTAGTGCGACAGCCGATGGCTTGGCTGCACGCCATTTCTCGCTATCGCGCCACCACCTCCGGCGGACCCAACTTCGCCTACGATTTGCTTTGTCGGACGACGCCGGAACAGCGGCAAGGTCTCGATCTCAGTTCGTGGGAAGTAGCATTTTCCGGTGCGGAACCCGTCCGTGCCGAAACCCTGGCGCGATTTGCCGAAGCGTTTGCTCCCTACGGATTCCGGCGAGAAGCATTTTATCCTTGTTACGGCATGGCAGAGGCGACGTTATTTGTCTCCGGCGGCACGAAGGCTGAGGCGCCAGTGGTGCGGTATGCTGATGGTGCGGCACTGGAGGAGAATCGGGTGAGGTTCGTGGCGGCGGACGCTCCGGGAGCAAGATCGATCGTCAGTTGCGGTAAAGCTTGGCTGGATGGGGAAATCGCCATTGTCGATCCGGAGACGCTCAGGCGGTGTGGAAGCGATCGCGTGGGGGAAATCTGGGTATCGGGTTCTGGCATTGCACGCGGTTATTGGCAGCAACCAGAGGAAACGGAGCGCACCTTCCAAGCCACGATCGCCGATACGGGAGAAGGACCGTTTTTACGTACCGGAGACTTGGGATTTGTCTGGGAAGGGGAACTGTTTATCACCGGACGCTTGAAGGAGTTGATGATTTTGTGGGGACGCAATCACTATCCCCAACACTTAGAACACACGGTGGAGAAGGCACATCCGGCATTGCGCGTCAACTGCTGTGCGGCGTTTTCCATTGATGCTGATGGGGAAGAACGCTTGGTTATCGCCAGCGAAGTAGAACGAACGGCGTTGCGGAAACTGGCAGTGGATGAAATCGTCTCGGCAATTCGCCAAGCTTTGGTCGATCGACATATGGCGGAAGTCTGGGTGATCGTCTTATTAAAAACTGGAAGTCTGCCGAAAACCACCAGCGGGAAAATTCAACGTCGAGCCTGTCGCGATCGCTTTTTAGCAGGTAGTTTGGATGTTGTCGGCGAGTGGCGATACCATCTAGGTGAATCCAGTGGAATTTCGGAATTAGCCGATCGTTTAAATGGGAATTAAATATATCCCCTTCTCTCTTGTGCAGAGAAGGGGATCGATCGCCGCTCTTAAATCACGGTTGCACCGACGGTGTTGTATCCCGCACCAAAGGCATAGTTAAAGGTTTGGGTATACGTTACTTGTTCGATCGATTGGACTTGGTAGTAAGAAACAATTTGCTGGGAAATGGCTGCATCCGATCGCCACACATTGAGGTCGATCGACCCAGAGGGACTGTACCCCGCTTCCAACCCAACGGAGAACATATACTCAAGAGTTTGCTGGTAGCTAATCTGCGAAATCTCCGTCTTTTGGTAATATTGCAACATCGCTTGTGCCGATGCCGATCCGGCGGCGCGATAGGCTTGCAAGTCGATGAGTTGCGAGGGATTTTGACCTTTCGCCAATCCTTCTCCGGTGACGTAATCGAACAGTTCGGTGGTGTCGATTTGACCGTTACCGTTCGCGTCGATCGTGCCTTGATTAGCGGCTAAATCGCTGGCGTAAGTTTGGCGATACCACTCTAAATCGACGGCAGCGGAGACATTAACGCCTTGAACTAAACCGCCGTTCAGGAGATAGTCGATCGTCTGTTCTTCGTCTACGTTATAGACATTTTCTGATCGGTAATTGGCGAGAAGTTCGTCGCTGAAATATTGACGGTAGTAGTTAACATCCACCAGTCCCGTTAGTTCCAATCCCAGTTCCAATCCGGCTTCTAATGCAAACTCGCGGATTTGGGTCGCGGAAAGATTGGCAACTTCTTTAATTTCGAGATCGAAGTAGTTGGCAATTTCGTTGCGATATTTCTCGATATAACCGTCAATATCGATCGGCGAAAACTGGAATCCAGATTCTAAGCCAACGCGGTAAGCATGGTCGAGAATTTGAGTGTTGGTAATTTGCTCGATGGAAACGCCAAAAGCTGCGGTGAGTTGCGCTTGATACGTCCGCCGATAGTATTCGTAGTCGATTTCTTGGGACAATCCACCATAGACGAAGTCGGCAACCAATTCATCGCTGAGTTCGGTAATAGTTTGCACTTGGTAATGCGCGATCAGTTCGGATTCGTAGGTAAGGCGGAGATATTCAACGTTGACGAATTCCAAGACATCAATGCCTTTTTTCCATCCTTTACCGAATAGGCATTTGAGAATCTCTTTATCGCTGAGATTGGAAATATCGATATCGGTATCGCTGTCATCCGTAGAATTGTCGGAATCGCTGCCGGAATTTCCCGTATTGCCGCTTCCCGCGTTACCAGAATCTTCCGGTTTTGCAGATTTCCCGTAGATACACTCGAAGATTTCTTCGGCGTATTTTTCGCGATATTTGTCGAGATCGATCGCCGTAACTTTCGTTCCTTCTACCTCTACAATTGCCTTAAACTCGCTGCTGTAGGCGATTTTGACCAATTGTTCGGCGGTGAAGTTGGCAGTGGCGTCAACACTAATTCCCAAGCTAGCCAACAAGCTGTTGCGTTGTTCGACGGTGAGTTGAGAAATCTCGTATTCGACGTATTCGAGATCGATTTCTGCAAATTCGGTGGAGAACCACTGAAGAACTTGGGTTTCGCTGAGGCTGGCGACGACTTCGGCACTGATATTATAGTAACTGGCGATCGCCGCCTCGTAGGTATGCCGGATGTAGACGACATCCACCAACCCTTCAAAACTCAATCCCTGTTCGACTCCGGCATCAAAAATAAACTCGCGAATCTTCTCAATCTCCAAGTCGCTAACTTCTTCGACATTGACTTTGAAGAAAGCGGCAATTTGTGCCTGGTAGCGTTCGATGTAAGCCTCAAAATTGATCGCCGATAGCTTGAATCCGGCAGCTAAACCGAATTGATAGACGTAATCGAGGATTTGTTCGTCGGTAATTCGATCGGCAGAAACGCCAAAAGCGGCGGTTAATTGTGCGCCATAAACGCGGCGGCAATAGTTGTAGTCAATTTTTTCGGAAACGCTACCGAAGAGGAAATCGAGTACCAAGTTATCGCTAATTTCAGTAACGCTAGTAACTTGATAATGCTGCGTCAATTCGATCGCAAAGAGTTGGCGAACTTCGGAAATTTCCACAAAGGCGATCGGATTGATTCCCAATTTCAACCCTTCACCGAACATAAACTTGATAATTTCCCGATCGCTGAGTTCGGGGAGCGGCAAATTATCCAGATTGCCACTGCCACCACTGCCAGAATTTCTCATTCCCGCATTGCCAGAACCCGAATTTCCAGAACTGGGAGGATTCGACGATGGCGGGGTGGTACTGCCATAATAGAACAGCGACAATTGCGCGGCGTATTGAATCCGATAGCCTTCGATGTTGAATGCCGACAGCTTTTTATTAATATCCCAACCTTCGGTAAAGATGTAGGTTTTGAGTTCGGTACTGTCGAGGTTGGCAACGAGAATGCCGTCGGCAGTTAAAATGTTACCGTACAGCCTTTTGTAATACTCTTCATCGAGAAAGGGTGCGGCATCTCCGAAGACAAAATCGATAACTTCGCGATCGCTAAATTCCGATCCAAATCGATAGTTGAGCGCAGCGGCGTAGATCGATCGGTAGTAGGCAATATCGACGTAAGCCGATAAATCGATGCCAATGTCGATCCCCTCGCCAATCATAAAATCGACAACTTGCTGTTGGCTAATTTGGGATACGCTTTGGACTTGATAAAAAGCGGTCAACTGTGCGGCAAATTGAAATTGATAGGCTTCGATATTAAAAGCCGATAAGCGGGCGCCAATTTTTGCCCCTTCTCCAAAAGCATAGGCTTTCACTTGTTCGTCGCTCAGTTCGGCAACGGAAAATCCGTAAAAGGCTTCGAGTTGTTGCGTGTATTGAGCGCGAAAGTATTTGATATCGATGAAAAAGGCTTTGTCAGCCGAGATAGAAGCGATCGCTTGGCGATCGTCGATCTCGGCGGTCGTTTGAACGTTGAAGAAGCTGCCGATATCTTGTTTATAAGTGGCTTGAAAAGCAGCCGGATTGAGGATCGAACTGACAAAAGAAGTAAACGATCGACCCTCTGCATAACCGAATTGGAAAAAGTGTCCGATCGCAGTAAATTCGCCTTTATCAACGGCGGCTTTAACGTCGAGGTTGAGATTGAGATAAACGGTAGGATTGAATAAAGCGTTCGGTTGGCGATTTTCCTGAATGCCAAATTGGAAAAAATGGAAGACTGCCGTGGTTTCTCCTCGCGCCACTAACTCCGCCACGTCTGCATAGTTTTTAACATAAAAGTCCCGATCAAACAGGCGGCTGAATTGGCGGTTTTCTCGAGCACCATGCCGGACAAAATGCTCCAATGCCGTGGTTTCTCCGCGTTCTACGGCAGCGGCAACATCGGGATTGAGTTCCAGATATTCGCGATCGTTGAAGCAACCCGATTTCTTGACTTTTTTGTAGAAATCTTTGTCTGCCGACTTAGAAAATTTTCCACTCCGACCCGATTTGAATTCTGCAAACTTTTTAGATAAATTTCTCACGATGAATTCCCCGAATTTTAGACTACAATCACACAGCAAGCATCTCCTCGATCTACCGTCGAAAAGAACGTTTTTCGGTGAGGGCGAGTGTTTACTGAAAGTCCAGTTTCTTTTTGATTGCCATTCTCTCAGTAGACGAACAGGTTGAAAAAGAAACTGCAATGAATTCAGTAAAAAGACTGATATAGCTCGACAGTTCCATAAAATTAGATACCGGAATTAACGCCCGTACCCGAAACAATCTGTTGCGTCAAATCGCCCGCAAATTTGATCTCCGATCGTTCGATAAAAACAGGATCGTAATTTCACCGACTCTCAGATTCTGCTTTCCAAAACACCTGAAGCGATAGACTCAGGAAAATTCAGAAAAGTTTCCCGCAAAAACTCAAAAAAAGACGATCGTTTCAGCCAACTTGATCGCCAAAAATAGAGAAGACAATTGTAGAAAACGGCAAATCTCCAAAATTCTCTGTTTTTTTGGGCGAACTCGTCAATTTTTTTGATTGACAAGATTACTGTTTTATAGTAAAAATATAGAGATAAATATCCGGAATAAGATCCCTTGATCGATTCTGTAATACTGAGCTTACCCTCAAAATTTTTCGGTATCGATCGCTCGATTTACACAATCTTCATGCAAACCCGTAGGGTCTTTATCAAGTATTTATATCGATCTCTGTAAATTGAACTACACTAAGTAATTGAGTAGGCGGACATGATTAAATGTCAAATGTCCCAAATCTAAGTCGCGAGGTGACGTCATCCTTGCGACTTATTTTTATAGCAATCAGGACTTAGCTGATGCGCAACGGGCGGGCTAGCGAACAGCAACGCTTCTGCCCAAGCCCCATCACCACAATTTCCGCGATTCGGGGGAATTGTCTTCCGCCCAATTTAAGTACGGGTTAAATATTGTGGTTTTCCGGGGATTATAGATACTGACGTACCAGGTGCAACGCTGGCAAACTTCGGGAAAGTCGCCGCGTTCGTGACGTTCGATGAGTTTGTCAATTTCTGCCCCGTTCCAGATATCTTTTAAGCGATCGGTTTTCAAATCACCAACGATCAATTCGGCTTCCACATCGCGACAGGCGCAAGCATTAACCCTGCCATCGGCGAGGATGACGGGTTTCATGTACAGGAGTTCGCAGGCTCCTCGTTTGTAGGGTTTAGAACGAGGTTGCAATCCTACAGTTTGTAGGGCAGCATCGCTAACTTTGCCCCCCCAGGAATCGTACTCCATATTGTGTCCTTCCATGCCGATGAGTCCCTGGTTTTCCCAGGCGCGAAATTGCTGCCAGAGTTCGCCTCGGAATTGGGAGGGGGGACAGCGAAGGGCGATGGTTAATTGGGTGCGAGATTGGGTTTGTTGTTTGGCTTCGACGAAGGCGGTAATATTGCGGCTGACGAGATCGAAGTAGTCTACGCCCATGAGGGTTTTGTAGGTGTCGCGATCAAATCCGCCCCAGGAAACGAATATAGTGAGGCGATCGCCGTATTGTAGCAGGCGATCGATCGTTTTGGGCTTCATTAAAATGGCGTTGGTGTAGAAGTGAAACCCTTCAATTTGGGGGCGGTTGTAAAGGTCATCGAGGCGATCGAAAATATAGGGATCGACGAAAGGATCGCCGACAATGGGGGTGAGGGCAACGTGCTTTCCGCCCATTTCTACGTATTCGTCAATGGCACGACGAAAATCCTTGAGGGGCATCACCTGTTTGGGGCGTTCCATCTGGGGATAGGCGCAGAAGGTACATTTGGCGTTACAGGTATTGGTTCCTTCGATATAGAGTCCCCGTGGCAAATACCGCTGTTTGGCGAGGTTTTGCTGGATTAGCTGCCGCTTGAAGCGGAAGTGGTATTCGGTGGTAAAAGCATCCAGAAAGCCCTCCCAGAAGCGGTTTAAGGGGGGGATAACGCGGGAACGAAGGGCATCGCGTCCCCAATGCCAAGCGCGTTTGTAGGGGGCGGGAATCGCCGCTTTCAGTCGATCGGGGAAAGTGTGGGTGGACATGGGGAGAAGGTTGAAGAAGGCAGAAGGCAGAAGGTTTCGTTAAACCTGCCATGCGTCCATTTTAGCCTCGACCTTTTCGGCATCCGGTCGGGATGGGTACAGACCTATAGCTGTATTCAGTCAGGTTAGGACATTTTTTTGAAGTAGGGGGGCTGTCTTGAGCTAGGGGAGAAAGACCCTGGTAAGAGATTGAGAGTGCCCTAAGAAAAATGAATACGGCTATAACCTAACCCCCCAGCTCCCTGAGGGGGAGTAGGGAGTAAGTCCCTCTCTTGTTCGGGGAGGAGTCAAATCCTTCAAAACGATATTCATAACCGAACCTCCAACCCAAATTTTCCTCGAAATCTTCGGGAAGTCTCACAGGGTAAGGATTTTCCGTAAATACCGAGGTTGTTGACTGCCGAGTTCTCGGTGTAGATTGGTGGGGGGTGTAAAAAACTTAACGTTCGTCTACAGTTCGGCTATGCCCAAAATATCGGTGATTCTTTGCGTTTATAACGGCGCGGCAACGATCGCCAAAACGATCAAATCGGTTTTAAATCAAACGTTTACAGATTTTGAATTTTTAATTATTAATGACGGATCGAAGGATGGAACTTTAGAAGTTATCGATCGCGTTCACGATTCGCGCATTCAAGTTTTTTCTTATCCGAACCGAGGTTTAGCCACCAGTCGCAATCGGGGATTGGCAAACGCAAACGGCGATTATATTTCCTTTATCGATGCCGACGATTTGTGGAGTGCGGATAAGCTGGAAGCTCAGATTAACGTATTAGAAGAACATCCGCAGGCGGCAGTGGCATATAGTTGGGTCGATCGCATTGACGAGGGCGATCGCGTTATCTGTCAAGGCGGACATCACACGGCAAGCGGCAATGTTTTAGCGCATTTGTTACTGGCAGATATTACCGATAGCGGCTCGAATGCGTTGATTCGGAAATCGGCTTTTGAGGAGGTGGGAAACTACGAAGAATCGATGAATTCGGGGCAAGATTGGGATATGGCGATTCGGTTGGCGGCACGTTATGAGTTTGCCGTCGTGCCGCGATCGCAAGTGTTCTACCGCGCGTCGTCGAGTTCGATTTCGGCAAATGTATTGCGCTTGGAAGCGGGATGTCGAAAAACCATCGATCGGGCATTTAAAATTGCTCCAAAGTCCCTCAAACACCTCAAACAATATAGCCTCGCCAACCTCTACAAATACCTCATGTTTCAATCGCTCAAGCACCCCATTCGTCGCCGCCGAGATGGATTGCTGCCATTTCGGTTTCTGTGGTTAGCCATTCGCCACGATCCGAATTTTTTTCGGCGGAAAAAACTAGTCGGTTCTATTTTATTCAAAAGTATCATTCGCAGCTTCTTCCCTCTTGAAACTTCGCAAACAATATTACAATCTCGATTGACTTGTAAGCTTTCGTATCCAGAAGAGTTACTAATGTATATGCACGGCAACCCAGCCACTATTATTTAATCGAAAATATATGCCCGTTATTTCTGTAATCATTCCGGTATACAATGGAGCTAAGACGATCGAGGAAACCGTGCGATCGGTCTTAAATCAAACGTTTCAGGATTTTGAGATTATTATTATTAACGATGGCTCGAAAGATGAAACGCTAGAAGAGATCGATCGAATTTCTGACTCGAGAGTTCGCGTTTATTCTTATCCTAACTCCGGTCAAGGTGCGAGCCGAAATCGAGGTTTATTCCAGGCTAGAGGAGAATATATCGCGTTTTTAGATGCTGATGATTTATGGACTGCCGACAAACTCGAAGCGCAACTTATAGCCTTACAATCCAATCCCGAAGTGGGGGTTGCTTATAGTTGGACGGACTTTATCGACGAGTGGGGTAACTTTTTGCGTCCGGGAAGTCATCTCAATCTTTCGGGAGATGTTTACCCACATTTATTGTTAACCAATATTTTAGAAAACGGATCGAATCCGTTAATTCGGCGAGAGGCGATCGATCGAGTCGGTCAATTTGACGAGTCTTTACCCCCGGCGGAAGATTGGGATTTCTACTTGCGGTTAGCGGCAGAGTATCCGTTTGTTGTGGTTCCCCACCCACAAATTTTATATCGAGTCTATGCCAATTCTTCCTCAACCAATGTCTTTCATCTAGAAGCTGTTTCGGTAAAAGTCATCGAAAAAACATTTAAGCAAGCTCCCGCTTCTTTTAAACATCTCAAAGCTCACAGCTTAGCTAACTTATACAAATATTTAACATTCAAATCTTTAGAGCATTCATCGGGTCGAATTCAAGGGGTTGCCGCACTGCAATTTCTGGGAAAAGCAATTCTCAACGATCCCAGCTTTATGAAACAAAGACGAATTATTGTATCGTCTCTTCTCAAAAGTCTATCTCTCATTGTCTTACCCCGAAATTTGCTAGATCGAGTCTTGCAAAAACTAGAAAGGTTTTCTCAAACTCACTGCTTATTGATGCACGGTAAACTCAATCCATTTTAGCGATCGGATAACAGTATAAAAATGCCACAACTGTCTGTCATCATCCCAGTTTATAACGGAGAAAAAACGATTCGAGAAACGATCGAGTCGGTTTTAGCTCAAACATTTACCGATTTTGAATTACTGATTGTTAACGATGGATCGACCGATCGAACGGTTGAAATTGTCGAAAGTTTTGCCGATCCTCGAATCCAAATTTTTTCCTACGAAAATGCGGGTTTGGCTGCCAGTCGAAATCGCGGGATCGATCGTGCCACCACGGAATATATCGCCTGTATTGATGCCGACGATTTGTGGACGCCAGAAAAATTACACGACCAATTCCAAGCACTACAAAACCATCCAGAAGCCGCCGTTGCCTATAGTTGGACGGATTATATCGATGACTCCAGCCAGGTGATTTATCAAGGTGGATATCCAACTGTTAATGGCGATGCTTACGCACATCTTCTGCTCGTTTGCTTTTTAGAAAATGGGTCAAATCCAATGATTCGGAAATCCGCTTTACTCGAAGTGGGTGGATTTGACGAATCGTTACCTGCTGCTGAAGATTGGGATTTGTACATCCGTTTGGCGGCTCGCTATCCCTTTGTTGGCGTGCCTCGGGTGCAGATTTTATATCGCGTAGCAACGAACAATATGTCCAGCCACGTTCTTCGCCAAGAAGAAGCATCTTTAAGAGTGATTGAGAAAGCATTTTCGGCTGCACCCGATCGCGTACAATACCTCAAACCTCAAAGCATCGCCAATATCTATAAATATCTTACATCTAAAGCCTTTCAGCCACCATTACAAGCAGAAAAATATACAGCAGTATCTCGATTTATTGAAAATATTATCATTCATGATCCAGCATTTAAAAACGAAACTGAACTGTTAGCTTCTGCTTTATTAACAATTTCTAGATTATCTTTACTGACTCCAGAAGCCGATGGGATATTAATCCCCGAAATTCAACTCAGCCTCAATACCAAGCGATTTCTGGATTTAATCAAACTCAATCCCATTCCGCTCGTTTCTGTCATTCTTCCCGTTCGCAACGGAGAGAAAACAATTCAGCAGACGATCGAATCAGTTCTGGATCAATATTTTATCGACTTCGAGCTAATTATTATCGATGACGGTTCGGACGATTCAACATTAGAAATTATAAAAGGAATTTCTGATTATCGAATCAACGTCTTTTCATCTTCTCCATCCGGTCAAGGAAAGAGTCGAAATTTAGGACTAGAAAAAGCATTAGGTGAATATATTGCCTTTATCGATGCGGATGACTTGTGGACGCGGGATAAACTTTCCGAACAGCTACAAGTATTGCAAAAAAATCCCGATGTGGATGTGGTCTATAGCTGGACGGATTGCATTGATGAATCTGGCAATATGCTACGTGAAGGTAGTCACTTTAGCGTTCAAGGTGACGTTCGGTCTTACCTCGTAATGACCGATTTTATCGATACGGTTTCCAATCCGTTGATTCGCCGACAGGCTTTAACAGATGTGGGTGGCTTTGACGAGCATTTGTATGCAGCAGAAGATTGGGATTTATGGTTGAAGTTGGCAGAAAAGCATCAATTTAGTGGTCTTCCTCGCGTTCAAGTCTTACGTCGAATAACGGCTAATACGGTCTCGGCTAATTCTGAACAACTGGAACAGGCAAGTTTAACCGTTCTCGATCGCGCATTTGATCGACTTCCCCAATCCCTACAATTTCTCAAGCCGAAAAGTTTGGGAAATCTCTATCGTTGCCTAACCGAGCGATCGCTTCAACCTCCTTTAAATCCAGAAAACTATAAAGCAGCCGCTACGTTTATCAACCATATTATCGCTAACGATCCCAACTTTAAAAACTACACACAGCTTTTATCCCAAGCTTGGGTCAATGGTGCAACGTTTGCCTTTTTATCTACTGAAACAGCTCAAAAACTGCAACAGGAGTTGAAGTGGGTTTTCGATCCCACTCAATTGCTGAAGTACAATTATCAACGACCCTTTGAAGTTTCTGTTATTCTTGTTGCAGAAAATTGCGAAAACACGATCAAAAAGGCGATCTCATCGGTTCTCAGCCAAACCTTTACCGACTTTGAGCTAATTGTCATCGACAACGGTTCCACCGATCGCACAGTGGAAGTTGCTAAAACTATACAAGACGATCGACTCAAAATTTTTTCATATCCCCAAAGCCAACGCTTGACTTGCTATAACAAAGGAATAGAGCGTTCTTTAGGAAACTATTTCGTCTTCCTTGATGGCGACGAAATTTGGAATTCCGAACATCTTTCGATTAAATACAAACTCGCAACCGAATATCTGCAACCGAGGCAAGTGCATTTCCCCAAGATTTCCGTTATCATTCCCATTTATAATGGCGAACGGACGATTCGAGAAACGATTCAATCGGTACTCGATCAAACCTTTACCGACTTTGAAATTATCGCGATCGATGATGGTTCGACCGATCGCACGGTTGAAGTCGTCCGCAGTATCAAAGACCACCGAGTCAAAGTCTTTTCGTATCCTAACGGCGGTCAAGCGGCGAGTCGAAATCGCGGCATGGAACGCGCATTGGGAGCCTATTTTGCCTTTATTGATGCGGACGATTTGTGGACGCCGGATAAGCTAGAAATGCAGTTAAAAGCGTTAGAAGAAAACCCAGAAGCTGGGGTGGCTTATAGTTGGGTCGATTACATTGACGAATCGAATCGCTACGTTCGACCTGGGGGACGTTTAAATGTCAACGGTAATGCCTACGGACATTTGTTGTTAACCAACTTCTTAGAAAATGGCTCGAATCCTTTAGTTCGGCGAGAAGCGATCCAGAAAGTTGGTAACTTTGAGGAAACATTACCACCTTCGGAAGACTGGGATTTGTGGCTGCGTTTGGCAGCAGAATACGACTACGTTTGCGTCCCTCACGCGCAAATTAAATATCGAATTTCTTCGACCTCCCAGTCATCAAATGTCGAGCGAGTCGAAGCCTCTTGTTTGCGAGTTCTCGATCGCGCATTTTCTTGTAAAACAGGTCAAAAGTGGAAGCATTTAAAATCGCAAAGTTTAGCCAATCTATATCAATACTTAACCTATAAAGCACTGGAAAACTTACACGATCGCCAACGTGCAGAAGTTGCCTCTCGATTCTTTAACACGATCGTCGCTAACGATCCGGAGTTTATCAAACAAAAGCGTCTGACTTTAACCGTTATGTTAAAAACGTGGACGGTTAAATATTTACCGCCATCCATCGCCGATCGATTGATGCCGAAGATTAGCAAACTTTCATATCCCAGTGAAATGTTTACTCGAATTCGTCCCATTCCTTTTTAGTTTAACTCGACCTAACTATGCCAATTGTATCTGTTATTATTCCTACCTACAACGCTGAAAAAACAATTCAAGAAACCGTATCTTCAGTCTTGAATCAAACTTTGTCCGATCTAGAACTCATTATTATTAATGATGGCTCTACAGATCGAACTTTAGATGTTGTATCAACCCTTGACGATCCTCGTTTAAAAGTTTTTTCATATCCCAATGCTGGAGTCGCCATCAGTCGCAATCGCGGACTATCTAAAGCCACAGGTCAATACATTTCTTTCATCGATGCCGACGACCTTTGGACTCCCGATAAATTAGAAGCTCAATATCAAGCTTTACAAGACAATCCCCAAGCGGCTGTTGCTTACAGTTGGACGGATTATGTCGATGAATCCGGTCAGTTTTTAGGGGTTTGCGCTCGTGCCACCAACAGCGGTAATCTCTATCAACTTTTACTACTGGCTGATGTTATAGGCAGCGGTTCAAATCCTTTAATTAAAGCTGAAGCGATTGCTAAAGTCGGCGAATTCGACCCTGCCGTCGTTCCTACCGAAGATTGGGATATGTGGATTCGCTTAGCAGAGCATTTTCAGTATGTTGCCGTTCCCGCCGTTCACATTCTCTATCGGCAGCTTCCTAACTCGGGTTCGTATAATATGCGAAAAATGGAAGTTTCGAGCTTGCGAGTTTTGGAGAAAGTATTTGACAAAAATTCTGAATCTATTAATGCGATTAAATCTGCCATCTTGGGAAATCGATATAAATGTTTTGCCTGGAAAGCATTAGAAGGTATTCCCGAACGCCATCGAGCTTGGACCGGGGGTCGCTTTTTATGGCATTCAATTCAACAAGATAAATCCTTACTCAAGAAAAAAGTAACGTGGAAAATATTTATCAAGATTGCTATTTTATCTATTCTTCCTCGATCGATCGCCTCAGATATCTTAACTCGCAAGAAACGCTTATCTCATATTGATGCGTTACTCTATAGCTTGCAGTATCCCATTCAAAACACCGAAAATTAAACTTAAAATTTAGAAATTATGCGCGCTCGTCACTTATTGAATTTTGACTTTCGGCAACCCGTTTATTTGAAGCCCACTCTTCGCTTGGTTTGGGACAGCGCACCGCGCTGGTTACTCGCAAAAATCGTTCTCATTAGCATTAATAGCGTCATGCCCTTTGTGCGAGTTTATACGCTTAAGCTTCTGGTTGATGCGGTTACGGTTGGGTTTTCTGCTGCTGATAAATCAACTGCATACAAGCAGGTTGTTTTTTATGTGATTTTGATGGGTTTAATTAACCTAACTGATTCCATATTGGGTTTACTGCTAACTTTAGTTGGAACAGCTCACCAAAAAGTCACGACAGAGTATATGCACAATGTTCTCCATTCTAAAGCCATAGAATTAGATTTAGAGCATTATGAAAACTCTGAATATTATGATATTTTAGAACGCGCTAAAGGAGAAGCCAATCAAGGTCCAATGCGTTTGGTTAACCGTCTCGATCAAATTGGCGTCAGTCTGATTCAACTGGCGACCATGGGTGGTGCAATCGTGTTGTTTAAGTGGTGGGTTGTTTTTCTTTTAGTTTTTCCGATCTTCCCTCGAATTTTCGTTCGTCTCAAGTTTGTCAAAATTATTCACGAGTGGATTCAAAGACGGACAAAAACACAGCGACTTGCTGGTTATTACAATAACCTTTTAACCACCGATAACTTTGCCAAAGAAGTTCGTCTTTTCGATTTAGGAGAATTATTCAAGCATCGATTCCTCGTTTTGCGGAAGAAGTTATTACAAGAGGAATTAAAATTAACCGCGCAACAAGGTGTTGCTGAAGTTATTACATCGTTAATTTCTTCGATCGCCGTTTGGATTGCCTATGCCATTATCGCTTACGATACCGTACAAGGCAAAATTACGGTGGGAGATTTAATTCTCTATAACCAAGCCTTTCGGCAATCCTATGGCGCGTTATGGAGCGTTTTAAATGGATGTGCTAGCCTCTATGAAGATAACTTGTATTTATCATATTTATTTCAATATTTGGGACTGAAACCCGTCCTCATCGAACCCAAAAATCCCAAACCCATTCCTCGACCGATGAAAACTGGAATTGTTTTCGATCGCGTCAATTTCAACTATCCTGGAACTACTCGCCAAGCACTCAAAAATATCTCGCTCCAAATTAAACCTGGGGAAGTGATTGGATTGGTGGGGGAAAACGGTTCGGGAAAAACAACGCTCATCAAGCTACTATGTCGATTGTATGAAGTTAATGAGGGAAAAATTACGATCGACGGAATCGACGTTCGCGAACTCAGTATTAAAGAACTGAGAAAGCAAATTAGTGTCATTTTTCAAGACTATGCTAAATATCATCTTACCGCACGAGAAAATATTTGGTTGGGAAATATTGACTGTCCCCTGGATGGAGATGAAGTCTTAAAAGCAGCTTATAGATCAGGTGCAGATGAGGTCATTAAAACCTTACCTAAAGGTTACAATACCATGCTTGGCAAGCGATTTGAAGCAGGAGAAGAACTCAGTATCGGTCAGTGGCAAAAAATTTCGATCGCTCGAGCTTTTTTACGCGATTCTCAACTGATCGTTCTTGACGAACCCACCAGTGCTTTAGACCCCAAGGCGGAATACGAAGTCTTTAAAAAGTTTAAAGAATTGCTGCAAGATCAAGCTGCTGTTCTCATTACTCACCGTCTTTCTACCGTTCGCATGGCTGACTGTATCTATGTGTTAGACAAGGGTCAAATTGTCGAAAGTGGTTCTCATGACGAACTGATGAAGCTGGGAGGAACTTACGCGCATTTATTTGAACTTCAAGCTAAAAATTATCGGTAAGTTCTGTATCAGAATTCAGCCGTCAGCTATCCGCTTCAAACTGAAACCCGGTTTCATGAAGAAACTGGTTTTTTAAAATTATATCCCGATCGTGTAAGCTGCGTTGCTTTAAAAATGGGACATCAATCATTTTGACCTACACCATCAATTCCTCTCCCCATCTCCCCTTCACTGCGTCTGGGTGTCAGTCTAATTCACAAATTAAATTAAAAACAGCTTATGCCTCTAGTTTCTATAATTATTCCAGTTTACAACGGCGAGAAAACCATTCGAGAGACGATCAAATCGGTTTTACAGCAAACGTTTACCGATTTTGAAGTTATCGTCATTAACGATGGCTCAACAGATGCAACTTTAGATATTTTATCTCAAATTAAAGATTCGAGACTTCAGACTTTTTCCTATGCTAATGCGCGTCAAGCTGCTAGTCGCAATCGAGGATTGGAACGTGCAAAAGGAAAATATATTGCCTTTCTCGATGCCGACGATTTATGGACTGAAGATAAGTTAGAATTACAAATAAAGGCGTTACAATCAAATCCAGAAGCAGCTTTTGCTTATAGTTGGACGGACTATATCGACGAACGAGGTCATTTTTTACATTCCGGTCGGCATATTACCAAAAATGGAAATGTCTATGCCGATTTGATTGTCAATAATTTTGTCGAGAATGGCTCTAATCCTTTAATTCGACGAGAAGTCTTTGATCGAGTCGGCACGTTCGATGAAGCTTTACCGCCGGCAGAAGATTGGGATATGTGGTTGCGAATAGCAGCGTGTTATCCGTTTGTTGCCGTTCCTGCCGTACAGGTTTTATATCGCGTCACGGCAACTTCGAGTTCTTTAAATATTAGCAAACAAGAACGGCAATGTTTGACCGTTTTAGATCGAGGGTTCGATCGCGCTTCTCCAGAAGTTCGACAACTCAAACCTAAAAGTTACGCTAACTTGTATAAATATTTAACGTGGAAGGCGATCGAGGGGTATCCTTCTCGTCAAAATGGTCGGGCAGCCGCTCGCTGTTTTTATCGCTATTTGCAATACAATCCGGCAGTTCTTTTGAGTCCTAAATTTATGGCGAGTGTTTTGTTTAAAATTGTATCGGCGATCGTGCTCCCTCCTAAATCTGCGTTAATTTTAATTCAAATGCTAAAAAAATATCAAAAAAATAGGTAGAACGATTTTTAAAAAGACGATATCTCGATCGTGTCACTTCCTCCCGATCTCGTGTTTCCAATTTGGCGGGTTTCGGCAACACCAGCAGCAGTAGTCGCACCGCATCCCGGTGAAGTGGCTCGTTTTGCTGACGAAGCCGGTGCGGCATTTCTCGTCGTTCGTCCTTCGGTACGAGCGTTTTCTCGCTGGGTGTGCGTTGTCTATTTTTCCTCGACAATTACTGCCGAATCTTTTGCCGATTTTTGTGCCATCCGATTTGGATTTCCCTATTGTCGCGTGCGCGATTTAGCCTCTTGGTATGGGGTTTCCGTTCCGGCGTGCGTTCGCGAATGGTCGCGGGTTAGGGGCTCCCTTCCTTGTCTGGTGGTATCTTATTATAAATAATGTTACGCAGAAACTTGCCAAAGAAAAAGCCACTCGATCGAGCGGCTTTCAACACTAATAAGGAGATACCCAAAAATGACAGTCAGAACCCTAGTTATTCCGTATAAACAAACATATAATCCTTTCTGCCTTATCTTTAGAATACGCAATTTCCCAGGATAAAACTGCGATCGCTGACAGTTGACCTAGAGATCTCGATCGGGATTTTGTGCGATCGAGATCTCTCAATCAAAAATGGCGTAGGCACAGCCAGCACTTCGGAGCGCTTAGCATTTAGACTGTAAATCTGGGGATTTGCCAGGAACTTACCGCCCAAAGGTTTCGCTCCGACAATTGTGTTAAATCACCAGCGGTCGGCAATGGGCAAACCGTTCGTGCAAGTTAACCACATCGCCAATGACCGCGATCGCCGGAGCTTCAAATCCCGTTTCTCGGACTCGTTCGACGATCGTTCCCAACGTGGCGATCAGTTCCTCTTGGTCGGGTCGAGTGCCCCAACGGATGAGGGCGATCGGCGTAGAGGGCGATCGTCCGGCGGCGGTCAACTCCCGCATGATCGTCGGTAAATTGTGAATCCCCATATAAATGACGATCGTCTCCGAAGCGTGGGCGATCGCCTGCCAATTCACCTGGGGACGGTACTTTCCAGCGGATTCGTGTCCGGTGACAAAGGTCACGGAAGAACTGTATTCCCGGTGCGTCAAGGGAATTCCGGCATAAGCAGGAGCGGCAATCCCCGATGTTACCCCCGGAACCACCTCCACGGGAACCCCCGCCGCCACCAAATCGCCCATTTCTTCGCCGCCGCGACCGAAAACAAAAGGATCGCCCCCTTTGAGGCGCACGACGATCGCATGAGTTTGGGCTTTTTCGATCAGCAATTGATTCGTTTCGGCTTGCAAAAGCGAGTGTCGTCCCCGACGTTTCCCGGCATTGATGCGTTCGGCACGGGGATTGGCGATCTCCAAAATTTGGGGGCTAATCAGGGCATCGTAGACCACCACATCTGCACATTCGAGCAGGGTTTTGCCCCGCACGGTCAGCAACCCCGGATCTCCGGGACCGGCACCGACTAAGTAAACTTTACCCAGACATTTTTGTTCGTTCATTTCGATCAATATTGGAGGAGATTCAGTCAAGCTAATGCAGGGTGGCAGGAATAGTTAGACCGTTCTTTTAGCCAGTGGACTCAAGCTCTCAACTGGAAGTTCCAAGGCTTTGAACCCGTTAGCCAGACTGGGTCGTTAGTTCTGCCGCGTTGCACTAGGAAGTGCATTCACCCAAGTTGCCAGTTACGAGCTTAACGCTCATCCATCGTAGACCCAATGCTTTCAGCTACTACAATAGAATTTGTCAATGTATAGTTTTGTATATTTCGCTGCTAATTGAAACCCATGATGTCGTTTTAGAACCAGGGCAAAATCAAAAAAGAAGTTGCGATCCCGAGACCCAAACCCACTAAAACCTGAAACGGGGTATGACCGAGCAATTCTTTCAGGCGATCTTCGTTAAATTCCTGTCCTTCTTGGAACAATTCGTCAATAATTTGGTTGAGAATGCGGGCTTGTTTGCCAGCCGCTTGCCGGACTCCTGCCGCATCGTACATAACGATTGCCGCAAAAACCGAAGCGATCGCGAATTCGATACTGTCCCAACCCCGAAGCTGTCCCACCCCCGTTGCTAGGGCGGCAACCAGTGCCGAATGGGAACTGGGCATTCCTCCGGTTTCCACCAGCACCCGAAAATTGATTTTCTGATGCTGGGCGAAGTGAATGACCAGCTTCGATGCCTGGGCGATGCCACACGCCAACAACGCGATAACGAGAACTTGGTTCTCAAAGACCCGACTCAACTCTTGCATAGGGAATTCTTAGTAATTGCGGCTGGTGATATAGTCGGCAATCGCCACCAAAGGTAAAGCTGCCGATCCGAATGCCGAAACTTCCGCCTTCGCCGATTCCACTAATTCCTTAGCCCGACGCCGCGACTCGTCCAATCCCAACAAACTGGGAAACGTCACTTTCCCAGCAGCAACATCTTTACCCGCTGTTTTCCCCAGCACCTCTTTCGAGGCAGTGATATCCAGGATGTCGTCGATAATTTGAAACGCCAGTCCGATATGGCGAGCGTAGCGGGATAGGCGATCGAGATCGGCAGCTTCGGCTCCAGCTAAAATGGCGCCGCACTCCACGCTGGCTTCTAATAAGGCTGACGTTTTATGAGTATGGATGAAATTGAGGGTTTCCAGGGTGACATCCGATTTGCCTTCCGATTCGAGATCCACGACTTGACCGCCGACTAACCCCGCTGCACCAACCGTGCGACCCAACCGGGCGATCGCCCGTAAAATATTCTGGGGTTCTACGTTACGAGTGGTATCGGCAACGATTTCAAAAGCATAGGCTAGCAACCCATCTCCAGCGAGAATGGCGATATCTTCGCCGTAAACCTTATGGTTGGTCGGTTTGCCCCGGCGATAGTCGTCGTTGTCCATCGCTGGGAGGTCGTCGTGGATCAGCGACATGGTATGCAGCATCTCTAAGGCACACGCCGTCGGCATTGCCATCTCCCAGGTTCCCCCCGCCAACTCGCAGGTTGCCAAACACAAAATCGGACGCAGGCGCTTGCCCCCCGCCAACAGGGAATAGCGCATGGACTCGTAAATCCGTTCGGGATAGGTGATGGGCAAACATCGATCAAGCGCGTCTTCTACGCGAGCTTTACCCTCTGCTAAATAGGCGCGAAGGTCAAATGGAGCTTCTTGTTGGGGCGGGTGCCTATCGTCCGTCAGTACCATCCCTAGTTATCCTTTACTTTTTATCTGTGCGCGATCGTGAGTGGGTGAAGTTGGACACGGAGATCGATTATAGTCCAAACTACACTGTCACTAGGCTACCAGACAGACGGACACTCCCCAATAGTTTTATTGAGGATCGAGATCGACTTATCGATACTAGACTTCTCAGGGGGTCGGCAAATGCCTTACTTCAGTGCGTTTAAAGTTTTGAGCGATTCGTCGATGTGACCTTGGAAATCGAATTGGGAGTTAAAAATATGGCGGACGATTCCTTCTTTGTCGATGACGTAGGTGACGCGACCGGGAAGCAGCCCCAAGGTGGCAGGAACGCCGTACAACTTCCGCAGGCGATCTCCGCGATCGCTGAGTAAGGTAAAGGGAAGCTGGTATTTGGTGGCAAACTTTTGGTGCGAGTCGATGGAGTCGCCGCTGACGCCGATGACTTCCGCCCCCACTTCGGTAAAGGCTTCGTAGCGATCGCGAAATCCGCAGGATTCTTTGGTGCATCCCGGCGTATCGTCTTTGGGGTAGAAATACAAAACCACGCACTTTTGACCCCGGAAGTCTTTGAGGCTCACGGGTTCTCCTTTCTGAGAGGTCAACGTGAAATCGGGCGCTACATCTCCAACTCGAACGGGCATCGATCGCACTCTCCTGAAGTTTACATACCTTAATAATTCTATCGTACTTCTGGAGAGTGGTAATGGGTAATGGAGCGCCAAACCCCAAACCCCAAATCACAAGATGGTGCGTTTCGTTCCGGTGGCACTCCCTACCCAACTTAACCTAATGTCCTAGAGACAGCATCGGCAGCATTTGTAACGGTCCGAGTCCCAATTCTTCCGGCGAGATCGATCGCGCTTCAAACAGCGCCAACATATCTTTGGGTTGGGGATTGCCTCTCGTCGCTCCAGTTGCACCCATAGCGAAAATTAAACCGCAGTGTCCTTTCAGTTCGCGGGTCAGCGAGTCCCAGGTTTTGCGATTTTTCCGATGGACGGGATCGTCTTGGGGAAACTCGCCGAACAGTTGCAACTCATTGTCTTGAGTTTGGAAGATTCCCAAATCGTAGTATTCTTCGCTAAAGGGATTTTCGCCGGGATTGAAGCCGATCGCCTTGAGTCCGCCAGCAGCTTGTAACTTGGCGATCGCGGTTTTGACTTTCGGGCGGGTGGTTTGGATGACGATCGTCGGCAGTCCCCGCCCAGTTGCCGTAATTTGTGCGGGCTGGTAGTATTCCACCGAATGGCGCAAGGAATTCACCAACTCCCAAGGTAAAACCTGGAAACTGAGAAAGGCATCGGGAGGAACTAAATCTTCTCGTAACAGAGGAGTCATCGATTCCTCGTCCTCTTCGTCTTCAGCTTCCGCATTTTCTGCCATCTGTAACAAGTCTTCGGCTAAATCGGGCAGCGTGGAGACAGCAACGGAGATGGATGGGGTCTCAGCCGGAATTTCCGGGGGGAGAGAAATTTTGTATTTTCCCGTTAGCGGCGGAAACGCATCGTCGTAGAGTTTCGATCGGTGGCTGCGGAAAAAGCGGTGCAGTGCTTCCAGGGCAACCCCAACTGCCATTGCCTCTTCCTCGTAGAGAAACGGACGCAAACCTTCAAAGGGATGCAAATTGCCAAATGTCGGTTCGATTTCCGACCAAGAAAGCTGCATCAAATCGAAATCCGCTTCATCTTCCTCCTCGATCTCCTCGAGACTTTCGTAGGTGACAAACAAGCAGTCTTGGCTGAGAAACGCATCTTCGAGATGTTCGATCGACGAATTCGCTAAGACCGACGCGCGAAATTGCTGGAGGGATTCGAGCGATCGATACATTAAAATACCGTAGTCCAACCCCAGCATTCCCAACACGGAGACGTAGAAACTGCCGATGCCCCAACGATTGAGTTCGATCGACAGAATTTGGTGGTCGCTCAACAACCTCCAAGGGGCATCTTGCCACAGTTGAAAGGCTTTTTGCTGCAAGATCTCCTCGAATTGCGGGGGCAGTTGCGGGGGACGCCGTCCGTGAAAGCGTTCTTGCAGCCCGCGAAAAATTTCGTCGATTAGGGGCAATTCCGGAACGTATTCCAGAGTGATATCGAGATCTTGGAGAACGCCCCGCAGAAAAAATAGCACCTCTCGATCTCGCACGACGATTTTTTGGGGTCGGGCGGGTTGTGCGGGATTGTGAGGGTGTTCCATCGCCCGCAGGAGAGTCCGCACCACGGCATCCAACCCCCGCGAGGCGGCTGCCATATCCATTGCTCGGACGACGCCTTCGGAGCCATCGACCCAGAGAATACATTCTCCTTCGTCCCCATGACCCATGTCCGGGTCGAGAAGTTCGGGATCGAGAGCCACCGAACGGCGATCGCCCTCCCACACGCAGGGAATCTGCGGCAATTTTTGCAAGCGGCGGAGAGTGGTGGGAGAAAGTTTAGTCATAAACCGATCGCGCGTAGCTCTGGAGGCTGGGAAATTTCAGAGTAGCAGGAGTTGTTCCCAGTGTTCCCTATCTTAACTTCCACTGTAACATTGGGACTAACGATTATAGTGGTCATTGGTCATTCATCTGGTGTTGGGGGTTTGGGGTTTGGGGTTTGTTCGTGGTTAGTCGTTGTTTGTTAATTTCCTCACCATCTCACCCTCTTCTCCCCTGGCTTTCCCGCCGATCTCGATAAGGTGCTACAGTTTCCCCATAGTGCGATCTCAAACCTGTCACCCAATTGCGATTCTCTTGGAGTGCATGAAAATTCGTCGAATTTCCTCATTTTATTTATTATCTGCGGGCATCTGTTTGCTGTTGGCAACCTGGGCGTACCCTCGTAACCTGCCAGCGGGGCAAGATTCTCGCACTGTGGTCGATCGACCGACAGCCACCCAAACTGAAATTCTCGATGGTCTGGTTGCTGCCGATATTATCTATTTAGGAGAAACCCACGATCGCCCTGAAGATCGCCAAGCGCAACTAACAATCCTCGAGGCGTTGTATCGAGATAACCCGAACATGGCGATCGGTTTGGAAATGTTTCAGCGCCCGTTTCAAGGGGTGTTAGATGACTATTTAGCCGGGAAAATCACGGAAGCGGAACTAGTCGAACGCAGCGAATACGAGCGGCGTTGGGGCTTTCCTTGGGAATCCTACGCGCCGTTATTGCGATTTGCCAAAGAGCGTCAGTTGCCCGTTGCCGCATTAAATGTCCCCTCTGAGGTGACGCGCAAGGTGGCTCGCGAAGGACTCGAAAGTCTCACCCCCGAAGAACGGCAACACATTCCCCCTTTTGCGGAAATTCACACTGACAATGCCGCATACCGCCAACTGCTGCAAGAAGTCTACGAAACCCACGCCAGTGCCGGACACGGGAACAGTACGGGGTTCGATCGCTTTTTGACCGCACAGATCCTTTGGGATGAAACCATGGCAGATGCGATCGCCCAATATCGTCAAGCTCACCCCGACACCCGCATCGTTACCATTGTCGGGCGAGGTCACGTGGTTTACGGCTACGGCATTCCCAGCCGGGTTGCCCGACGCCTCGGTGACGCGGCGGTGCAGCGTTCCGTCTTATTTGGGGAAGTTGAGGGGGAAGAGTTACCCGCATCGCCTCTGATTGCCGATTATATTTGGCAAAATTCTCAATAGCGGTGTCAGCCTTTAGCCTTCCCCTAACAGCCGATCGGCTTTTTCCTTCTACAACCTCCCGAACTATTAATCTAATAAAAGCCGGGGAGGAGTCAACCAAAATAACGAACTACAACCGATGGGCGAATCGGTTTCGGGTAATGTGATGCCGATAACTCCCGCTTTTTTGAGGACGATATTGCCTTTGACTTCGCCCCACACCAAAAGCTCCGCCCAGTTGCCCAAATCCGGCTGGTGACCGACAATCGCGACCCACTGACAATCCGTGAATTCTTTCAACTGATTTAACCAATCTTGAAGATTTCCATCCGGTGCTAAGGCGGAGCATTCGCGGATCTGGTCTCCCAAACCCACATCCTGTAAAATTGCAGCAGTTTGGCGAGCGCGGACGAGAGGACTGGTGAAAATGACATCGAATTTCAGCCCGAGTTTCGCGAGGCGTTTGGCAATTTTGGTGGTTTTGCGATCGCCTTCTTTGGTCAGCGGACGCACTTCATCTGTGGCGAAGTTGTGCGGATCGGCAGCTATTCCGTGGCGAATGATATAAAGTTCACTCATCTGAATACCCCTGAAATTTACGATCGAGTCTATCCCGTTTTTCGCAAGTCTTCAATCTTGTTGTTCTATTCTCAGTTCAATTTGTCTGCCACTGCGTACCGATCGAACTTCTAATCCTCAAGTCTTAATTCTCACTTGAAAGCCATGTTAATGTTAATCTTTTATGTCGGAAACGATCGATATGCCTTGGATACCTCCAATGTGGTGGAGGTAATTCCCATGGTGATTCTCCGAGATATCCCTCACGCGCCTCACTACGTCGCCGGTTTGTTTAACTATCGAGGGACGATCATTCCGGCGATCGATCTGTGTCGCTTGATTAAAGGAACGCCCAGCCAATCGGCATTGAGTACGCGAATTATTATGGTGAATTACCACCACAATAATACTGTTTCTTTATTGGGATTGATTGCCGAACGGATTGCTGACACGTTGCGCCATACCGATGTGGAGTTTGTCAATTCTGGATTTCAACCGGAAGATGCTCCCTATTTAGGAGATATGATCGTCGATCGTCACGGCATGATCCAACGCATTGAGGTCGAAAACTTGCTGCCCGAATCGCAGCGATCGTTGCTCTTACCCGCTTCAGTTCAATTACCGTTATCGGAAACGCCGCAACGTTTTAACGATCGAGACTAAGGATCGGAAAGTGACTCTTCAATCGCCGATCGCGATCGTGAAAATGTGTGATATTGATCGCACTGATTGTCTGAAATCGTGCCGATGATTGAGAGAAGGATGAAAAGGATAAAATTAGATAAATTTATCTCCTATAAACTTGGGGTAAAATTGTTGTTAAAGGTTGGGTAGAAACGATTTCCTATTGGCTTTTGGGTCGGCGAGCTTCCGGAAGAGTCGCTTCGCGATCAGAGGCAGCCATGTAATTATCGGTTAAGCGACCATCTTCGACATAAACGAGGCGATCGGCAATATCTAAAATTCGGTTATCGTGGGTGACGAGTAAAATCGTCGAACCTTGTTCTTTGGCTAACCGTTGCATAATTTCTACCACATCTCGACCGGATTTTTTATCCAGTGCGGCGGTGGGTTCATCGGCAAGAACGATCGCGGGTTGGCTGGCTAAGGCTCGGGCGATCGCTACTCGTTGTTTTTGTCCGCCTGATAGGTTTTCCGGGTAATAATCGATGCGATCGCCCAATCCTACTGCTTCTAACATGGCGATCGCTTTTTCGTCTAATTCTCGATCGCTCAATCCGTTATGCAGTTCTAAGGACATTCGCACGTTTTGCTTCGCTGTGAGAAATTTCATTAAGTTATGCGCTTGGAAAATATAGCCGATATTTCGCCGCGTTTGAATCAATTTCTGCTTGCTCGCACCGCAAAGTTCTTCACCCAAAACTTTCAAACTTCCTTCGCTGGGAGTTCGCAATCCGCCAATTGCTGTCAGGAGCGTCGTTTTTCCCGAGCCGGAAGGTCCGATCGTCAGGACAATTTCGCCTGGCAAAATGTCTAAGTTGATATCGAATAAGACTTGTTTTCGCAATGCACCTTGACCGAAGTAATGGTTGAGGTGGCGAATGGAAATCACGGGTTCGGGTTTGGCAGTTAACGCACAAGTTGGAAAATTAGCAGCAATGTTCATAAGGTAGTTGAGAAACGAAACGCACCGTTTGGTTTATGGGTTATCCGAATCACCAATAACCGATAACTAACAACAAAATTTAAGCAAACACATCGGCAGGATCGGCAGTTTGCAGTTTTCGCATGGCGATCGCCCCAGATGCCGTACACATAATCACCGTCAAAATAAAGACAGAAATGGCTCGACTTGTCGTCATTCCAATGGGTAATAGCGTTGCAGCCTGGGTTAAATGATACAAGCCAACTCCTAAGAAAAAGCTGGGAATAAATCCCAAAACTGCTAAAATCAACGCCTCTTGAATTAAGACATTAACGAGATATTGATCGGTATATCCCATCGCTTTCAATGTGGCATACTCCGGTAAATGGTCGGACACATCGGAATAAAGAATTTGATAGACAATGACAACACCAACTATAAATCCCATCGCCGTTCCCAAACTGAAAATAAAGCCGATCGCCGTACTGTTTGCCCAATATTGTTTTTCAATTTTGGCAAACTCTTCAATGGTTAAGACACTGACATCTTTCGGGAGTTCGGCTTTTAGGGAGGATTGAACCTGTTGTAAATTTGCGCTGGGTTCGAGTTTCAGCAACCCAATTTCAATTTCTTCCGCTTTGCGTTCTGAAAATAGATGCAGAAAAGTTGAATCGCTAGCGATCGCATTGCCATCGGCGGTAAACGAAGCCCCTAACGAAAATAATCCATCGACCCGAACGAGATTATCGTTAACCTCAGTTTCCAGAAAGCCTTTTTCTTCAAAAATAGGAACGACTCCATATTCCGGACGCGATGCACGATCGAACAAAACTCGATGGAACATTTTTAGGCGATCGGCATTTTGCGTCACTTCCGGAATGTTAAATGCAGGATTCGCCGGATCGGTTCCAAAGATGAGAATTGGACGACTCATCCGCGTTTCGGTATTGCGCCACTCCGCCGTCCCAAAATATAAAGAATTGACCGATTCGACTCCCGGAAATCCCTGCGCTTGATACAATCGTTCTCGGGAAAAACTTTTAACGCTGAAAAAGGTTTCAAATTGGGAATTGACTAATACGAGATCGGCATCTAAAGCATAGTGTGGTCTCACTGCCGCCTCGTAGAGGGAATCTTTAAACCCCATTTGCATGAACATGAGAATGTCGGCAAAAGCAATCCCAGCTAATGCTACAGCCAGCCGCATTTTTTCTCGAGAAACTTGTAACCAGGCTAAAGGAGTTTTCATTTTTTTGTTAGTGGTTAGTGGTTAGTAGCGTGACAAGAAAACCTAATTTTTAATTTTGCATTCTCTTACCCTTCAGCCTTCTTCTCGATCGCCACTTCTACTTGTAAATTGGTTAAGCTGGAAACTTTTTCACTATCTTCTGGCGTCAGGCGAATTTTAACTTCGATCACTCGCCGATCTAGGTTTTCTCCCGGCATATTGCTAAACACATTTTGCCGCTTCACTTGTAAGCCGATATGGCTCACTGTTCCCGTTAATTGACCGTCAAAAGCTTGGCTGGTAATCCGGGCAGGTTGTCCGACTCGAATTTGACCGATATCGGTTTGATAAACTTCCGCGATCGCCAGCATTTGCGATGTTTTTCCCAGTTCGATAATTCCGTTTTCGCTGAGTCTTTCCCCAGGGTGGGTGTGGATTTTCAAAACTTGTCCGGATTTGGGTGCTTTGACGTAAGTTTGTTCCAAATCCGTTTGTGCTTGGTTAACGGCAGCCATCGCTCGATCGACTTCCGATTGTGCCACTTGTACGTCTACCGGACGCACTTCGGCAATGCTATCGAGTTGAGACGTGGCTTCGCTAATCTGTTCGCTTCCCGTTTGTTGGATGCGTTCTAAATTGGCTTGCTCTTCGATAACTTGTTCCCGTGCGGTACGATCGATCCGGTCTAAATTAGCTTGCGCTTCGGCAACTTGTTCCCGTGCGGTACGATCGATCCGGTCTAAATTAGCTTGCGCTTCGGCAACTTGCTGCCGACTGGTTTCGACAACCAAACTTTTGCTATCAAATAAAGATTGAGAAATTGCACCCTCTGCGGATAATTGACGATAGCGTTGATATTCCGCTTCCGCATTTTTTAACTCCGCATTTAACCGACCCAGCGTAGCAATTTGTGCTTCTCGATCGCCTTCCCATTGCGCTTGAATCCGATCGAGGGTGGCAATTTGCGCCGCTTTTTCCGTTTCCCATTGTGCTTGAATGCGGTTAATCGTGGCGATTTGTGCCGCTTTTTCCGTTTCCCACTGCGCTTGCAAGCGGTTAATCGTGGCGATTTGTGCCGCTTGGTCTCCGTGCCGTTGCGCTTTCAGACGATCGATCGTCGCTGCTTGTGCGGCGATATCCCCGGATTTTGCCCCTGCTTTCACCTGTTCCAAACGCGCCAAAGCCACGCGCACGTCTTCTTCGGCTTGTTCTAGTGCCGCTTGCAGGCGATCTCGAGAATCTAAAATGGCAATAACTTGTCCGGCTTCCACCCGATCTCCCTCATCCACTAACAATTCGGCAACTCGATCGGTTTGCAACGTGGCAGGTGCGCCGATGCGGATGGCTTCCCCCTCCGGTTCCAATCGCCCCAAAGCGGTGATTTTGCGGGCGACAGGCGCGGTTTCGACGGGTTCGGGGGTCTGGGCGATCGATCCCCACTGCGACCAACTGTAGGCAAGGGTCGTCCCGGCAATCCCTGTCGCTGCCATTACTAGGGCGATCGTCCACAAGATTTTCGGCTGCGAGATCTGTTGTACGTTCATGATTTACCCAATCCATTTTTTAAGGAATAAGTTTTGTAGGGAGTGCCACCGGAACGAAACGCACCATTCATCATCAAGTAATAAGTAATAAGTAATAAGTTTTGTAGGGAGTGCCACCGGAACGAAACGCACCATTACCCATTACCCATTACCCATTACCGCCATATAAGCTTCCAGCATTTGACCGAACAGTTTTCCCTGTTCTACCAACGAGACTTTTTCCCCCGTCAGCATCCGCCGCATCACCAAGCCGTCGAACCAACTAATGACAAAAATGGCGAGGGCGGGATCGTCAATTCCCAAACAGCGAGCCACAGCCTTTTCGTAACGTTCGGCGGCAGCTTGCAGAATGGGATGTTCCAGAACGGTTTGGCGGTCTTGTTTCTGGATATAATCCATCACAATCAGAATGTTCTTACTGATGTAGTCTTCTTTCTCGGCGAGAAACTCCATCACGGCGTCGATTTTGGCACTCAGGGTAGGGCAATCGTCTAAGTTGGGCAACTGTTCGGCTGAGGTGTCCTGAATGCTCAAATATTCGATTAACTGCTCGAAAATGTTCTCTTTACTGGGAAAGTAGTGGTACAGCGTTCCGGTGGAAACGCCCAATCCTTGGGCAATTTGCCGCATGGTAATCGCACTGTATCCGTGTTGGGCAAACAGATCGAAACATTTACCGAGTAGCTCTTGGCGGTAGGTTTGGTGGTCAACAATTTTAGGCATCTTTAATTCAGGAGTTCAGGAGTAAGCGCTGCGCGCTGGCTATGTCTACGGGAGCTTGGTAGGGAGTGCCACCGGAACGAAACGCACCATTCCTGACCAGTGACCCAGAAGAGGGTGAGGAGGCGAGGAAAGAAGGTTGTTACAAATGACCGATAATCAGTAACAACTTTCTATTTATATCGAACATCCGGTTTACGATAGAGCAAAATAAACTGTATTCGTCGCCAGTTTTTTAGGGAAAAGGGCGAACCTCAAACGAGAACCCCAACTCCTCAACTGGTGCCGTTTTTATATCGAACGAACGTTATAGATTAACTATATCACAGATCCAGTCGATCGATCTACCCTGGGGAACCTTTTTATGGTAAATAGGTAGAGCATGATAGTCAGCCAGATGCCCGACTGCGATCGCCTGTTAGCTGCCTTAATCGGGCAGGGAATCGAAGCGGGAATTTTACCGGAAGAGTTGACAGGCTTAGACGATATTGATTTAGAAGCGAAGATCGATCGAGTGTTGGCAGAGATTGCGGATCTCGATCGAATTCTGGAATCTTGCGATCGCAGCAAAATCGGCAAAAAGCTCCCTGGCGCCTTCTACATCCACCGCCAAGGGTTGGATGCCCTCGATATCCGCCTGCGCCTCTACGAAGCCTGCGCCCGGTTCTACGGCGGCAATCCCAAATCCACCCTGATTAAATTCGCCCTCGAACAACCGAGAATTTCCTACCTCTTTTATCCCGACTTCGACACCGACGCGCACCCCGCCTTACGCACCAGTTTGCAAGTGGATTTGCAAACCCGGCAAGTGTCCGAACGAGATTACCAACGGGGAGACAATCCCCCCATTTTGCACCGCAAAGAAACCTTCGTCCCCACCGACTACCCCCACTACGACGCCTTCGCCAAACTCACCCGTCAAGAGGAACGGTTGGGACTGCTCGATCGCACCCAAGCAATTGGAACCCTAGCGGGTTGGCAGCAGTGCTTGCAAGCCGTTGGCGTCACCATCGAGAATCACGAAGTGGTATTGCGAAACGATCGCGCTGCCAAACCCAAAATCGAGCGGTATCGAGCGGCGATCGTCCGGCGGGATCTGTCTCGTCCGGTGCGGAGTGCCTGGGATGCCGATTTCTTCGCGCCGGGAACGACCTTTTTCGACTACGGGTGCGGACACGGGGGGGACGTACAGCGCATCGGACAGCGCGGTTGCGCCAGTTCCGGATGGGACCCGTATTACGCACCGGATGTCCCCCGAGTTCGCGCCGAAATCGTCAATATCGGTTTTGTGATTAACGTCATCGAAGATTTGCAGGAACGGCGGGAAGCCCTGCTGCAAGCGTGGGAATTAACGGAAAAAGTGCTGTTGGTGGCGGCGCAGGTGGAAATCGAAAGTCGCGATCGCGGGCGGGTGGCATACGGCGACGGCTACATCACCCGCCGCCGCACTTTCCAAAAATATTTCCAACAGGAAGAATTAAAGTCCTATATCGATAGCGTGCTGGGGGTGGATGCCATTCCCGTAGATTTGGGAATCTACTTCGTGTTTCGGGATGAGACAGAGGCGGAAAACTTCCGGGCAGCCAGGTGGCGATCGAGATCGACCTCTCCCGGCGTTCGCAAACCCACCAAAGGATTTGAAACCTATCGAGAACTCTTAGCCCCGTTAATGGCATTTGTGGGCGATCGAGGTCGGTTGCCCGTTGCCGAGGAATTGGCAAATTCGGAGGAGTTGTTAGCGGAATTCGGATCGATGCGCCGCGCCTTTGGGGTGGTGTTACAAGCCACGGATACCCAAGAGTGGGAAGCCATTGCCGAGAAGCGCCGTCAAGAATTGTTAATTTACTTGGCGCTGACAAATTTTGGTCGCCGTCCCCGTTTGAGTAGTTTTTCGGCAGCCGTTCAACGAGATATAAAAGCCTTATTTGGATCGTTGAAAAGTGCTTTTGAAATTGCCGACGAAATGCTCTTTAGCGTGGGAAAATTAGAGAAAATTACCCAATTATGCCAACAAAGTTCGATCGGTCAACTCACTCCCAAATCTTTATTCGTTCATATTAGCGCCCTCGATCGTCTCGATCCGTTGCTGCGGATTTATGAAGGGTGCGCCAGTCGAAATATTGGACGCTTAGAAGGCGTCACGATCGTGAAAATTCATACCACAACACCCAAAATTTCTTACCTATTTTACCCCGATTTCGATACCAACCCCCATCCGGCACTCCACATGGCGATGCAAATCGACTTAAGAGATCTGCACGTTCGCTACTACGAAGGCGATCGCTCCGAGAATCCACCTATTTTGCACCGAAAAGATCGACTTGTCACCCCGGACTATCCACTTTACAATAAATTTGCCAATCTGACCCAGCAAGAAGAACGGTGGGGATTATTAGATAATCCCCAAGTTATTCACAAACGCCAAGGTTGGTTACAATGTTTGGCAGACCACTGCGCTCAATTGAGAGGGCATCGGGTCTATTGGCGTCGCGATGCCGATCCGTACCGAATTCGGTTACTGAAATCCGCCCGTCGCCAACGCATAAAAAACATCAGTTCGACTTGAATTCTTAAATTTGTTACAAAGTCAAGTTACCAAAAGCATTTTCTTTGTAACAATCTTCAATCGATCTTTCAGGCTTGTCTCAAAGAAGGCTCTCTTGCCAATAGCAGTGTGAGTCCTCTACAGTTTTTTAAATTGCAACAAGTCGGTGAATCCCCTAAGGGGTTTAGTACATGACGATTGATGAGGTTTTGTGTCTGTTACGTGCCAGAGGGCAGCGAAATTTGAATCCCATTCAGGAATTGGTACTTCGCCAAGCTTGGAAGGGGCAAACTTATGCTGGCATGGCAAAAGAGTTTCATTACGATGCCAATTATCTCAAAAATTTGGCGGCGGAATTGTGGCACGGTCTTTCAGAAATTTTTGAGATGCCCGTCACGAAAACGAATTTTCGCATCGCGTTAGAAGATCGCCCCCTGACGTCCGAGCAACGTCAGGAGATCGCCCAATTCAGTTCGCAGCTTTCCCAAACGCCGTTAGAGTTTCCCAGCGGTCCAGTGCCGCTGAACTCGCCCTTTTATATCGATCGCCCTCCCGTGGAGGAACTCGCCTACCGGGAAATTGCCAAACCGGGCAGTGTCATTCGCCTCAAAGCCCCCCGGCTAATGGGCAAAAGCTCGCTATTGCTGAGAATTTTAGATCGGGCGACGCGATCGGGATATCGAACGGTTAGTTTGGATTTTCAGGAAGCCGATGCCGAAATTTTGGCATCTTTCGACGGCTTGCTGCGTTGGGTCTGTACCCGCATCGCGCGGCAGTTAGATCTGCCTTCCCAAATCGATGACTATTGGGATGAAGAAATCGGTTCTAAGGTGAGTTGTACCCATTACCTGCAACAATACTTGCTGGCGCGAATCGATTCGCCCCTGGTGTTGGCGCTCAACGAAGTCAATCGGGTCTTCGAGTATCCCAACAGCGCGCGGGAGTTTTTGCCTTTGCTGCGGTTTTGGCACGAACAAGCCAAGCAGGTCAGCGTTTTCCAAAAATTGCGGCTGGTGGTGGTGTACAACACGGAAGCTTATATTCCCTTGAACATGAACCAATCTCCCTTCAACGTGGGGAGACCGATCCAATTGCCAGAATTTAGTCCCGCGCAGGTTGCTGAATTAGTCAAGCGGCACGGACTGTCGATCGTGGAGGACGATCCCGACGGACAGCAATTGCAATCGCTGTTAGATTTGTTGGGGGGACATCCCTATCTGGTGCGACTGGCACTCTATCACTTGTGCCATCAAGATGTTTCCCTAGAGCAGTTATTGCTGGAAGCGCCTACCCAAGCGGGGATTTACGGCGATCGGCTGCGGGACTACTGGGCGATGCTGCTGGACTATCCGGAACTGTCGGCAGCGATGGAGCAGGTGGTGAGCAGCGACGAGGGGGCGCAGTTAGAGTCGATCGTCGCCTATAAATTAGAAAGTATGGGATTGGTGAAATTGGAAGGAAATTGTGCCACTCCCAGTTGCCCGTTGTACCGTCTGTATTTTCGCGCCCAATTTCAGCGGGGGGAGTCTACCCTCGATCGCCTTCAGAAGTTGGAACGGGAAAATCAAGAATTACAGCGTCGCTATTCCGTAGACGAGTTGACCCAACTGGTCAATCGGCGAGGGTTCGAGGAGTTTCTGCAACAGCAGTGGGGGCTGCTGGCGCGAGAAAATGCTCCTCTATCGTTGATTTTTTGCGATCTCGATTATTTGCGGTTTTACAATAAGGCGGAAGGGGAAGCCGCCGGAGATCGCCTCTTGCAACAAGTTGCCGAGGTCATCCGCCAAATCGTGCGCCAGCCCTACGATTTAGCGGCGCGGTACGGCGGGGAAGAGTTCGCCATCCTGCTGCCGAAGACGGAGGCTGCCGGAGCGGTACAAGTTGCCGAGCGGATTCGAGAACGGGTCAAAGCCTTGGGGATCGAACGGGATTACCAAATTGGGTTTCCGGGGAATACGGTGACGGTGAGCTTGGGGGTTGCCTGTCAAGTGCCCAATTCCCGACATCTTTGGGAAGACTTCGTGAGATCGGCTCAGACCGCGCTCGAGCGATCGAAACAATTGGGTCGCGATCGCGTGACTCTCGCCTCGAACCATTAATCACCAGCAGGTAATGGACTATCAAGTTGGGGGAAGTCTGGCGCCGGACGCACCGAGTTATGTCGAACGCCATGCCGATCGCCAACTTTATCGATCGCTGCTAGACGGGCAGTTTTGCTACGTGCTGACGTCCCGACAAATGGGCAAATCGTCGCTGCTGGTGCGCACGAGAGCGCGGCTGCAACGGGAGGGGTGTCGGTGTGCGACCCTCGATCTGGGCGCGGTCGGCTGCGAGGGGATTTCGCCGGAACAGTGGTATAAAGGGGTGCTAACCGAGTTGTGGCGGGGATTCGAGCTTTTTGGGGACGGAAATTTTAAGACGTGGTGGCAGCAGGTTTCGGAGTTGGGAACGATTCAGAAATTGCGCGGTTTTCTCGACGAGTTACTTCGCCATCGGTTCTCGGGCGAACGCCTGTTTATCTTTATCGATGAAGTCGATAGCATTCTGAATTTGGAGTTTGCCGTCGATGATTTCTTTGCGTTGATTCGATTTTGTCACGAGTACCGAGCGATCGACCCCAACTACAATCGGCTGACCTTTGCTATTTTTGGCGTAGCCACCCCATCGGATTTGATTCGCGATAAAAGTCGCACGCCCTTTAACATCGGTACGGCGATCTCCCTCGACGGGTTCGCTCTCGAGGAAGCCGAAGCACTCGTTGCGGGATTGGCATTCGGTTGGGGCAACGAACGCGCCGTATTGCGGGAAATTTTAGCCCAGACGAACGGGCAGCCTTTTTTAACTCAGAAACTGTGTCAGTTGGCGCGCGAACGCCTGGAATTTCAGACCGTCGATGGCAAGATTTCCCCTGCCGAATGGATCGCCGAAATCGTCCGCGATCGCCTGGTTCGCCATTGGGAATCCCAGGACGAACCGGAGCATTTGCGCACCATTCGCGATCGACTGTTGCACAACGAAGACCGATCGAGTCGCCTGCTGGGACTGTACCAGCAAATTTTACAAGCCGAGATTGCCGACAACAGTCCCGAAGCCTTGGAATTAATTCTCTCGGGATTGCTCGTCAAAAAAAACGGAATTTTACAGGTTAAAAATCGCATTTATCGCCAAATTTTTACTCGAGAATGGGTGGAAACCCAGTTGCAAAACCTGCGACCCTACTGGCAAACCTTAACCGCTTGGGTGGCATCCCGAGAACGAGACGAATCGCGGTTGTTGAGAGGACAAGCCCTCGCGGAAGCCAGATCGTGGTCGCAAGGCAAACGATTGAGCGATTTAGATCGTCGATTTTTAGCCGCCAGTCAAGAATTCGATCGCCGGGAATGGCAAAAAATCCTGGAAGCCGATCGTGCCGCTGAAATGGCGTTGCGACTCGATCTCGAACGCAAAGTCGCCCGACTGCAACGCCTTTTACTGGGCGTCGTCAGTTTGGCATTCGCGATCGCCACCGCGTTGGGATTAGTAGCCTCCCAACAATATCACCAAGCTACCTTAAGCCAAATCGAAGCGATCGCCACCTCTTCCGATGCTCTCTTTGCTGACGATCGCCGTTTGGATGCCTTGGTTGCTGCCATTAAAGCCCAAAAAAGCCTGCAAAAATTGAATTCGGTTCCCCCCGATCTGCGAGACTACGCCGATAAAGTCTTGCGGCAAGCCGTTTACGATGCCCTCGAGTTCAATCGCCTGTCGGGACAAGACAGCCGAGTTTGGGGGGTGGCGTTCAGTCCCCAAGGCGATCGGATAGCTACGGCAAACGGGGACAATACCGTCAAACTCTGGCAGTCGGACGGGAAATTACTGGCAACGCTCTCGAACCATCTCGGTCCGGTGTGGGGGGTTGCCTTTTCCCCCGACGGCAAGATTGTTGCCTCTGCCAGTTGGGACAAAACTGTCAAACTGTGGGATCTCGATGGCAAGTTGAGATCGACCCTGACCGGACATCGCGGTGCCGTCTGGGATGTGGCATTTAGTCCCGACGGTCAGATGATCGCCTCTGCCAGCGAGGATAAAACGGTGAAACTGTGGTCGGCAGATGGGACATTGCTGCGTACCCTAGCAGGTCACGGGGCGACGGTGTGGGATGTGGCGTTCAGTCCCGACGGCAAAATCCTCGCCACGGCTAGCGACGATCGCACGGTGAAATTGCGATCGAGGGACGGAACATTACTGCAAACCCTGGAAGGTCACGGGGCGGCAGTTTGGAAAGTTGCCTTCAGTCCCGATGGCAAGACGATCGCCTCGGCGAGTTGGGATGGTACAGTTCGGTTGTGGAAACCCGACGGTCGCGCGATCGCCATTTTAGAAGGTCACGGCGATCGGGTGCGGGACGTGGCATTTTCTCCGGACGGTCGAGTGCTGGCATCGGCGAGCGAAGATCGAACGGTGAAATTGTGGAATTGGGATGGAGCATTTCTCCACGTCCTCAACGGTCATCAAGCTGGGGTCATTGCCGTTAGTTTTAGCCGGGACGATCGGACTGTGGCATTTGGAACCGATTTTAAATGCCGATCTCCTGACCTATGCTTGCGATTGGGTGCGGGATTACCTGCGGACGAATGCAGATTTGGCAGAGGACGATCGGGCATTGTGCAAGTCTTGAATCTAGAGATCGCCCGAGTTTCGATCGTCAATTGCGATACAACTCTCACTTTTTAGGAAAGAAGTTTGGAGAGGGAAAACACACCTTTCCTATATTGGTTTCACACTGGTTACGATTTACAATAAACTCATTCAGTCTTTGACGATTTCGCGCTACCGCAGTAAAAATCAAACATGACTTCGATCGACACGCTGATTATCGATAACTACGATTCGTTTACCTATAACCTCTATCAACTGGTTGCAGAAGCGAACGGAAAACCGCCAATTGTCATTCCGAACGATCGCGTGTCTTGGGATATTCTCAAACAACACAATTTCGATAATATTATTCTTTCCCCCGGTCCCGGACATCCTAGTCACGATCGCGATTTTGGCATTTGCCGTCAAGTCATTCTCGAAGCCAATATTCCATTACTGGGAGTCTGTCTCGGACATCAGGGAATCGGCTATTTCTATGGCGGAACGGTTGAGAAAGCACCACAGGTCATGCACGGACGATCAAGCGAGATTTATCACGATAATTCACCACTCTTTCACAATATTCCTTCTCCTTTTAAAGCCGTTCGCTATCACTCGCTGATCGTCCGAAACCCGTTACCTCGAAACCTTCAAGAAACGGCGCAAACGGTTGATGGTTTGGTAATGGCACTCCAACATCGAGAGAAACCTTTTTGGGGGGTTCAATTTCATCCCGAATCGATTTGTACGGAATACGGACAGCAACTGATTACCAATTTTCGAGAACTCACTTTACAATTTTGGAAAAAACAAAATAGAACATTTTATGTGAGGCAAAAACATCAACGGAAAGACTCCAAATCGTTCGCATCAGCGACTCCCTTTGGGAGTATCGATCTCCCTTCTAATTTAACGGCTTCTCGAGTTTCGAGAGATTGCGTTCATTTTCGCAAACTCGATTGGTTTCGCGACCCTGAAGATGTTTTTGTCGGGATATATCAAAATTCTTCTCATTCATTTTGGTTGGATAGCAGCACGAACGATCGGGATAAATCCCGATTTTCATTTATGGGAGATCGGAGTGGATCGGATAGTTTTGAGGTTAGCTATCAAGTCGATCACCAACAATTTAAAATATCCAAACTAGGAAAAAACTCAATTCATGCTGGCAACATTTTTGACTTTCTGAAAGACGAGATTGATCGCCGATATTGCCCAACTCCAGATCTGCCTTTCGACTTTAATTGCGGCTTTGTGGGTTACTTGGGTTACGAACTGAAAGCCGATTGTGGGAGTACCAATCGACATTCTTCACCGCTTCCCGATGCCATGTTTTTGTTTGTCGATCGCCTCATTGCATTCGATTTTCAGGAACGCTGTCTTTATCTGGTTTGCTATGTTGGAAATAGTGATCGTGCCATTTCTCAATCTTGGTTTGACAATATGGAGAACCAGTTAAAAAATATTTCTACTGCACCCAGAGTCAAAAGGAAAACCAAAGACTGTTCTCCTCAATTTACCCTAAGCCGCGATCGAGAACAATACTTAAAAGATATTGAAACTTGTTTTCAAGAGATTGATCGCGGAGAAAGTTATGAAATTTGCTTGACCGATCGACTCCACACCGACGATCGACCCGAACCGCTTTCATTTTACCGCATATTACGCCAACATAACCCCGCTCCTTACTCAGCTTTTCTGAAATTTGGAGAAATTGCGGTTGTTTGTTCTTCACCCGAGCGTTTTTTACGAATCGATCGCGAGCGGTGGGTAGAGTCAAAACCCATCAAAGGCACTGCAAAACGCAGCCGAAACTTAGACGAAGATTGGCAGTCGAAAGAAACTTTATGGTTGAGCGAAAAAGAGCGATCGGAAAATTTAATGATCGTGGATTTACTGCGAAACGATCTGGGGAAAGTTTGCGACATCGGGACAGTTTCCGTTCCCAAACTGATGGAAATTGAAACCTACTCCACCGTGCATCAAATGGTGAGTACAGTGCGAGGAAAATTGCGATCAAACTTCAGCGCGATCGACTGCATTCGAGCGGCATTTCCCGGCGGATCGATGACGGGTGCACCGAAGAAAAGAACGATGGAAATTCTCGATCAATTAGAATCAGAAGCACGCGGTATTTATTCAGGAAGTTTGGGATTTTTAGGACTCAACGGAACCGCCGATTTGAATATCGTCATTCGCACTGCCATTGTAACGCCAACCGGAACGACAATTGGCGTTGGTGGCGCGATCGTTTCCCTCTCGAATCCCGAAGCTGAATTTGATGAAATACTCCTGAAAGCACGGGCGTTAATCGAGGCGATCGCACAAACCCCGCAAATTGAGTTAGATTCGAGCGAACAGTTGAATACTGAGTCTTTATTCGAGGGTAGCCGCTCGCTAACGGACATACACCAAAATGTCGCGATCAAACAGAGGGATTAGGACAGCTTTCAACCTGTCAAACTTCGAGATTCTACATTTTTCTTGACCGGGCAATACTCCCTTTGGACGTCGCTGATGCAAACGATTTATAACTTTTCGGGAAGAATAGGGTACACTGAAATCTGAGAAAGCCTACGAGACTCCAATGGAAACCCAACAGTAACGGATTTGGGATCGGTGTGGACAGGACATTAACAACCCACAGGGTAAAATTTCCGATGTCAAACCTTTCTTCAATCCCTAACAATGTGCTATTCCAAAATGCTCGATCGATTGCCACTCAACTGAAATTCAACCCCAAAGAGAGGTCGCCTCAATGATCGAAACCAACGGCACCATGATGCAGTATTTCCACTGGTACGTTGCTAACGACGGAACACTGTGGAATCAGGCAAACCAAAAAGCCCGAGAATTAGCCGATGCCGGATTTACAGCCTTATGGCTTCCTCCTGCTTATAAAGGGATGTCGGGAACCTACGACGTCGGCTATGCTGTTTACGATCTGTACGACTTAGGAGAATTCGACCAAAAAGGGACGGTTCGCACCAAGTACGGCACTCGCCAAGAATATTTAGACGCCATTCAGTCCCTTCACAGTGCGGGACTTCAAGTTTACGCCGATACCGTTCTCAACCACCGCATGGGGGGAGAAGCCGCAGAAGTCGCCAAAGCCACGCCCTTTTCTCAATACGATCGCCTCAACCCCAAAGGTGGAATGCGCGACATCAAAGCCTACACGAATTTTACCTTCCCCGGTCGCCAGGGCAAGTATTCCGATTTTCAATGGCATTGGTGGCACTTCGATGCCGTCGATTACGATGAATTTGCCAACGAACCTGGCACGGTTTACCTCTTTGAAGGCAAAGTCTTTGACGATTACGTCGCCTTAGAAAAAGGAAATTTCGCCTATTTAATGGGTTGCGATATCGACTTCCAAACCAAAGAAGTGCGCGATGAAGTCACTCGTTGGGGGAAATGGTATTTAGATACCACCGGAGTGGACGGTTTCCGCCTCGATGCCATCAAACACATTGCCGCTTGGTTCTTCCCCGAATGGCTGGATGCCATGGAACGTCACGCCGGAAAAGAGCTATTTACCGTCGGCGAATATTGGTATAACAACCTGGGAACGCTGCAATGGTATCTCGATGCCGTCCAAGGCAAAATGTCCCTATTTGACGTGCCGTTGCACTACAACTTCCATGCCGCCAGCAAATCGAGCGGGACTTACGATATGCGACGCATCCTCGATGGAACGATGATGCAGCAAAGCCCCACCCACGCCGTCACCTTCGTCGAAAACCACGATTCCCAGCCGTTACAAGCCTTAGAATCCGTCGTCGAACCCTGGTTCAAACCCCTTGCCTACGCACTGATTTTGTTGCGCCAGGAAGGCTATCCCTGCGTCTTCCATGCCGATTATTTCGGTGCCGAATACGAGGACTATGGCAAAGACGGCAACCGTTATACGATCGTCATGCCTTCCCACCGCTGGCTGATTGACAAATTCCTCCACGCCCGCCAAAATTACGCCTACGGTCCCCAGTACGATTACTTCGACCACTTCAACACCATCGGTTGGACGCGGTTGGGCGATCCCGAACATCCCAAGGCGATGGCGGTAATTATGAGCGATGGTGCGGCAGGATCGAAATGGATGGAAGTCCGCAAGGCTAACACCCAGTTTGTCGATATTACCCAACACGTCAAGGAACCCGTGTTGACGAATGAATGGGGTTGGGGCGAGTTTCGCTGTTTGGGCGGTTCGGTGTCAGTTTGGGTGCAAGATTGACGTCATTTGGTATTGGGAGTTTGGGGTTTGGGATTGGTTATTGCTAATCGCGCTTTTGCTAGTAGACATCTCCGGAATTAAAAAATACGATCGAGTCTCATATCGAAACCCTCAATCCTCTTCCCGATTCCCGATTTTCCTCCAGATGTCTAGTCGCTAGTTGCTTTCTGCTCCCCTTGCTCCCCCTGCCTCCCCTGCCTCCCCTGCTCAAGAAAGCTCCCCCTGCTCTGGGTCATTTCAGGGTTTGGCGCAAACTTTGGCAAAATTCGGCGATCGCGGCTAAGCCTTGTTCTGGAGTGCCGTCGGCTAAACGCTTGACGAAGGCACTGCCGACGATGACGGCATCCGCACCCCAATCTCGAATTTGACGGGCGTGTTCTGGGGAGGAAATCCCGAAGCCAACGCCAATGGGTTTATCGGTCACTTCTCGCAGTTGTACCAACAAGTCTTTAACGCGAAATTCGACGCGATCGCGCACCCCCGTAACCCCGGTAACGCTGACGAGGTAGATAAACCCTCGGGATTGTTGGGCAATGGATGCAATGCGATCGGCGGAACTGGTAGGAGCCACTAATAATACTACCTCGATCCCTTGCTGCTGCGCCCGATCGACCAATTGCTGCGCCTCTTCTAAGGGTAAATCCGGAACCACCAAACCTTTCACCCCGGCAGCGGCGATTTGCTGCAAAAACCGATCGATGCCTCGATTCAAAATGGGATTGTAGTACGTAAATAGGACGATGGGCGATCGCAAACCTGGACTGACTCGCGTCACCATTTCCAACACGTCGTCTAAGCGAGTCCCCTGTTCCAGAGCCCGAGTTGCCGCCGCCTGAATCGCCGGACCATCGGCTAGGGGATCGGAGTAGGGAACGCCGAGTTCGATGATATCCGCTCCGTTTTCATCCAATGCTTGCAAGGCTTTCGCAGTGGTTTCCAAGTCGGGATCGCCGGCAGTAATGAAGGGAATGAGAGCACAGCGATTCTGACGGCGAAGTTCGGCAAAACAATCGGAAACGGAAACCATGATTTGTTAGTTGTTAGTTGTTATTGGTAGGGTTGCTCCCGGAATGAAACGTACCATTACCCATTACCCATTTTCTCGATCGATCTCTTCTTGGAGTTTCGCTAGTTCTTCTGGGGTCAGTTCTTCCAATCGCTTTTGTAAGACGGCTTCCTTATAGTCTTCCAATTGTTGGCTGTACGTCATCCGATTCGTGGCAAAACGGAACAAATACGTCAACAACCAGCCGACTAAGCCAGCCATCAGTAGAGCTTGGCTCCAAATCCCCGCATCCAGGCTATCGAGTCCCACCTGTTGCAGAATAACGTAGGCGACGCCACCCGCAATAAAGATGGCAAGGGCGATTCCGATCGCATCAATCCGACGCATAAAGATTGACTGGGTAATGGGTCATCAACGATTTAGCCTAGCCACCCGGCTTTACACTTCAATTTGTCGCGGTTTCGGTCGAAAGTTCAAAAACGGAGCGAGCAGCAACATTCCGGGAAAGAGTAAGAATACGAAGAAGTAGGCAAACAGACGCTCGATCGAACTGGCAACGTACCACCGTTTTTGCAGGTACAGATACAGTCCAAAGGGAAGGACTAACAGGTAAGCCCCGCCGAGAGCGACGTACAGGGCAAGCGCAATTAAAGTCGGTTGAGTCATCGATGTGCCGTTAAATAACTGTTGGGAGAAGTTACTCTCCTCGCCAATCTTAATAGAATTTTACACCGGGAGTGCGTGCCTGCCGATCAAACTTCCGGAAAAATCGTTCGCTGTTTTCATCGGGCTGAACTCGTACTGACGTTATAGCAAAAGGCAGAGGGGAGAAGGGAAAAGGCAGACCGGTTTGAGTTTCAAGTTTTGCTTTTGTCCTAACCGCCTTGTCACCCCTGAAGAACTAAGACGTTGTAAAATTATCCACTCCGATCGTCTCGGAATCGACGCCCAACAACACGGCGAGAAACGTTCCCGGCGAGTCCACCAGCGAAATCCCGGTGGCATTGGTGAGCGGCACGATCGCGATCCGTTCGATCGTCAATCCGCCCGCCAACAATAGCGTATCTTCCCCAGCTACAAAATCGGCAATGCTATCAGTCCCATCGTTCGCCGACAGGACAAAGCGATCGCCCCCTGCCCCGCCAAACACCAGATTATTCCCCAAATTGCCGTCTACGTAGTCGTTTCCCGTACCGCCAAACAGGGTGTCGTCTCCCTGACCCCCCAATACGGTGTCATTTCCGCTGCACCCATCCAACACGTCGCCATCGGCATTGCCATACAGCACGTCCGCCCCCACTTCTCCCGTCAGAGCATCCGCACCCGATCCCCCCGATATGGTATCGTTACCCTCCGCACCTTTAATCGCGTCGTTTTCCGTACCGCCGTCGATGGCGTCATTGCCCAAACCTCCGTCAATCACATCATTTCCCTGACCGCCGCCGATGACATCGTTGCCGTCGCTACCGAGAACCGAGTCGTCGCCCAAATCCGCCGAGATCGTGTCGTCTCCGAGATTTCCATCCAAGAAATCATTCTCCCGACCGCCGAACATTCGATCGTTCCCGTCGCCCCCTTGCAGGAAATCCGTTCCCTGATTGCCGAAAATGAAATCGTCTCCCGCGTTCCCCAACAGGTTGTCATTTCCTGCCAAACCGACGATCAGATCGTTCCCCTCGAGTCCCAAAACCTCGTTCCCGTTGGCATTGCCGATCAGCAGGTTATCCGATACCGTCCCCTGTAGGGTATCCAGCGTCAGGTTGGGGGCTGGGGGTTGCGGCGTTGGCAAAACGATATCGCAGGCGGGGACTTCTCCAGAAGGGGGTTGTGTTGGCGGTGTCGGCGGCATCCCCGGTTGAACCACGGCAATAAAGACGCCTCCCGACGATCGACCGCCTTGGCTATCTTCAACGATATATTGGAAACCGTCATTGCCGATGAAGTTCGGCGGTGGGGTGTAGTTGAGGCTGTTGCCCTCTCGTACCAAGGTTCCCCCGCTATTGGGGTTGGTGAAACTTACCAGGGTGAGAGCATCGCCGTCGGCATCGGTATCGTTTGCCAGAACATTGATGGTGGTCGTGGTTCCGGGGTTAACGGTGAGGGTGTCGCTGTTAGCAATGGGCAGATTGTTCGGTGGGGGGGGTTGGCGGACTTCGATCGTGACGACTGCCGTATCGCTGCTGGTTCCGTCGGTAATGGTGTAAGTAAAGGTATCCGTCCCGCTAAAGTTGACAGGGGGCGTGTAGGTCAAACTGGTCAGACCCGAACCGCTGGTGACGCTGCCTCCTTGAGCGGATGAGGTATTGAACGGCAGGGGGAACAGGTTGATGGGATTGCCGTCGGGATCGCCATCGTTGGTGAGGACGTTAATGGTGACGGGGGCGTTGGTCAGTGTTGTTGCCGTATCATCATTGGCTATGGGCGTTTCGTTGCCCCCCGTAACGGTAATGGTGGCGGTTCCCGTAGAAGTTGCCCCGTTGATATCCCGAACGGTGTAGCTGAAGGTATCGTCGGCAGTGGCGCCATCGGGTAAGGCGGTCAGCGTCGGCGAGTTGCGCGGATCGTAGATGTAGGTGCCGTCGGGGTTGATGGTAACGGTTGCCCCTTGGGGAGTGGTGAAACTGGCGGCAGCAACGACGAGGGAGGCAGTTTCCCCAGTATCCGGGTCGGCGTCGTTGGCGAGGAGGGAAGTTCCATTTAAGACCCCTGAAGCGGCGATCGTTGCTGCGTCGGGGTTGGCAATGGGAGCATCGTTGACCCCCGTAACTGTAATGGTAACCGTTCCCAGGGCGATACTGGGAGCTAGATCGGAGACTTGATAGTTAAAGGTATCCGTAGTGGTTGCATTTTGGGGCAACGCGCGGAATACGTCTACGCCGACGGGGCTATAGGTGTAACTGCCGTCGGCGGCGACGCTGATTGCCGCACCTTTGTTACTGGTTGTTACGCCCGGAAGTAAGGCTGCGGTGAGGGTTCCCGTTCCTGTATCGTTGGCTAAGACTCCGGGTAGCGCAATGGTGAGTGCCTTATCGGCATCGATCGCACCGATGTCGTTACCTGCCGTCACGAAAACCCCGGTATAAGAGGACATCGCCTCTTCCTCTAGTGCCAGCGTTACCTCCATCTCCCCAGTCCGGACTTCCAGGTTCCAATCGCCTCCCAACGCCGCATTTCCGGTTAAGGTTGTCGATGCGGCAATTTCTGCCCCAGTTATCTGGCTGAGTTTTTCGAGGAATTCTGCCCCCGCATCTCCGGCGGCGACGTTGCAGCCGTAAAGCAGAAGGGTTGGGGCGTTCGTGCCATTGCCCTCCAAACCCCTAAACCAGTGTTGCAGTTGGGAACGGTAGCGATCGATCGTCTCCAAATCCAGGAAACCATTCCCCAGTTGCAGCCTGCCGGGACTGCCATGGGAAATGACGTGCAGTTGGGTAATACTCGGATAGCGATCAAGGGCGGCTGTCATTTGGGCGATGCCGTCGAGATGGGGGTCTAAACAGATGGCAACGATGCCCGATCGCAGTCCCCGCAAGAGGTGTGGGGTGTTTGCCACCCGAGAATCGACGATCGCGAGAATCTGGGGGCTATGGGGGCGAAGGGTGGCATCTGACATAGTTTCTCGGGTGCAGTTCGATCGAAAACGAAAGAAGAATTCAGAAGTTACAGGAGTTACAGGAGTTCAGAATCAGGGAGAACACTTTGCGCTCTTCGCGCTTACTTCTCGTTCGGGACTGCCACGGGCATAAAAGTTCCCAAACTGAATTTTGGCGCCTGACCCCTGAATTCCGCGATCGGTAAATTAATGTTACCGAATCAAAATTAGCTTAGCACCCGCTCTCTGGGCAACTGAGATGGAAAATCCGGCGCGTCGGTTCCCGCAGCCCGATGCGTCCGCCCTGGGTCGGTGGCTGACGCTCTCAAAGGCGATCGCTTGCTAGAATAGTGCGATCGACCCTAAGTTAAAATCGGGATCGAAATCTCAAAAGACCTGGCGATCGACCGATCATCGAGTCGGAGACGGGGAAACGCTCGCCCTGGATTGACAATCCATAAAATGCAAATCTTATCGGCATTTTGACGAGTTTTAAATCCCGGAACGAGTCCCCCATCTCACCCCGCCGAGCTGGCAAGGAACCCTAATGCAAAATCCGACGGCAACGCTCACCTGCCCCCACCCTTCGTGTCAAACTCCCAATCCCGAAGGAAACAAGTTTTGCCTCAAATGCGGCTCGTTCCTGCCCCGAAATTATTTGTGGCTGTTAGCAGCCGGCGAACTCGGCAGCGTCACTCCGGGAACGTTACTGGGCGATCGCTACCTCCTGAAGACCGATCGTATCGTTCTCGATACGCGCCCCGGTCTGCCACCAGAAACCCCAGAAGAGATTCCCCCCTACATCGCCCCGTATCTAAAATTATTCGCCCATCGCATCCACGTTCCCCAAGTTTACGGTCGGGTCGCGTCTTCTGGAGATGCGGCAACTTCGGATCTGTGGCTGTTAGAATCCGTCCCCATCGAAGTTGACGGCGACAAGGCTCGCCTGTTTCCCGCCCTCACCGAGTCCTGGCGCGATGCGTCTCCTCTGCGGCAGTTAAATTGGCTGTGGCAAATGGCGAGTTTGTGGTCTCCCTTCGCTCGTGTGGGTGTGGCATCGAGCTTGTTCGATTCCCAATGGGTGCGGGTGGAAGGGGGAATCCTGCGTTGGGTTCAACTGAGTGCGGACGCCGAAACGCCAACCCTGCAACAGTTAGGACGGGTTTGGTCGAAGTGGGTCGAGGGTACGGCAGTCCCCATGAGAGACTTTTTGCATCGCCTGTGCCAGTTGTTAATCGAAGGTCAGATTCGCCAGAGCGAGCAGTTGATAGCATTGTTGGAGCGAGGCTTGACCGTCGTCGGGGCAGCAGGATCTCGTCGCATTGAGATCTTTACCCTATCCGATCGAGGTCCCAGTCGCACTCGCAACGAAGATGCCTGCTATCCCGATAGCGGCACGACCGAAGACGCCCTGCCGGAAGCTCTAGTGATCGTTTGCGATGGGGTCGGCGGACACGAAGGGGGGGACGTGGCATCGGGCATTGCTATCGAGACGATCGCGCGGCATCTCCAACCCTGCCTCAACCCCCAAAATCCCTTGAGCGTTGCCGCCTTAACCTCAGCGTTAGAAACATCGATTTACGAAGCCAACGATGCCATTAGCGCTCAAAATAACCACGAACAGCGCCAAGGTCGGCAGCGCATGGGAACCACCGTTGCCATCGGGTTGACCCACGCGCACGAGTTCTACATCACCCACGTCGGCGACAGTCGCGCCTATCGCATCACCCCCAAAGGTTGCCATCAACTGACCTTAGACGACGACGTTGCCAGCCGCGAAGTGCGGTTGGGATATGCCCTCTATCGCAACGCCCTGCAACAGGTGGCTGCCGGATCGCTGGTTCAAGCCATCGGCATGGGATCGTCGAGTACGTTATATCCCAATATCAACCGCACGATCCTCGATGAAGATTGCCTATTCCTGTTATGTTCCGACGGCTTGAGCGATTACGATCGCGTCGAGCAGTACTGGGAAGACGAATTGCTCCCCGCCTTAACGGGAAAGGTAACCCTGGCGGAGGCGGCTGGCAAATTAGTCTCGATCGCCAATACCCTCAACGGTCACGATAACGTTACCGTGGCGCTGATTCGCGTCCGGGTTACCCCCCCCCATCCCAAATCCATCGATCCCAGTCTCCTGCTCGATCTCTTCGATTCGATTCCTTCTGCTGCCGCTCCGTCCCAGCCCCGACCCCCCAAAGTTAGTGCTGTTGCTACTGCCGATGTAGACGAAACGGAGGAATTGCCCACGCGGTTGGTCGTCCCGCCCTCGCCCCCCCGTTCTGCCTCGCTTTTGCCAGCGGCAGTTGCCCTGCTCGCCATCGGCATGGCACTGTCGGCAGCCGGATATTTCGCGTATCGGAATCAGCCCGACCTGAAAAAATGGGTGGACGATCACCTCGGTCGAGAAACGGCGGTATCTCCTACCCCAACGACAGCACCTCCGGCTGAGGCAATTTTAGCCCTCGATCGGCAAGTTCCCATTCGCCTGCTGGCAGGAACCCAATTGTGGAAGGCACCGGGCGAACAAACGAAGGGATTTGAGGAAGTGCCTGCCGAGACGATCCTACAAGTCGTTAACCGCCAAGAAATTGACGGCGACTTTTGGCTGGAAATGCAGGTGTGTCAGCGCCCGCAAACCAGCGCAACGCCTGCCGAGAAGGGGACGGCAGACTCTCAGAAGACCGATCCGAGTCCGGATGCCCAAGCCAACAGTAACGCGCCCATCGAGCCGACTGAATCGAGAGAACCGGGAACGACTCCGGCAACCCCATCTCCGGCTGCCGAACCCTCATCCGATACAGCTACCCCGATCGCCCCTCCCGCGCCCAAATCCGACGAGAAGCCCAAGGAGTCCGCTGGCGAAACGCCGAGTCCTGCCCCCACCAACACCGATAACCCTCCGGCTGAAGCCCAGGAAAAACCACCATCGGCAACCTTCTGGATCGTCGATGCCGAACTCGGTCGGGTGGGATTTGAAACGATCGAAGCCGACAGCACCGATGCTGAGGCTTGTCAGTCTCCGTCCGCATCCGTTCCCAGTGAGGAAGTCAAACCGTAATCCTAGGACTAACTTAAGTTAGACAATGCCCAGCCGGACGTTCGCTTAAACCCAACGAATCAATTGCACGCGATAGCGCTGCTTTTTGGTCACGGCAACCTCTCCCACCTCTAAGCGTCCTTTCCCGCGAATGGCAATCAAATCGCCGGATTTGACGGTGTAGCTGGCTTGAGAGATCTCTTTCCAATTGACCCGCACGTCTTGGCTGCTAATAAAACTTGCCATCTTGCTGCGAGACATCCCAAATCCAGCCGAAGCGATGGCATCGAGACGCATCGAGGCTTCGACTGTACTGATTTCTTTGCGTTGGGGTTGGCGCACCTTCAATTCGCTCAGTTCGATCCGCCGAGTTTTCACCCCAACCGATCTCACCTGAGTTAAATTCATTTCCAAAAATTCGGCAATTTCCGGAACCACTAAAACCTGCGCTCCGCGTTCTCCCAAAACCAAAATATCGCCTGTTTTTTCGCGGACGATTCCCGTCGCCAACATCGAACCTAAAAAATCGCGATGGGTTGCCGTATCGAACAGGAAATTTCCGGAAACTTCTAAAGCGACAATTTCGATTTGAGACGAATCTAATGGCAAATCCGATCGGGCGATCCCCACCCGTTGCCGTTCCGCTTGCGGATATCCTCCCCACGCCACCAAATTCACTTCCGTCAGCCGCGCGAATCGCTCTTGAATTTCTGCCAGTTCTGGCGGTGACAGAAAATCGCTCAACACCACGTCCCAAGTTTTCATCGCCCGATCGGCACAATCGATCGCCCGAACCAAACTCTCTCGATTCTGGGCACCTTTTAATAATTCTTCTCTGGGTAACATAAATATTTGGTCATTGGTCATTGGTCATTGGTCATTGGTCATTAGCAACTAACAACTAACCACTAACCACTAACCCTTCATCGTATACCCTTGAATATTTTCCGGCTCGAATTGGCGTAAAATGCTCGTGGCTTGGCGAGTTTGAGTAGAAGACAATCCTTGTAACACGACCAGGTATTTCCCGGCATCGAGTCGATTGCGGTACGGTAGTGCATCCCCAGACCCAAGAGCAAGTCCGACACCTCCACCTGCTACAATGCTCCCCAACCCTCCGGAGATCGCGCCGAGAATGCCACCGATAATCTGATTTCCCAATTCTCCGGCCCAGGGAAAGGTTTGCAAACCCGTCAGCAAATTAAAGGTGACACCGCCAAAGAAACCAAACGGGATCAGCCAAATCGCCATCAGTCGAGCTTGTTTGAACGCTTGCGCTTTGGGATCGACCAGTCCGAACTCGTCCGCGCTTTTGTAACCTTTTCCCAAGATGGTGAGTTGCGCGGTGGGGAAGCCTTCCTTTTCTAGTGCCGTGTAGGCGGCTTCGGCTTGGATGCGATCGCGAAGAACGGCAACAAGATATTCCATAGAGTCGAGTGCAACCTGTACTCCTATTAAGCGTAAAGGATTTTGGAGTGTTCGATAGGGGGATCGCGTTCTTTTTTGGCAATGGTAGACAATTTTGCCAAAAGTGACTATAATTGACCCTCAGTCTCAAAGATTAAGACTAGGAGGGAGCCATTCCAGAAGTACTCAACTTAACGGTTAGCCTGAGAGGCACGCGAGAAGTCAAAGACAACTACCAATTATTTCGCTTGACGGGTTTATTAGACGCTTTCTCGGAACCGAGTTTTCAAAAGGTACTTGGCAAATGCGTCGAAGATGGACCGGCCAATCTGATTCTCGACCTATCTAAGATTGATTTCATAGACAGTTCGGGTTTGGGAGCGCTGGTTCAACTGGTGAAAAAAGCGCAAACGGCTGGTGGCAGCTTGCAAATTGTCACCAATCCCCGAGTGACGCAAACGGTGAAATTAGTCCGTCTCGAAAAATTCTTGTCTTTGCAGCCTTCGTTAGACGAGGCTAAGGAAAACGTCCGGAAAAAGTGAATCTCGCAACTTTACGGCAAGCTATCCTGTGCGACGCGCAGAATAGCTTGTTTTGCGCGTTATCGATGGCGAGTTCTGGCGACAGTACAGCCAGAAGCGTACGGGGCGAACCTTCACCCTTATTCTCTCTATTGATGCGATCGGCAATCTAATTTTTTTCTAAAATTTCCATGCGGCGAGACCTCCCTCCTCAGTCCTAGATATGTCAGCGATCCCCGAGGAAAACGATCGCGCGGTTCCAGCATCGGCTCTGCTTCAATTGATGTGTGCGGGACAACTCAGCGGGCAGCAAGTCCAACAACTTCCCCCCGCCGCGATCGCCTACTTGGGGGATGCCGTCTACGAGTTGTACGTTCGCAGTCGCTGCTTGCTTCCTCCCCAACGACTGCAAGCCTATCACGATCGGGTGGTGGCTCGGGTACGGGCGGAAGGGCAAGCAGAAGACTTGCAATCCCTGGAAGCCTACCTCACTCCTGCTGAGTGGGACATCGTGCGGCGCGGGCGCAATGCAGCTTTCGGTCGTCCCAAGCGCGTGAGTTCCCAAACTTACCAGCAGGCAACCGGCTTAGAAATGCTCGTCGGGTATCTTTACCTCACAGATCCCCAACGCTTAAGCGAATTGCTCTCTCACCTAGACTCAAAACATGACTAATCAATTTCCCAAACCCATCAAAAAGAAGTCTGCTCCTAAAAAAATCGTTAAGTCTGCCTCTGGAGAAGGGAAGCGTTCTTTCGGAGCGCGAGATCGGGATCGCCATCGGGATCGTCCAGAGCGAACTCCTTCACCGCGTCGAGAGGACGATCGAGAACGCGCCGACGATACCGAACTGATTTACGGTCGTCACAGCGTTCTCAGTGCCTTGGAAAATCAGCGCCAACTCAATCGCATCTGGATCACCCAACAACTGCGGTATTCGTCCCGCTTTCATACTTTGTTACCCCTAGCCAAAGCGCGGGGAACGGTGATCGACGAAGTGGGTTACACGCGCTTGGATTCGATTACTGGTGGCGCGACGCACCAAGGCGTTGCCGCGCAGGTTGCCGCGTATGCTTACTGCGAGTTGGACGATTTGATCGCTCGCGCCAAGGCGGCAACCGAGCAACCTGTGATTTTAGTAGCCGATGGGATTACCGATCCCCATAACTTAGGGGCGATCGCCCGAACGGCAGAAGCCATGGGAGCGCAGGGTTTGGTTATTCCCCAAAGACGGGCAGCAGGCATTACTTCTTCGGTGATGAAAGTGGCAGCAGGTGCGTTAGAACACTTGCCCGTGGCGCGGGTGGTGAATTTGTCCCGATCGCTGGAAAGTTTGAAAGAAGCGGGGTTTTGGCTGTACGGACTCTCGGAAAAAGCGACGCAACCCCTGCACGAAATCGACCTGAAAGGGGCGATCGTCTTGGTCGTGGGATCGGAAGGCGAAGGGTTAAGTTTGTTAACGCAGCGCTGTTGCGATGGCTTGGTATCTGTTTCCCTGATGGGTAAAACCCCGAGTTTAAACGTTTCGGTGGCAACAGGGATGGCTCTGTACGAACTATCTCGGCAGCGCGGCAGCCAGCGGATCGAATTCTCTCGGTCAAATGTCCGCAACGAACAGTTTGTCACCTCGGGATCGGCATAATCCAGAAAATAGATTGAAAAAACGAGAGAGAGGCAGTATAACAAAATGTGAAGCATAACAAGCGCTAAGTATTTATTCTCCTTCTCGATCGATCGTTATTCTGCAACCAAATAACCATGAAAGAATTTTTGACCAATCTGCTGAATTTAGTCGGACAAGCTTGGTGGGTGAAGATTTCCACCGAGAGTCCCAAGTGCATCTATTACTTCGGTCCTTTTATCTCGGAGCAAGAGGCAAAAGACTCTCATTCTGGGTATATTGAAGACCTGGAATACGAGGGCGCTCAAGGAATTAGCATCGAGATCGGTCGCTTCAAGCCTAACGATCTCACTGTGTACGAAGAGGAGTCTGATTCCGTAAACCCTAATCAAATTCCCGCTTTTAGCGGTCAGACCTAGGCGAGAGGCGAGTGGGGGTTGCCCTTAGCTTGGAGTTACAGGAGTTACTCCTGTAACTCCTGAACTCCTGTATTCTTGTTTGTTATGTACTGCGAGCATTCAGCGATCGGTGTTTAGCCTCAAGCTAGCCGATCTGCGAACTGTATCGGTATGGATAACGAACTGGGGTGAGGGAGTGGCCAGGCAGAGGGCAGACAGTAGAGGGCAGGGGGCAACGGGTAGGGGTTTGATGGATGACAATCCGCCCGATCAGCTCCCTGTCGAGATCGAGGGCGAGATCGACCATCTAGAACTGTCGATCGTCATGCCTTGCCTCAACGAGGCGGAAACATTAGGCATTTGCATTCAAAAGGCGCGGGATTATCTCGCTCGGCACGGTATTGCCGGAGAAATCATCGTTGCCGACAACGGCAGTACCGACGGCTCGCCGGATATTGCCCTGAAAATGGGAGCGCGGGTGGTGCGGGTGCGTTCTCAGGGGTATGGCAGCGCCTTGGCGGCGGGAATTGCGGCGGCAAGGGGTCAGTACGTGATTATGGGCGATGCCGACGACAGCTACGATTTTAGCGACCTGACGCCCTTTTTAGAGAAACTGCGATCGGGTTACGACTTGGTGATGGGCAATCGCTTTAAAGGGGGTATTCAACCCGGAGCGATGCCACCGCTACATCAATATTTGGGCAATCCGCTACTGACGGGGATCGGACGGTTGTTTTTCCCGAGTCCCTGCGGCGATTTTCACTGCGGTTTGCGAGGGTTTCGGAAAGCGGCGATCGATTCGCTGGATTTGCGGACGACGGGGATGGAATTCGCCAGCGAAATGGTGGTCAAAGCCAGTTTGTACAAAATGCGGATTACCGAGGTTCCCACCACCCTCTCACCCGACGGTCGCAGCCGCCCCCCCCACCTACGAAGCTGGCGCGACGGCTGGCGGCATTTGCGCTTTCTCCTCCTCTACAGTCCCCGATGGCTGTTTCTGTATCCGGGGTTGCTGCTGGTGGCGGCGGGTTTGGCGGTGGGTTTGTGGCTGCTGCCCGGTCCGCAAATGGTGTTCGACATCCACACGTTATTGTTTGCGGCAACGGCAATTATCGTGGGTTTTCAGGCGGTGGCGTTTGCCATTTTTACTAAAGTGTTTGCCATGGGTGAGGGATTGTTGCCGAAAGACCGCCGCATTTACCGACTGTTTCGCTATGTCAATTTAGAACTGGGGTTGTTGTTGGGGGGCGGACTATTCCTGCTGGGTTTGGCGGGTTCGATTTACGCCCTGGGAATTTGGGGAGCAAACTCCTTCGGACCGCTCGATCCGGCACGAACAATGCGGATTGCCATTCCTTCGGTGACGGCAGTTGCCCTGGGTTTTGAAATCGTGCTGTCGAGTTTCTTTTTGAGCGTTTTGGGATTGAAACGGCGGTGATTTTGGCGGGATCGGCAGTGCGGTTGCATTGACTCGCGATCGATTCCAATCTTATCGATGATTACTGATGATTGCTTATTGCTGGCATTTTGACCGAAAATAATGGGATACAAGCCCCGTTGTTCTACGACGGCTTTTCTTGATTTTTGATGTACTGTATAAGCACCTCGATAGGAGCGCCTCCGACG
>DVED01000044.1 GCA_015295945.1 Oscillatoriales cyanobacterium M59_W2019_021 | reverse complement strand
GAATCCCCATCTCGGTCAGAAGAAACAGTTGAAACCTCGGAACCGGAATCTCGAACGGAACCGGAACCCTCGAATACGGAGGAGACGGAAGTTGCTACCGCCGACGAGGAAGAGGTGGATGTGGAGTCTGATGAGGTGGAGAAACCGGAGGAAACTGCGGCAAAACCGTCTACTTCTCGGGCTTGTACCTGTCCGGGGGAACGAAATCGATCGACCCGAGATCCCAATTGCGACCCCCACCGTACCCGCCAACAACGGTGCGATTCCAATAATATCCTCCGCCTGGAATTCTCGGAGGAGGAAGAATCACCCGACGAGGCAACCGAAATTCAAATTGCACCCAATGGGGCGATCGAACTTCGGTAATGCAGCCACTCGGCTTGGCTCTCCCAACACTGTGGGGTCAAATGGATGTTGTGTGACAAACATCGGGTGGTGGGTTACGGCACTCCTTCAAACGGATTGGTTTTTTCGATCGATCGTACCCGTGCCTAACCCACCCTACGAAACTTGGGATTTGGGGCTGGTTATTACCCATTACCCATTACCCGCCGTATCCCGTGCTAACCTGGCGTTGCAATAGTTCCCCGATGGTTTCCCCATTCAGTTCCTCGATATTCGTCAAAACCGTAGCGGCTCCCGCTTTTTCCAATAGCGCCGCGTAGTTGGCTTGGCGTTGGGGGGTTTCTCGGACGTGGGGGGGTAAAACCCCTACGCCGATCCAGCGGCGTTCCGGGCGCATTTGGGCGGCTTCCCGGACGGTGTAGAGGTCGGCAACGGTATCTCCGGCGTAGAAGACGGGTAAGGCGGCGCCATCGGTAGCTTCGGCTTCCAGTTGCGCCACTGCCGCTAGCAATCCCGTGGGGTCTGGCTTTCCGGGGGCATCTTCCATCGCCACCAAGACGGGAGCTTGTAACCCCAACCGCCGTTCTAAAATATAGGTTGCCGATCCGCGAGTAGCGCCGCTGAAAAATCCCCACAACATTCCGGCTTCGTCTAATCCTTGGAAATACTCGGAACTGGCGAGGAGGGGTTCTTGGCAAATGTAGCCCGTCCAATGTTGGGGATTGTGGGGATCTTCGCCTCGGTAGCGGGATTGAAAGAAGGCAACGATCGCCTCGTAGTCGAGATCGACGGTCGATCGCCCTTTGCCCTGGGTTTCCCAATACCGATAAATTAACTCCTGCGAGGCTTCCCAATCGTTATTCCACGTGCCTTCGGCTTTGAGGCGATCGATATCTTCCGAAGTGGGTCGAAATCCCGTCCACTGCTCCACGGTATCGGCGAGGGCGCGGCGATAAGACCCTCCCACGTCCCGAATTACCCCGTCGATATCAAACACGACGATCGCTCGATTTTCTGGCGGCTGAGGACTTGAGGCTTGGCTCACGGCGATTTTTCTCCCGATCGAAATTGGCTTTTGCGTACTAAACGTAATGTAGTATAATCAAGCTTCGTCAAACTTTAACTTCAACTAAAATTGCGCTCTGGAGGTGCGATTGTCCAGATTTACTCTTAAAATTCTTTGGCTTGACAGCGATGTCGCGATCGCGGTCGATCAAGTGGTCGGTAAAGGCACGAGTCCGCTGACTTCATACTTCTTTTGGCCGCGAAACGATGCCTGGGAACAGCTTAAAACCGAACTCGAAGCCAAACATTGGATTTCCGAGCTAGAGCGGGTCGAACTGCTCAACAAAGCCACGGAAGTAATCAACTATTGGCAAGAAGAAGGGAAAAACCGCCCGATGTCGGAAGCTCAGGCTCGGTTCCCAGAAGTCACCTTCACGGGGAGTCGGTAACCCGAGAGCGATCGCTCGAACCTCTGAACCCATGGCAATGCTGCAAGCGACCCGTTTTCTCAACAGAAAGCGGGTTTTCAATATTAT
>DVED01000139.1 GCA_015295945.1 Oscillatoriales cyanobacterium M59_W2019_021 | reverse complement strand
TAGTAGGTACGCTGCGATCGACTAAACGCGGCGAGGGTCTCTTCTGCCTCGCGTTCGACGATTTCCGCCGGGAGAGTAACGGCATCGGAAATTCTGTCGAACAGGTCGGCATCTGCCCCAAACTGGGTGGGACGGGGTTGGCTGGGGTCGGTTCCTTCGAGTTGAAAGCGCAGTTGTCCGTCTGGGGTAAATTCAAAAATGCTGGGAACGATCGCCCCGTCGGGAAGGATAATATCGATGCCGGGAGGTTGGGTTTCCGGGTGGAGTTGATAGCCGAATGTTTGCGCGGCTAAAGCTCCGTTGGGCAATCGAACGATGAAAAAGAGCTGTCCTTGGGGGGTAAAAATAAAGGTTAACTCTTCCTGACCGGAAAGGGCTTCGAGCGATCGCCACTGTCCTAACAGTCGATCAACCAGAGAAGGGGGTGTGGGGGCTGGATTTTGGGTGATGGAGACCGGAATCGTGGGGAGGATCGACCCCGTGTTGCGTGCGGGGATCGCGCTTGCCGCGACGCTACCAATTCCCAACAGAATCGGTAAAAGTCCGATGGGCAGGATTCGAGAGAATAAAGTTGTCATGGAATGTTGCTATTAAGGGCGCAAGAGGATCGAGGGGAGAAGATAGCGACCAACCCCAAACCTCCAACCCCTAAACTAATGATCGTCTTCTTCTGCGGGAGACGGTAAAATGTCCGTATTGGATAGGGTTAAATCTTCGGTGAGTTCGTCATTGAGGGTGGGGGTAGACGCTTGCAAAAGTTTTGGCAGAACTTGGGGGTCGGGGGCGACAATTTTCGGCGGTTCGGCGTCGATTTGGATTTTGATCTGGGGTCCCGAACGCGCCAAACGGACGATCGTGCCATCGACAACGGTCATTTGAGAGACGGGTTTGTCGTTGACGTAGGTGCCGTTACTGCCTAAATTGACGATCGTCCAGGTATCGCCTTGCTGTCGAATTTCCAGGTGATGGCGAGAGACAACCGCACTATAGAGGACGACGTGATTATCTGTCGAGCGACCGATGCGGATCGTCGATTCGTTCTCGAAGGTCCAGCTTTTGACGGGAATCGCTTGGTGGGGGTGAAGAAGGCTCAGTGTAATCACATCGGTGATGGGGTGTTGAGTCGGCAGCCGCCCAATCGCAGCAGAGGAGCTATCGCTATTATGATAAATGAGTTAGTCGGAATTGAATAGATCGGTCTACCGAGGGGTCTGAGTCGTTTAGGAGAGTTGGAAGAGGAAGGTGACGAGATCGCTTTTGCCCAGGGCAATGCGATCGCCCGCCCGCAGGCGGTGTCGGTTCCCAGTGGGTAAGGGAAAATTATTCACGTACGTGCCGTTGGCACTGCCCGTATCTTCGAGATAGTAGGCATCGCCTTCCACGCGAATGTTGGCGTGAACCCGAGAGACGATATCCGAGTGGGGAAAACCGGAAACGTCGATATCGGGGGGAACTTTGCTGTTAGGTTTACCGATATGAATGACGGACAGGCGTTCGGGTAACTCGACGACGGTATTGGTTTGAACGTGCATCAGCCGCGCCATACGGGATTGTAACTGGGTGGGAACGCCCGTGGAGGCTTTCGGCGCGATCTCTGGGGTCGGGGGGGCAGGCAGCGGACTGGCGGGATCTGGGGGAGGGGTTCCGGGAACGAGGGTTGGTTCGAGGGCAGCTTCGGGAACTACGTCAGCACCCGAGGAGGGACTGCTGAGGCTAGATCCGCACTGTCCGCAAAAGCTGGCATCGGCTTGCAGGGACGCACCGCAGTGGGGACACGCGGTCATCGTCGGTAAGGGCGTGTAGCAGGCTTCGCAAACGGTAGCTCCATCGGGATTTTGATGGTCGCAATTCGGGCAGACAATCATGCTGCGCTCCCAGACATTGAATGAGCAATCGATCGGTGAAAGGTTAACGTTTCCCGGAATGAAAAGACGGGGAACGATCGAGCCACTCGAACGGGCGATCGGCTCGCAACTCATCGCCCATTGTATCACCCTCGATCGGGATGTCCGATCTCTTTGTTTCTAAGGCGTTACAGGGGAAAGTGACCAGTTGTGCAAAGAGAGCAGTCTTGAGCAGGGGAAGCCGGGGGAGAAGAAACTAGCAACTAGCAATGACAAACCCCAAACCCCCAACCCCTAACACCAAATGACCAGTGACCAACACCCAAACAACCACTTATTACTTATTACTTAATAAAGCCTCCCGCCGCTTCATCGAGCAACCAAAAAAGTTCCCCATCTTGGGGTTGAATGAAGCGAGATGGGTAGGATTGCGAGTCTCCTTCGGGGGCGAAGACTTCTCGTAGGGCGGTTTGTTTGTTGGCTCCAGCGACGAGAAAGAGGATGCAGCGTGATCGGTTCAACACGGGGATCGTGAGGGTGATCCGGGGTTGTCCGTCTTTGTTGCCTACGGTGACGAGGCGATCGCACACTTGTAAGGCTTCGGTATGGGGAAATAAAGAGGCAGTATGTCCGTCGTCCCCCATGCCCAAAAGCATGACATCAAAGCGGGGAAATTCGCCGTCAGACAGCCCGAAAAAGGCTTGAAGCTCGAGATCGTGGGTTTGAGCGTCGATCGCCGGATCGCCCGCTCCTGTGGGCATGGGATGGATATTTTCCGGGGGGATGGCAACCCGGTCGAGCCAAGCTTCCCGCGCCATTTTTTCGTTACTGTCGGGATGGGTGGGGGGGACGTAGCGTTCGTCGCCCCAAAAAACGTGGATTTTCTCCCACGGTAAGTCTTCGGCAGCCAGTGCTTCATACAGGGGTTTGGGGGTACTGCCGCCGGAAAGGGCGATGGTAAAGCGATCGCGTTCGGCTAATGTTGTTTCGATTTGGGCGAGGACGAGTTCCTTGGCTCGATCGACCAACGCAGTTTTATCGGCTAGGATTTCAATTTTTGTCATGGGTCATTTGGTGTTGGGGGTTTGGTGTTGGGGGTTTGGGGTTGGTTATGGGTAATGGACAAACATCTTCTCCCCCTGCTCCACTATTCTGAACTCCTGTAACTCCTGCAACTCCTGAACTCCTGATTTACTTAGGATAAACGGGAAGGGTGAAGTGGAAGCAACTGCCTTTTTCGGGAACGGAATCGACCCAAATTTGCCCGTAGTGAGCCCGGACGATGCGCTGGCAGAGGGCTAAGCCGATGCCGTAGCCTTCGATACCGCGATCGCGCTGGAGCCGAAATCGGTCTTCAAATATGGTCTGTTGATTTTCCAGGGGGATACCCGGTCCGGTGTCGCTGACGCTCACTTGGATTTTTTGGGCGGTGCGGTGGAGGATGGCAAGTTTGATCGAGCCTTCGGCGGGGGTGTATTTAATGGCATTGTCTAACAAATTGAGGACGACTTGACGGATGCGTTCGCCATCGGCGTAAGCTCGGGGGAGATCGTTGGGAATGTCGGTTTTGAGTTTGAGGGATTTGGCTTGCAGCCGCTTTTGCTGTTGGGAAACTGCCTCTCGGCACAGGCGACCCAAATTTAGAGATTTGGGCTGAATTTTGAGTTGGGATTCGCCTTGAGAGGCTTGCAGGATATCGGAGATCGTTTTTTCGATTAGGCGGGTTTGGGTGCGCGCGCGATCGAACAGATCGCTCATGCGTTGGGGGGATAAGGGCAGAATGTCGCCTTCGCTTTTGGGAATGACCGATTCGAGGGTTTCGATCGCCAAAGATGCTGCTGTGAGGGGATTGCGGAGTTCGTGAGCGAGAATGGAAATCAATCGCTCTTTAAAGCGTAACTGTTCTTGCAGTTCTTCATTTTCGCGCTGAAGCCGGAAAACTTCGTCGGAAAGCTGCATCAGTTGGCTGGAGTTGGTGACGAAATCCATGGCACTTTCGGGGGAAGCCTCGGTTTCGCTCTGAGCCGAGGGATTGTTGAGGTAGTCTTCGACCGATCGCCGCCAGCGCGACCAGTGGCGATCGAGTTGTTCGACTAAGTTACTTCCCGCGAGGGTTTGTTGGGGTTTGGGATGGATTTTGATCAGTGCCGGGGTGGCAATGAGTTTAAAATGCTCGGCAAGGTAAGGTTTATCTCCCACTTCGATGACTTCGAGATCGTAGTCGAAGTTGATTTTGGCGTCTTGGAGGTAGCGGCGCACGCTCCGCAACTGCTCCCAAGAACTCGGACGCCGATCGACAAACAGGAGAAGCTGTAAAGCGGCGTCTGAGGGATGAGGTTGGGAACCAGATACGGGCATATGGTCTCGACTGGGAGGGGAAAAATCTAAGGTGCGATGGATTGCGGTTTACCCGAGGCGAATGAAATTACTTTACCTTTTAGCTTAATATCTTCTTTAGCTTTTCGACGGAGTAACTGGGTAATGGCGATCGACGGATCTAAAAATCCTTGGTTTCGATTGATGCTAGCAGGGGCGATCGCCTTTTTTGGGTTCTGCCTGATTCTGGTCGTCCATCGCTACTACACGTTCTACGCCTCCTACGACCAGGGCATTTTCAATCAGGTCTTCTGGAATAATGCCCACGGTCGCTTTTTTCAGAGTTCGCTGTCGTCGTCGCTGTCTACCAATGTCATTCATGCCGGAGAAGTGCCGGAGGTGTTTTATCACCGTTTAGGACAGCATTTTACCCCGGCATTGCTGTTATGGCTGCCGATTTATGCGTTGTTTCCCTCTCCGTTGACGTTGAGCGTGTTGCAGGTGGTGTTGGTGACGGCGGCGGGGATCGTGTTGTATTTCTTGGCGCGGCAGCACGTGGAATCGCCAGTTGCCGCGTTTATGACCCTCAGTTTCTACGCGGCTAATGCCATCCTCGGTCCGACTTTGGGCAATTTTCACGATATCTGTCAAATTCCCCTGTTTGTCTTTAGCTTGCTCCTGGCAATGGAAAAGCGCTGGTGGTGGCTCTTTTGGCTGTTGGTTCCGGTGATTTTGTTGGTGCGCGAAGATGCGGGGATCGGGTTGTTCGGGATTGGGGTTTACTTGGTACTCAGTCGGCGCTATCCGCGTACCGGGTTGGCGCTGTGTACCCTCAGTTTCGGCTACATGGTGCTGCTGACCACGGCGATCATGCCGCTGTTTTCCGAGGATATTTCCAAGCGGTTTATGTTGGAACGCTTCGGTCAGTACGCGCCGGGAAAAGAGGAGGCGTCTTCGGTGGATATTATCTGGGGGATTCTCAGCAATCCGTTCCGGTTGGTGGGGGAGTTGGTGACGCCTGTCGATCGCACGCTGTTGTATTTGCTGGGTCAGTGGTTGCCATTGGCGTTCGTTCCGGCAATTTCTCCGGCAGCTTGGGCGATCGCTGGATTTCCCCTGTTTAAGCTGTTTATCGGCAAGGGAGAGACGGTTCTGTCGATTAACATTCGCTACGCGATGACGGTGGTTCCGGGGCTATTTTACGGCGCGATTCTCTGGTGGTCGGCGCATTCTTTCCGGTTTAAGAAGGTGGCATTTCGGCGGTTTTGGGTGGGGTGCATGGTGCTGTCGGTGATGATTACCCTGGTTTCCAATCCCAACCGCACGCTGTCGTTTGTCATCCCCGACTCGTTCCAACCTCGGGTGTTCGTCCCCCTGACGTCTCAGTGGAAACACGCAAGTCAGCTTTATCCGCTGTTGGCGCAAATTCCCCCCGATGCTAGCGTTACGGCAACGACTTACTTGATTCCTCACCTGTCCAGTCGTCGGGAGTTGTTGCGCTTGCCGATGTTGGAGTTGCGCGACGATTCGGGCCAAGTGGTGCGGGTGGACTATGCGATCGCCGATTTGTGGCAGTTACGGCAATATCTACCCGCTTTTAAGGTCGATCGCGAACTGTTTCAAACCATCGTTCCCCAAATCTCCAATTTGATAGGGACGGGAGAATACGGCGTTCTCGATTTTCGCGATGGCGCGGTTTTACTCCAACGGGGGATCGCCTCGAATGCGGACGCGCTGGCGGCTTGGCAGGCATTTGTGGAGGAAACCGCGCCGTTATTAAGTCATAAGTCATAAGTCATAAGTCATAAGTCGGGTGGGCAGTTCGATCGGGCGCGTAAGATTCACATCTCGATCGAAAAACTGCTTACCCGACAATTTCTCTGTTACCGGTGCGGATTTTGGAGACAAATGTCCCGATCGACTTTCTTGAAGTCAGAAGGGGATGACAATTTAAATTTCTGGTTTAAATTGGTTAATAATGCCGATTTTACCCATTTTTCTGTCAAAAATTGATGGATGATTTTGGCGATCGACAGTCCCGGTTGTGTAAATCGAAGATCAGGAGAAGCCAATCAATATCAAAAACACGAGTTTTGAGGATCGAAACCAGAAAAAACTACGTAAAAATGCGGATTCGGATTTCAATCGATCGTCCTAAATTTGAGCAAAAGTGGCGATGAGAATGGCGATTTCCACGGCGATCGCGTTCAGCTTAAAAACTGGCAGATAGTCGATTTGCGGGAAATAGCCTGCGATCGCGATCACACCTGAAAGGCGATCGCGATCGGGTTTACATTTCAAAAAGTTAGGCTAGTTTGGAATTAGGATTATACAACAGCATGCGATATGAAGGCAATTCCTGGGTATAAAGTTCGCGAGCTAGTTTACGAAGGATCGAAAACCATCGTCTATCGAGGACAGCGCGAGTCCGACGGACAACCCGTCATTCTCAAACTTCTCAAAAAAGAATTACCCAGTTTAAAAGAGCTAGCCTTATTCCGCCATCAGTACGCACTCCTTCAACCTCACGATTTACCAGGAATTGTCAAGCCGTGCAGTTTGGAGAATTACCAAAATGGCTATCTTTTGGTGATGGAAGATGACGGCTCGATTTCTCTTCAGAAGTGGCGAGAGTATCAAGGGAATCGCAGACCACTGACGATCGCCGATTTCCTGACGATCGCCGTTCAAATTGCCCAAATTCTCGACGGTTTGCATCGTAATTGGATCGTCCACAAAGATATCAAACCTGCCAATATCCTGATCCATCCAGATACGAAGCAAGTCAAACTCATCGACTTCAGCATTGCCTCCGTCCTTCCCCGAGAAACCCAAACCGTCAAACATCCTAACGTACTCGAGGGAACGCTGGCATACTTGTCGCCGGAACAAACCGGACGCATGAATCGCGGCATCGACTATCGTACTGACTTTTATTCCCTTGGCATCGCGTTTTACGAACTCCTCGCCGGAGAGTTACCGTTTCAATGCCACGATCCCATGGAGTTGCTGCACTGCCATCTGGCACGGCATCCCCAACCTCTGGCGAGCAAACGGGAAGATATTCCCGCCGCACTATCGAACATCGTCCGAAAATTGATGGCGAAAAATCCCGAAGACCGCTATCAAAGCGCGTTAGGGTTGAAGTTCGATTTAGAGCAATGTTTGTACCAATGGAAAGAAACGGGTAAAATCGAACTGCTCGAGTTAGGAATGCACGATCGAGCCGATCGCTTCCTGATTCCTGAAAAACTCTACGGACGGGAACGGGAAGTCGAAACGCTGTTACAAGCATTCGCACGGGTCGCCGGAACATCTGATGTCAGAGTAAAGCCTTTCCAGGAAGTAAAATCTAAGGTCTACAGTCTACAGTGTTCGTCCGCTAACGGTTTACCCCCAAACCCCAAACCCCAAACTCCAAACCCCAAAAGCGAAGTCATGCTCGTCACCGGATTTTCTGGGATCGGCAAAACCGCCGTTATCAACGAAATCCACAAACCGATCGTGGCGTCGCGGGGATACTTTATTAAGGGAAAATTCGACCAGTTTCAGCGGGATATTCCCTTTTCCGCACTGGTTCGCGCTTTGAAAGATTTAATCGAGCAATTGCTGACAGAAAGTCCGGCAGAGGTGGAAGCGTGGAAAGCTAAAATTTTGGAAGCTGTGGGCGAAAGCGGTCAGGTGGTGATCGACGTGATTCCCGAACTGGAATACCTGATCGGCAAACAGCCTGAAGTACCGGAATTAGATGAGATTGCCACCCAAAATCGCTTTAACTGGATTTTCGGGAAGTTTATCCAGGTGTTTCCCAGTGCCGAACATCCCCTGGTGATGTTTTTGGATGACTTGCAGTGGGCTGATGTGGCGTCATTGCAATTTTTGCAAGTTTTGATGGGCAATTCGGATCTGCACCATTTCTTGCTGTTGGGTGCGTATCGGGATAATGAAGTGTCTCCCGCACATCCGGCAATGCTGGCGATCGAGGAAATTCGCAAAGCTGGGGTGACGGTGAATACGATAACTCTGACCCCATTGCAACAAGAAGACCTCAATCGTTTGATTGCCGATACCTTGGGATGTCCCCTCGACATTGCTTTGCCTTTGACCCAATTGGTGGAGGCGAAAACTCAAAGCAATCCCTTTTTTAGCCGTCAATTTTTGCACGCGCTGTACGATGAAAATCTGATCTATTTCAATCGAGAACATCAGTATTGGGAGTGCGATTTAACTCAGGTGCGATCGATGGCACTGAGCGATGATGTGGTTGAGTTTATGGCGGCACAGTTGCAGAAGTTGCCGGAAGAAACGCAAGAGGTTTTGCAGTTTGCCGCTTGTATGGGCAACCGATTCGATTTGGAAACGCTGGCGATCGTTTGCGAACAAAATGCCGAGGTGATTTCTCAGGCTTTATGGCACGCTTTGCAAGCTGAGTTAATCGTGCCGATGAGTCAAACCTATCAGTTTAATCGATCGGAAATTTGCCCGTTACCGATGACTCATTACTCATTCTCGAACTATCAATTTCTTCACGATCGCGTTCAGCAGGCTGCTTATTCCACTATTGGGGGCGATCGCCAGCAATCGGTGCATTTGAAAATCGGTCAACTTCTCAAAGCTAAGACTGATTTAAACCGTCAAAGTGAAACTTTATTTGAAATTGTCAACCATCTCAATCTCGGGATGGAGTTAATTGAAGCCAAGGGCGATCGAACCGAACTGTCTCAGTTAAATTTAGCTGCCGGACAAAAAGCGATCTCATCGATTACTTACGACTCGGCATTAAATTATCTCAATACTGGCATCCAACTCCTGGCAAGCGATAGTTGGGAAGCTGAGTACGATTTAACGTTGAAGTTGTATGAAACGGCTGCCGAAGCGGCGTATTTAAGTGGCGAGTTCGATCTCATGGAAGCGGCGATCGAGATCGTGCAAAACAATGCGCGATCTTTGCTCGATCAGATTCCAGTTTACGAAATTCAAATTAAAGCTTTAGGCGCTCAAAACAAATCTTTAGAAGCCGTTCAAACGGGATTGAGCATTTTAAAGTTGCTCGGGATCGATCTACCCGAATCTCCCACCGAAGCGGACACGCAACAAGCCTTAGCGGATATCCAAACCAAGCTAGCCGATCGGTCGATGGAAGACTTGCTCCATCTCCCCGAAATGCAAGATCCTCAAATGCTAGCAGGAATGCGTATTCTTTCTAATACTATTCAACTTGCCTATCAAGCTGTTCCCAATCTATTTTTTCCAATTCTGTTTCAACAGTTAAACTTGTCATTTCGATATGGAAATACCGCTTTATCCTCATTAGCTTATGTAACTTATGGATTTGTACTTTGTGGAGTTTTAGAAAATATAGAATTAGGCAGTAAGTTGGGTCAGTTATCGCTCGATTTATTGACGTTTTTAAGTGACAAAAGTGTAAAAGCTAAAGTTCCATTTACCTATCTCGGTGGTATAGGACACTGGACTATCTTTTTTAAAAAGAATTCAAATTTTTTTCTAGAAACTTACTCTGTTAGTCTCGAAACAGGAGATTTAAATATTGCTAGCTACTCTCTGCTATATTACAATATTAATAGTTATATATGCGGTGAAAATCTTAGCCAAGTCGAACAAAAAATTGCTACGTGTAAAGTTAAAATTAACAGTCTCAAGCAAGCGAGTTTTTTAAACTATACTACTATTTACCAACATCTTATTTTAAGATTACAAGGAATAGACTATCATTGGCATAACGGACTTGGAGAGAAATATGACGAGACGGAAATACTTGTTGATAATGATGTAACTGGACTATTTCACCTCCATTTCAGCAACTTGATACTAAGTTATTTTAAGCAAGATTTTGCTACAGCAATAGATAATGCTAATGATGCGGAGCAGTATTTAGCTGGAGTTGCTGGACAAATGGTGGTTCCGCAATTTCATTTTTATGATTCTTTAGCAAGGTTAGCTGATTCTACTGATAGAAATGAAGCAGAGCAACAGGAAATTCTAGAAAAAGTAGCAGCTTATCAAAAAAAAATGAAAAAGTGGGCGCATCATGCTCCCATGAATTTTCTTAATAAATATTACCTCATAGAAGCAGAATATCAGCGAGTTTTAGGCAACAAGCTAGAAGCGATCGAACTGTACGATCGCTCCATTATGTTAGCGAAGAAAAATGATTTTGTTCATGAAGAAGCTCTGGCTTACGAACTCGCAGCAAAATTTTACCTGGAGTTAGATAAAACATCTCTAACTCGTGCTTATGCAACCCTCGCTCAATCCTACATGGAAAAGGCTTACTATGCCTACGATCTCTGGGGAGCTAAAGCCAAGCTCAAAGATTTAGAACAGCGTTACCCCCAACTGCTAACATTTCTCAACTCTTGGGAAAGTTGGGGTTTAAAAGACTCAAACTCAACGATCGTTTCTCTCCCTAAATTTAGTGGAACCACAACGAGCTTTTCCAGTAGTAGTAGCATCGTTGAAGCGCTAGACTTGGCTACAGTGATTAAAGCCTCTCAAGCCTTATCAGGAGAATTAGAACTCAGACAATCGATCGAAACTTTGATGCGCATTCTCTTGGAAAATGTAGGGGCTCAAACAGGTGCGCTAATTTTACACCGCAATGGAGAGCTAGCGATCGAAGCTCGCGCGTCGAAACCCGACAGTGATGACCTAGATTTACAAATTACATCGCTACAATCAATTCCCATTCAATCCACGTCTGACATTCCCTTGGGTTTAATTCATTATGTTTGGCGCACGTCTCAAACGATCGTTCTCGACGATGCCGTTGAAAGCAAAACTTTTGCTACCGACCCTTACATCTGTGAATACCAACCTCAATCAGTCTTGTGTACTCCAATCTGCAATCAGGGTAAAACCATCGGTTTGCTGTACCTGGAAAATAACTTAACGCGAGGTGCTTTTACGCGCGATCGACTGGATTTTCTCAAGTTTTTGACTACTCAAGCTGCTATTTCCTTAGAAAATGCGTCTTTGTATCAAGATTTGATGTTGGCAAAAGAGCGATTAGAAGATGCCAATCAAAATTTGGAAGAAAAAGTGGCTGCGAGAACCCAAGAATTAAAGGAAAAGAATCAGTGTCTAGAAAAAACCTTGAAAAAACTGAAGCGCACGCAAGCACAGTTAATTCAATCTGAAAAGATGTCGGGATTGGGACAATTAGTTGCTGGGGTCGCGCATGAAATCAATAATCCCGTGAGTTTCATTTCTGGAAATCTTTTTCATGCTAATGAGTATCTTGAAGACTTACTAACCCTGATCGAAGTTTATCAGCAAGAGTATCCCATACCCACACCCACGATTCAAGATACTATCGAGCAAATCGATCTGGAATTTCTGATTTCCGATTTACCTAAACTCATGAATTCGATGAAGATGGGTTGCGATCGCATCAAAAAGATCGTGCTGGGATTGCGAAACTTCTCTCGCTTGGACGAATCGGATACGAAAGAAGTCGATCTGCATGAAGGACTTGAGAATTCTTTGATGCTGTTACAAAACAGGCTTGAAAAAAAAGGAGATTGTCCGGCAATTCAAGTTATCAAAGAGTATGGCAAGCTTCCAGAAGTGAATTGTTATGCCAGCCAAATCAATCAGGTCTTTCTCAATATTCTCAATAATGCGATCGATGCCTTAGAAGAAGTGCGAGTACCTTTAGATTTACCCGGAACAGAACAACAGAAAACTCCCCAAATTCGGATTCACACTGAAGTTATTGCTGAAAACCAAGTCTGTATTCGGATTGCAGACAATGGCGTTGGCATGACTGAAGAAGTCAAAAACAAAGTCTTTGACCCATTTTTTACAACTAAACCCATTGGTAAGGGAACGGGTCTAGGAATGTCGATTAGCTACCAAATTATTGTAGAAAAACACGGCGGGTCGATCGAGTGCCATTCAGTTGTTAATCAAGGTACTGAATGGGATATTTACCTGCCTATTGAGTATAAATTTGACAAAAAATCAAACTGAAATTAGATTTGATTGTTGGTTTGTAGTATGACTGTCTTTAAGTAATTTGTAAAAGAAACTAACAACATTTCCACTATAATCGATTTCCATTTTTAAATAAGTTCCAGAGCTTTCTTTAGATCCGAACGACCATCCTAAAATAAAGTCTGGATCGGTTACGAGTGATGGACAGTTTTGTACAAATGTTGTTACGAGTGGATCGATATTTTTGGGTGTATTTTTCCGATTGAATCCTCCGATATAACAACACAGTCGTTCAATCGCACAAGATGTCCAGTTAAAAGTAAATGCCATCGACCCTGTTTGGGTTAAAATCTCTAAAACTTCATACGAAGGAATCTCAAAATTTAGCTCGCTCAGTAAGTTGCGATAAAGCTGCGGTGTTTTGTAATCGGGATGCACGATCGTAAAATACAAGTTCATCGAATTGTTTTGATAATCTGCTGCGAAAAGATGGATAATGTCTAAATGATACTTGTTAAAAAACTCTGTATAAAGATGTACACTTTTCGGCAAAGAAGAAATTTTAAGAGCTGCTTCTACTGATAAACTTGTTTTAGGAAACTGCCAAATCTTGGTCAATCCATAATTAACTTCAAAATCAACCCCATCTGCTAGTAAGGACAAAGTGTCATAAATCTCAGGAACGAGTCGATCGACTGCGCGATTTTGGTTAACCAGAATTTTTGAAGTTTTAGCCCTTTCCCATGCAAAACCATGACTATTTTCTTCGAGGTAACGAAAATAAAAGCCGCGTTTTTTTCTGGTCTTTGTAGTTGTTTTTAGGTCAATAACTTGTTGAGAAAACTTATCGCCAAAAATATCTAATATTTGACCGATAACAGATTCAGAATACTCAACATTAGCTAGCTTTGCTCCCGTAATAATATCTGACTGTATCTGATGAAGATCTATTGCAGTATTCATTGATTGCGTTCCAAATTTAATGAATATTGATGTAAGTATTCCTTAGCCATTTTGTTTACGTAGAAAGGAATACGGTAAAATGAAAATTTTTTTTGTTATTTTGAGTCCGAAAATCCTTGATTTGCAAGGATTTTCAGGACTATTAGCTAGTAATATAATATAGAACTAGCCTAGGAGGTTCTACTTGAAGTTGGCTATACAGCTTGTAAAACTCGCACGTTTTTAGACTTTTGAGCGTAAGAAAGCATAGAGTCTAAAAAGTCTGAGAAAACTTTAAAAACTGTTTCTACTAACTCAAAAGCTTCTTGGCATTCTTCTTCACTCAAGTGGATATTTTGAATGATATTTTCCAAGTCTTGTGTACCTGTTGCGTGACCCGTTTCCACAGAGAGATGAACGTGTCCAAAGAAGAGCATATTAGAACCAATTTCGGATCGATGCTGATAGCTAATAGGAGCCATCACTTCAAAAAACTCGTTGCCAGTTGCTTCAACTGCCTCAACCACTATTAGCCTTTGGATAGGAGTTGCTTTGGCAGTCAGACGATATAATTCGTAGATAACTTGGCGTGCAGCACGAGTTTCTTCACTCCACAAAAATCGTAAGGATTGAGTGAACGAAACAGAGTGATTCATTCCCAAGTTCTGTAAATCTTCGAGATACCACAACCAGTGATGATCGTCTTCGTACGTATGCTTGTTGATGATTTTTTGAATTGGATCGTCACTCGTTTCATCTCGAAGAACGTACTTATTCAACTCTCCAAAACCCATAGAAAATGGAGCAAGCGATGGAGCGCAAGCAAGCTTTTCAAGTACAGGTATATTCGGATCTTTTAAAAAACTGAAAAAAGGCAATTGAGAAAACTCTAGCCTTTTCTGGCTAATAAACTCTAAAACATCTTTCATTGTTAAAAACCCTGAAACTTACACCAAGAAATGCAAATTTTGAAGCAACTCTATGTCAGTAAATATACAGAACCGATCTGGGTTTGTAAAGTCTAAAAAAATAGTTAATGATTATCTTAATTATTTTTAACATAAACAGAACTTATCAAAAACAGAAATTCGTCCGTATTTACTAGGATTTTAGATTCAGTATTCCTTTAATTTCAAGGCTTCTACAGATTAGAATAATTTATTGAATTGATCGCCCCAACTCCCGCCTCCGGTGACAAAAATCCCGTCGGTTGGAAAAATGCCGCAAACACCGATTCGGCATTGGCTAGAAATTCGGACGTACCGAACATCGGTTTGGGATCGGCATCGAATGGGGAAAGGTTGGGATCGAACATCGGTTTGGGACTCCGACTGGGGAGACAAAGCATTTCTATAAAAGGCAGAGAGGGGAAGCCAAACGTGCGTACCGCCCATCGATGACCCTCTACTGATGTCTTCTGACGTTGGCTCCCCGGATTTCTGTAAGCCAGACGATATTGTTACGTAAGTTAACAATCGAGGGCGATCGCGAAAGAATATCTAGCAGAACTGTCTACAGCCATATACTTCTGGGAATGATCGCCCTATGCAGTTTACGGATCGACGATCGCCCCTAAAAATAGGAGCGTTCCCGTGCGTTCGTCCCTAATGGCGCAGAAAAAGGGGCGATCGACGGTGAGAGCGAAGGGTTCCGGCGGCAGGGAAGTTGCCACGATGCCGACGGAAGTAGAGGCGGCAGCTTCCGTTCCTTCTTCGTTCACTTCCACGAAGGTTTTATGTTTCACGAGATCGATCGCTAAATTCGGCGGTGGAGTTTTGATGCCGGAAAAATTCGATCGATTGCCATCGAAAGCGATTTCCATCCCCAAAGCTTTTAACGTGTCGTTGAGGGTAATTTCGTATTCGAGTTGGAAACGCGGCAATTTAATCGAACCGGGTTGCCAGCCAAACTGGTTCATCCATCCATCCCAAGTTTCCAGGGTGAGGCGATCGATAAATCCCGACAATCCGATTTCCGGTTTCGGTAAAAAGACGTAAAACCCAATATTTCCCTCTTTCCCATAGGGCAAATGCACCGCTTGAAACACTTCATTTTCTAAATAGCGATATTCGCCCGTTTGTGACATTAACGGGTGCTGTTTTTGTTGACCGTCGAGGAGGGTAAACGGGCGATCTTCCGTCGATCGCACCAGAAACGGTCGGCTCCACTTCCCTTTAAAATAAATAGCATTTACCAATAACAATCGGGTTTCCGGAGGCAGGCGATCGACAATTTCCGGAATTTTGCCGTTAGTTTGCCGATCAACCCATTCATTGACAACGGTTGGAGCGCTAGGATCGCTAAAGTTTAATTTTGCCACTTTTGCTTGATAAAATTGTTGGGCATTTTCGACGAACTGTGCTTGGAACTCCTCTCCCGATTGCATCCAAAGTCCGTTAGCGATCATCAACTTTACATTCTCATCTGCCCTTTCCAAAGCAGATTTCAAAGCTAAATTCCCTTGATTGAGTTCCGCCAAACTCATCCCTTCTAATTCCAACGTTCTCGCCATGGCTTGTTGCGTTTCCCCCGCCGCACCGTTGTACACCATCGACAGGGCGATCGCCACGCTAGTCGGCGAAATAAACAGATTTCGATCGGTTTGCTGTCGGTAAATTTGGGAAAATAATTTAAAGCCAAATCGAGTATTCGCCATCGCCAATTGCGGGTTGACGGATTCGGGATCGACGGAAGCGACCGGACTGGCACTAGGAGACGGTTCGGCGATCGCTGCCGACTCGTTCGACGACGATTGCCCGCACCCGCCGATCGTCAAACTTAACACTAATAACCCCAACAATGCGATCGAGATAAACGTCAGTTTCAATTTCAGCCGTTGGATTTCGATCGCCAATCCCGTAGAGTCAGACATAAAACAAAACAAAAAGAACCCAGCCACTTCATAGAATTCATGATAGTCTCTTTCTGGCATCAATCTAGATGATTGCTCAGTCGATCGCCCGATGGCGACCATCCCGGAAAACCCGCGCATTCTATGCCTTGAGAAGGATGTTCCCATCCCACCCGATCGACTAAACTCAATTTCTAAAGATTCAATTTCAAGATTCAATTTCAAAACATCGATCGAAACGGGAAGGGGGGTATCATGCGGTGGCAACTCGGGCGCAGAAGCGATAATGTCGAAGATCGGCGGGGAAGGGGGGGAGCGGGTCCCGTCGTCGTCAGCGGCGGCATCGGCACGATTATTTTGGCGGTGATCGTTACCTTACTTGGTGGCGATCCTCGGATGGTTTTTCAGGAAGGTGCCCCCTCGCAAAATTCTGCCCCCTCGGCTTCGCGATCGCCCGAAGAAGAGAAACTCGCCGACTTCGTATCCGTCGTTCTCGCCGACACCGAAGATACCTGGAACGGTTTATTTCGGCAAATGGGAGGAAACTACCAGGAACCCACGCTGGTGTTGTTCTCCGGCTCGGTAGATTCGGCGTGCGGCTACGCCCAAGCCGCCATGGGTCCGTTCTACTGTCTTGCCGATCGCAAAGTTTACATCGATCTCAGCTTCTACGAAGACTTGCAATACCGCCACGGCGCACCCGGCGACTTCGCCCAAGCTTACGTCATCGCCCACGAAATCGGGCATCACGTCCAAAACTTGATGGGAATCTCCGATAAAGTTCACCAAATGCAGCGCCAAGTCTCCAAAACCGATGCCAATCAACTCTCGGTCATGCTAGAACTCCAAGCCGACTGCTTCGCCGGAATTTGGGCGCACCACGCCGAACGCCAGCGGCAAATCCTCGAACCGGGCGATGTCGAAGAAGCCCTCAACGCTGCCAGCAGTATCGGCGACGATCGCCTGCAACGTCAAGCTCAAGGCTACGTCGTCCCCGACTCCTTCACCCACGGCAGTTCCCAACAGCGCGTTCGCTGGTTCGCCAAAGGACTGGAAACCGGGCAGATCGACCAATGCAACACTTTTGGCGCGAAAAGTCTTTAATTTATCAGGAGTTCAGGAGTTCAGGAGTAAGAGAAATTTCTGGAGATGTCTAATGACAAATGACAAATGACCAGTGACTAATTACCCATTACCAACCCCTAATTTAATCTCCGTGACTTCTGGCGGACAGAAGAAACGACCGGGGGGATGAGTTCCCAATCCGCGATTGACGTAGAGCCAATTGTTGCCCACCCGGTGCAATCCCGACGCCCATTCCCAGTGATGGACGACCCGACTGCATTTCGATAGATAGGGGATATAGCGGTGAAAGCGATCGGGAATGCGCCGACGCAAAGGCTTGACCAACCGAGAAATCGACCCAAATCCGGGAAGGCAAACTTGACCGCCGTGGGTGTGACCCGACAGTTGCAAATCGATGCGCCAATTTTTCATAAAAGCGGCGGTATCGGGGTTGTGGGAGAGGACGATGCGAGGAATGTCGGGGTCGATGCCATCGAGGACGGAACGGGGGGAGAATGCGCCCGATTTCCATTCTGCCAATCCCACCAAAGCTAAATCCGGTCCCCAGGGATAGGCGACGCGATTCCACAACACTTCAATTCCTCCGCGCTGCAACGCCTCGATAATACGATCGCGGTAGTAACGGCGGCGATACCCCAAATCGTGGTTGCCGAGGATAGCATACACCCCAGCGCGACTTTGCAGGTGTTTGAGGTGGGACACTAGCACGTCGATCGAGGTTGGGTCGTGGGTGACGTAATCCCCCGTCAATACCACCAAATCGGGGTTGAGGCGATTGCTGGTAATGATCGCCCGTTCTAGGAGGCGATCGCTCAGTCTGCCCTCACCGTAGTGGAAATCCGACAGTTGCACGATAATGCTTCCCACGAGGCGATCGCTCAGTCCCGCCATGGGAAACGTCAGGCGATCGACGCGCAACCCTCCGGTTAAAATTCGGTGCATATCGATAGCATTGAGGTGAGGTACGGCTGGGGATGAAATTCCCCCTTCATTGGGTGTAACTCATGTCGCCCAAAAACGCTACCGATCGCCCTGATGACGCATCCTGGAAGTAGCGGATTTAATTCGACCTAACCCGAAATTTCCGATCGCCACCCGCCCCCAACCCCAAATTCGATATCCGCGAATTCTACAGGGTTGATCGAGCCAACCGTTCCCCGATCCGTAAGATTGCTGAGAAATTTTCACAAAAATCTACGCTCCCTGACATTCAGCGGTCAACATTCGTCGGATAATAAACACTCGTGTTATTCAGCAAGAGAGACATTCATGGGACGCGCTAAAAAAGCTGTACTTGCCTATTCTGGAGGCGTCGATACCTCCGTTTGCATCCCCTACCTCAAGGAAGAATGGGGCGTAGAAGAAGTGATTACCCTGGCGGCGGATTTGGGTCAGGGAGACGAACTGGAGCCGATTCGGGAAAAAGCGCTGAAATCCGGTGCGAGTCAATCCTTGGTCGCCGACGCCACGGAAGACTTCATTACCAACTACGCCTTTCCCTCCATCCAAGCCAACGCCCTGTACGAAAACCGCTATCCTCTATCTACGGCACTAGCGCGTCCGCTGATTGCCAAGCTGTTGGTGGATGCTGCCGCCGAATACGGTGCCGATGCTGTCGCTCACGGCTGTACGGGGAAAGGGAACGATCAGGTACGATTCGACGTTGCCATTGCCGCGCTCAACCCCAATTTGAAAGTATTGACCCCAGCGCGAGAATGGGGGATGTCGCGGGAAGAGACGATCGCCTATGGAGAGCGCTTCGGTATTCCCTCCCCGGTGAAGAAGTCGTCTCCCTACAGCATCGATCGCAACCTCCTCGGACGCAGTATCGAAGCCGGACCCCTGGAAGATCCCTGGACGGAACCCCTAGAAGAGGTGTTCTTGATGACTCAGGCGATCGCCCAAACCCCCGACGAACCGGAATACGTAGAAATTGGCTTCGAGAAAGGCATTCCCACCCGCCTGAACGGACAAACCCTCTCCCCCGTGGCGCTAGTAACCCAACTCAACGAGATTGCCGGACGGCACGGGGTCGGTCGCATCGATATGTTGGAAAACCGCTTGGTGGGCATTAAATCGCGAGAAATTTACGAGGCTCCAGCACTATTGGTGCTGATCCAAGCGCACCGCGATTTGGAAAGTTTGACGCTGACCAAGGATGTCACCCAGTACAAGCGGGGAATCGAGGAAACCTACAGCCAACTCGTGTACAACGGACTGTGGTACAGCCCCCTGAAAGCTGCTCTGGATGCCTTCATCGTTCAAACGCAAGAACGGGTTTCCGGAACCGTGCGGGTGAAATTGCTCAAGGGCAATGCGTTTATCGTCGGTCGCAAATCGGAGAATTCCCTGTATTCCGACGATTTAGCCACCTACGGTGCGGACGATCGTTTCGATCACAAAGCGGCGGAAGGTTTCATTTACGTTTGGGGACTGCCCACCCGCATCTGGGCGGAAAAATTGCGCGGTTAATCCCAATGCAGACCTCAGCCGATCGGCTGGGGTCGCCTTTTCATTTGTTCATATTTTTTTAATATTTTCTCGAGCGAAAAATCGGATTTCGCCGTTCCTAAACTTGGTTTGTAAAAAAAAGTATCTAAAGTTTAATCTTGATTGCAAAACATCGATACTTATCTCGATCGATTGAATTTAGGTGATAAATTTAGAGACACTTAAAAACTTAACCTTAGATCGCACATAAAAATCGCAAATGTATAACAAAAACGCACAGAAAGATCCTCTCGTAGCTGCGGTGACGGCGGGTTTGGGCGCGGGGGTTGCCACCTCCTTTGCCGTCGCTCAGGGGCAAAGTCCCCTATTAGCTCTGGGTATTACGGCATTTGCCGCCGCCGTTGCCGTTCTGTGCGATCGCCTGGGTTGACTCTAAGTCCGATCGCCTTGACGGACTCCCCGCACCCAAATCCTGTTAACACACACCATCAATACATCGGGATTCTCTCCAGCAAAGGCTCGCTGCTCTAGAGAATCCCATTTTTTTTCTCCAGATGGTTTACCCTCCGCATTTCCCGTTGCCGTAGAGTCGATCGTTTACCCACCACCAAAATCTTGCTGCTATAGTATTGTCTACCGCGAGTCGAAATCGACCTCGATCGATCCCAGAATCCGGCACAAATTTCATCTAAGGCGTTTGGCATCTAACCATGCGATTTCCAAAATTCTTTTTCGGGTTATCTGCCTTAACACTGAGTGTCCTCAGCTATACCCCCTTACTGCCGATTGGCAGCGAATTGGCACTTGCCCAATCTTTCGAGTCCCTACCCGAGTTTAAATTTGGCAGCCGCACCCTACAACTGGGCATGGCGGGAACCGATGTTGCCGAACTCCAGCGACGTTTGCGGCTGTTGGGGTACTTTTCCGGCAACATTACCGGTATTTTCGATCTCGCCACTCAGACCTCGATCGTTGATTTTCAGCGAGATTTCAGTTTCGATGCCGACGGACAAGCCAACACTCAACTTCAAGCCACACTTTTAGAATTAGAAGGGTGGGACGGGACTTGGAACAATCGCCTCGTGGGCTTGCGTCGGAATGAGAGCGGCATCAACGTGCGGCAACTCCAATTATTATTACAGCGGGCTGGATTTCCTCCGGGAACGCTCGACGGTCGGTTCGGCACGAATACCGAAAATGCCCTGATTGGATTTCAACGGTATTACGGCTTGCCAGGAACGGGAGTGGTAGACTGGCAAACGGCTTCTTACTTAGTCCAAATCAACACGGCAGTTCAAATCAACTCGGAGCAAACCGGTGAAGAATCTGAATTCTTCTCAAACGAAGCCGAAAATCTTTACGTCGTCGTCATCCCCCAACGAAATGACGCGCTTCTCCTACAAAAAGTGCGCCGCGTTTTCCCCTATGCGATGCTTGTAGAGACCGATCGCCGAGGTCCTTATATTGAAGTCGGTCGATTTTCCAGTCGAGAATTCGCGGAAGATCGATCGAGCTTTGCCCGAGAGCGGGAATTTGACGCTCGAGTCGTTTACATGAGACATCAAGAAACTTTTGAGGACAACTCCCCACGGGGTCGTTCGATCGCCCCAACTTGGTCTCCCATCCTAGTCCCGTATATCCCTATTAACTATTAAAGCGGAGTGAGCGCTCGCTGGCACGCCGGACAAACCGCGTGAATGGTCAACTGGCAATCGAGCAGGTGATACCCCTCTTTTTGAGCGGTTTTCGTCCCGATTTTCAAGACGGAATCGCTCTTAAACTCGATCGTCTTGTTGCACTTAACGCAAATTAAATGATGGTGGTGGTAAGGATGGGGTTGATTGATTTCGTAGTGTTTGTGATCTTCTCCTAACTCCAGTTCTCGGAGGATTCCCATCCTTGCCATTAGCTTCAGAGTTCGATAGATCGTCGAAAGGCTGATTCGTTCCCCCTGTTCTTGCAACAGATTGTATAAATCTTCGGCACTTAAGTGTTTGCCCTTGGGAAGATTTTGAAAGATTTGCAAAATCGTTTCTCGTTGGGGAGTCATCCGCCAGCCCCTTTCGTTCAGCTCGGATTTGAGGGCGGCTGCTGTATAGGTCGGCATAGCTAGTTTTTATAAAATTCCCAGTCTATTTTCTAGGGTACAGAATAGGAAGTATTTTTGTCAACAAGCGAATATTATTGAGAATATTTTTAAACAAAACGGTCAACAAGAGTTGAGTTGCTTTCACGGCTACTATGGGCAGCATAGGTACTTCCCGGTTTTCATCAATGAAGCGGGGGCTGCCCGAAGGGCGGATTTTGTCCCTGTAGACGAGGTTTTAACCACCCGGTTCCTTTCTTTCTTGACTAGAAAAGCGCGTTTCTAGAGTTTTAGCTGACGGCTGACAGCTAACTGCTGATAGCTATACAATGATACAGGCTCGAACTGTCCGCGATACTCCTAGAGAGTCGCTGCACGATTGAAAATGAAGATAGCCGGGAAACAGGAGTTTAACTGAATGCGAAATATCCGAAACTTGAGACGCCGCCAATTTCTACAACTGAGTTCGATCGCCCTGGGAACTAGCATACTGGCTGCGTGTACGAATACTGCCGAAAATCGAGTGGATACTTCTAAGAATGAAGCACTCGATAAAGTGAAATTGGGGTTTGGGTGGAAAGCTCAAGCAGAATACGGCGGATTTTATCAAGCGGTCGCTGCCGGAATTTATCGCGATTACGGGTTGGATGTCAGCATCGAATCGACCCCCCCTCAAACCAATGTTTCTCAATTGTTGATGGGTGGATTAATTGATTTTAGTTTGGGTCATGCGGTGGATACGTTAAAGGCAGTTGCCCAAGGCATTCCCAAAGTGACGATCGCCTCATTTTTTCAACAAGAAATTCAAATTTTGTTAGCCCATCCCGATGTGGGGAACGATTCGCTGGCGCAACTCAAAGGCAAACCCATTTTCGTGTCGCCTGCGGCTAACATTACCTATTGGCCCTTCCTCAAGAAGAAGTACGGTTTCGCGGACGATCAGCAACGTCCCTATAATTTTAACGTCGCTCCATTCTTGGCAGATAAAAATTCGGCACAACAGGGAATCTTAACCTCGGAGCCTTATACGGTCGAGCAAAAAGGCGGCTTTAAACCCGTGGTTTTGCCTCTCACGGAAGCCGGATACAACCCATATACCTTCACGATCGAAACGACGAATAAACTAGTCGAAACGAATCCGGATCTCGTGCGGCGATTTGTCGAAGCTTCGATTAAAGGATGGTACAGTTATCTCAACGATCCAACTCTAGGGAACGAACTGATTCAAAAAGAAAATCCGGAGATGACGGACGATCTGATCGCCTATGGTATTGGTAAGTTGAAAGAGTATGAAATTTTAACGTCGGGCGATGCCAAAACTTTGGGAATTGGAGCCATGAGCGACGATCGTTGGAAAACGTTATTCGATGAGTTGGTTGGGGTGGAAATTTTGGATGCTAAAACTAATTACAAGGATGCTTATACGCTAGATTTTGTCAACCAAGGGATTGAGAAATATAAAATTTAGGTAATGGGTAATCGGTTCTTGACCAACCCCAAATGGCAAATGACAAATGACAAATGACCAACCTGTTATTTCGCTCCATGATGTCAACAAAGTTTTTGAGAATGGAACGATCGCTCTAGAAAATCTGAATTTGACGGTCAATCGATCGGAATTTATCAGTTTTGTCGGTCCGTCGGGGTGCGGGAAAAGTACGTTGCTGAGAATTATTGCTGGATTGAGCAATGTGAGTTCTGGGACGTTAGATTGGTACGATTTGAGCGATCGCCAAAACCTGGCGTTTGTCTTCCAAGAACCGGCTTTAATGCCTTGGTCTACGGTTCGAGATAATGTTAAATTGCCGCTTAGATTAGCGAAGATTCCTCAAAAAGAAGCGGAGAAAACGGTCGATCGGACGTTGCAATTGGTGGGATTGGAAAATTTTAAACGCGCCTATCCTCGCCAACTTTCCGGCGGGATGAAAATGCGAGTTTCGATCGCCCGCGCGTTATCTACAAATCCGACGATGTTATTATTAGACGAACCGTTTGGAGCGCTGGACGATATTACTCGAAATAAGCTCAACGACGATTTGCTAGAATTATGGAGCCAGCAACGTTGGACGGTTTTATTTGTGACCCATAATATTTACGAAGCGGTGTATCTTTCTACTCGAGTGATTATTATGGCAGCGCGTCCGGGTCGAGCGATCGCCGATATCAAAATTGACGTTCCCAGTCCGCGAACGGAAGAATTTCGCCGATCGTTTGTTTATAGCGAATACTGTCAGCAAGTTGCCGATGCTTTATCGAAGGCGATGTCGAGTTAATCGATAATCTTAAGGATATATGGGAACGAACAAAACACGAGCGAATTTTGGATGGCAACGCTGGCTGACGATCGATACGATCGCCCCGATTGCGGTGGGATTGCTGGTTTTAACGGTGTGGGAAGTTTCCGTTCGCGTCACGAATACCCCGGCGTATATTTTACCCACCCCGAGTTTGATTTTAACCACTCTCATTCGAGATTGGGGAATTTTATTTCCGGCGTTATTCACCACGATTAAAATTACGATCGCCGCGTTTATGACTGCCGTCTTTTCCGGATTGCTGATTTCCGTCCTGATGGCACAGAGTAAATGGATCGAAAAAAGCTTGTATCCTTACGCGATCGTCCTGCAAACGACTCCCATTGCGGCGATCGCCCCTTTAATTATCATCTGGTTGCGAAATAATACTTTTGCGGCACTGGTTTTATGTGCTTGGATTGTTGCCTTATTTCCCATCATTTCTAACACCACTTTTGGCTTAAATAGTATCGACGCTAATTTGCGAGATTTATTCCGACTGTACGGAGCGTCACGCTGGCAAACCCTGCTCTATTTGCGCCTGCCGAGTGCGTTACCCTACTTCCTTTCCGGATTGCGAATTAGCGGTGGATTGGCTTTAATTGGCGCGGTGGTTGCCGAATTCGTTGCCGGAACGGGAGGCGCGAATTCGGGGATTGCTTATCAAATGCTGATTGCCGGATACAATCTGCAAATTCCCCGAATGTTTGCCGCATTAGTGATGATTACTGGTTTGGGAATTTTGATTTTTGTGGCGCTATCGGCACTGTCAGATGCCATTTTAGGAGACTGGCACGAAAGTTCGGTTAAGCGGGATTAGGCGAACAAAATTTCCTAAGCGTTCCGATCGCGATCGCCCAAAATTTCCGGCGAAGACTGTCCCGACCTCACGTAAAATTGTTCCCGCGAGACGAACGACCAAACCCAACGAGATCGCACCAAAAAGACCGATAGCACGGTCACTCCCAAGGCGATCGATCGCAGTTGGTGTTCCCTATCGAGCGCCAATTCTCCTAAATAGTTCGACCCGATTAACACCGCATGAATTGCCGCCAAAATTGTCGCGGGAACCGCTAATAAATGAATCTGCCGCCAGCGTCTTCCCAAAGCTTGTTGCCAGCGATCGAAACTCGTAAACGCCGCCGGAGTTATCAACACCAACGCGGTAGTTCCCAACCACAACCCCCAGCGATGGAGGGGAACCATAAAGGCGATCGCCCCGAGTTGCCAATTTAAGGTATGCTCCATCATATGCGCGGTATGCGCCACTGCCAGGACGAACGCACCCACACCGATGGCACGACGGTATTGAAGCGGGAAACTCCAGAACCGGGAAATGGGACGCGCCACCAGTGCCAGCAACAGCAGCAACAGCGACCCGTGTCCGGTGAGATCGACCATGGCATCGGTTCGCAGCAGCGTGAGAATCCCCACGGTTAGCGTCACCCAACCCCCCAGGCGGAACAGTTGCGATCGCTGAGTTTCGCTCAACTTCGCCGCCGACACCCCCACTCCCAACATCGTCGGTGTGGTTCCCAGTCCGAATGCCAGCATCGTCGCCGCACCCCAAATCGGACTCCCGGTTTCCGCTGCCTTAAGCTGTGCCGCATACAGAAACCCACAGGGAATCAACCCCCAAATGCTGCCTAAAATCGCGGGTATCCACCACTGAGATTGCAGGGAAAGTTGGGTCATGCCGCGCGAAAATCGATCGTGCAACTGTCCTTGAATTGGGTGGACGATCGGCAGTCGGGGGAGAAAGTCCGGTCGAATATGGCTCAGTCCGAACCCAATCAGCATCAACCCGGCGAGCATCGCCATCCCTTGCCGGAAACCGCTACCGATGCCTGCCAGTTGACCGCTGGCAATTAACACCGACCCCACGCCGCCTAAGATCGTGCCGACAAGTGCGTAACTGACAATCCGTCCCAGGTTGAGTAAGAGGTGGAACGCGAGACTGTCATACCAATTCGGCGATTCTGGACGCTGTTGGGAGAGGGAAAAGGCGATCGCCAGCGGACCGCACATTCCGGCACAGTGACCGAAACTGCCGAGGAAGCCTAGGGTCGCGATGAGGAGTAAGTCGAACACGTTGTTTCTGGCGGGTTGAAAATGGGGGTCAATATTCCCTTCGCAATGACAGAGTAACATCGATCGACCTTCGGACTGATTACTTATCCACAACTCCCGTTTCAAACACGCGACCGATGACTTCTTCGATCGGCGGATCGGTGACGGTAAGGTCGGCAACGTCTAGTTCGGCAAGCATTCGGGATACGGTCGCAGTAAGGGTATCGCGTTTGACCAACCATCGCACCGATTGACCTTCGATCGCCTCGATTTCCCCATAAACTTTTAATTCCGCTTCGGATCGGGGTTGTGCCAGTTCTACCTGCACTTCCCGATACGGTGCAAATCGATCGAGCAATCCGTCCAAACTGCCATCGTAAATCAGTTGTCCGGCGTGAATCAAAATCACGCGATCGCACAATGCGGTAATGTCCGCCATGTAGTGACTGGTGAGCAAAATCGTCGCACCCGTCCGCCGATTGTACTCCCGCAGAAACTCGCGCACCCCCACTTGCGCGTTGACATCCAATCCCAGAGTGGGTTCGTCGAGAAATAAGACTTGGGGTTGGTGCAGCAATGCCGCCAGGAGTTCCGCTTTCATCCGTTCGCCGAGGGAGAGTTTGCGAACGGGTTGGTTGAGTTTGCCGTGGAGGGAGAGTAAGTCGGTTAACTCGGCAAGTCGCGATTGGAAGGCGCGATCGCTCAATCCGTACACTGCCGCATTAATCCGCAACGAATCCAACGCGGGTAAGTCCCAAATCAGTTGTTGCTTTTGTCCCATCACCAAGGTGATTTTTTGTAAGAAGGGTTCGGCGCGATCGAAGGGGACGTATCCCGCCACCCGCGCACTTCCCGAGGAGGGATGGATCAACCCCGTCAGCATTTTCAGGGTGGTGGTTTTCCCGGCACCGTTGGGACCGAGAAACCCCACCACTTCGCCGGGTTCGATCCGGAAGGAAACATCGCGTACTGCTTCGATTTGGCGATAGGTGCGGCGAAAGAAATGGCGCAAAGTTCCCCGAAATCCGGGTTCTTTGACGGCGACGGGGTAGACTTTCCCGAGAGATTGAACTTCGACGATCGGTTGCAAAGCGATGCGGATGGGGGTAAAGGGACTATTTGTCAGTGTAGCGAAAATTTGGATGGAGGTTTGGAGGTTTGAAGTAATAAGTAATAAGTGGGTCTCTACCCATTACCCATTACCAATTTCGGTCATTTGGAATTAAGCGGATTGTTGAGGTGGATCTTTTGAAACCGATCCGCCGGGTTCGCAGCGATCGCTTCGGAAATCGCAGGGATCGGTTTCTGATGTTTCCGTGGCAATTTTGCTGGAGGTTTGGCGGTAAGAAAACCGAGATTTAAACAATGTAGATTCGGGTTTGGAGAATCGGGTTCCTCCTGGCGGACAGGAATAGACTCGACAGTTTGGTTCTTCAGATTTAGGCTGAATGCGCTCGTTTTGTGTTGCGGACAAAGATAAAATATTTGAGGTTAAACCTAGAGAATTTTGGCTTGGTATTTTTACTGTAAACAGGATAGAAACCAGCAGAAAAGAACGGGATAGTAAACGCATAACACCTCTCAAAAAATCCAACACGAGACGATCGACACGAGAAATCGAGCAGCGCGATCCGAGAACCGAACTGAGAAGAACGGGACGATCGAGAATATTCAGTTGTTTGAAATTGAATTGACGGGAGCTAATTGCTAGCCGTTATAGCTCGAAGCTTGCAGGCGGAACATTTGAGCGTATAATCCATCTTTTGTCATCAACTCTTCATGACTGCCAACTTCCACGATTTGACTGTTATCGAGAACGACAATGCGATCGGCAAGTAACACGGTAGAAAAGCGGTGACTGACAAAAAAGGTCATTTTTCCTTTTGTGAGTTGGCGAAACTTTTGAAACAATTCGTATTCGGCGATCGCATCTAAAGCGGCGGTGGGTTCGTCCAAAATTAAAATGGGAGCGGCAATGGTAAAAGCACGAGCTAAACCGATTTTTTGCCACTGTCCTCCCGACAAATCGGTTCCGCCATCGAACACCTTTCCTAATACTGTTTGATAGCCTGATTCCAAACCGGAAATGGTCGGTTTTGCTCCGGCATTGTCTGCCGCGCGATCGATCAGCGATAAATTTTCAAGTTCGGGTAAATTACCAAATCCGATATTATCCTGTGCCGTTAAGTTATATCGAGCAAAGTCTTGAAAGATAATGCCGATATTGCGACGTAAATCTTGTAAATCTAGGCGATCGATTCTAATCCCATCAAAGGTGATTTCTCCCGAGTCGATATCGTACAAGCGAGTTAACAACTTCAGCAGCGTGGTTTTTCCCACACCGTTGATTCCCACCAGTGCGATACTTTCTCCGGGTTTGACTGTTAAGTTGATATTTTTCAGCGTCGGTTTGCTCGCACCAGGATAGGTAAAACTGACGTTTTTCAGTTCTAATCCAGATTGCAAGGGATTGGGGAACGATCGCGGATTATTAGGATTGAGAACTTGCGGTTTCAAGTTGAGAAAGTCGAAGTATTGAGAGACGTACAGATTGAACTCGTAAACGTGGGAAAAGCTTTCTAAGATGCCTTGTAAAAGACCTTGAGATTGCTCGAAAGCTCCGGTATACATCGTAAAGTCTCCCAGGGAAATCTGACCGCGTACCGTTTTCAAAATTGCCCAACCATAAGCGGCATAAAATCCAACATTCGTGAGAACTTGAGCGACTCCACTGACAGATGACTGTCGGCGCGTGAGTTGCGCGAATTCGCGATTGAATTGATAGCGAATGGTCTGCCATCGCTGTAATAAATAGTTCCCGAGATCGAACAAACGCACCTCTTTAGCAAACTCATTTTCGGTCATCACGTCTTGCAAATAATGTGCCATTCTCCAAGATTGAGTTTGATGGCGTTTCATCCAAAAATGCAGCTTTGAAAATCGCAAACTCACAAAGAGTGTGGGTAACACGCTCAGCAGTAAGAGCAGCATAATTCCCACATTAAAACGCAGCAATAAGACTAACAATCCGGCAAAACTGACGATTTGACCGAACATTCGCGTGAGAGATTCTAACACCATGACGGGATAGTTACTGCCGCCTTCTTGCGCGCGTTTGAGGGTGTCGTAAAATTCGGGAAGTTCGTAATGCGCTAAGTCAAGACGAATGGCTTGTTCGAGCAGTGCATTTTCGGTATGAACCAGGCAGCTATCTCGGACTAGCATCTTGATGTAAAAGTTAATTTGATTGAGCGCTTCTTTGCCTAAACCCAAACTAATTCGGAAGGTAAGTAATAGTCCTAATGTTTTCCAAACGATCGATGGTTTGCCGATCGAGTTGACGACGAAATCGACAACCAGTTTATTCACGTACAGTTCGATCGGCGGAATAGCGGCAATAATCAACGTTAGCGCGATCGATACGATAAATAGTCGCGGGATGGCTTTCCAAACTAGGTTGATGATGCGCGGCGTATTGGCGAAAACATCCCGAAGTTTGGTTTTGGTCTCCGTAGAATAAGAAGTTTTAGACGAAGGCATAAGTAAGTCCGATCGAGAAGGAATACGAAAGAAAATAATTAGCTGTTAGAAATCAGAAAATGGTGCGATTGAATTCAAGATAGAGGAGCTAATAACTAACAGCTAAATGCTAGCGTGATGTTTACGATTTGAGTGCTTCGATCGCCTTGTTTATTTTCTCGCGATCGGTATCGTTAAACGATTTATCGAGAACGGCAACCAGTAACATGGCTTCTAGGGTTTTCAAGGATTCTGACGGCTTGGGTTTCGGCTTTTGGGGAGGATTTATCACACTAGCGGCGAACGATCCGATTAAGGTAAATCCCACGAGAAGTTCTAACATGATGACCTCGATTGTTTCTGCTTTCTATGTGAAAAATTGGTGCGATTTGAATCAAATTACTTTTCTTTATTGGGACGTTGAAACCGTCTCAACGACAGGATCTTCACCTTCTTCCGAGTTTTGACCGAATCGATTTTCCCAGTCTTCCACGAACGAACCGCCGCGATCGGAATCGACGCGCAATAGTTTTTCTTCTTCCAACCAGGAATAGGTGAGCGGTTCTAAGTTGTCAGTTCGATCGATTGTCGTTACTTCGATCGTTGCAGAAGATGACGCTTCAATTAAGCCTTGAATCGCTTCAATCCGAGCCGGAGCAGTGGGGTGCGATCGCTCGATTAAACTTCCCGGCAATCGGGATAAAACGCGCATCACACGCAAGCAACCTTCCGGCTCAAAACCCGCTGCGGTTGCGTATTGATATCCCATCGCATCGGCTTCTAACTCTTGAGTGCGGCTCAATTCCTCCATCTGTTCGATGAATGCTTCTATGCGTTCCTGGCGATCTTCTTCATCTTCAATTTTTTCGATTTCTTCAAATCCTTTATCCCATGCTGCCACCCCAGTAGGAATGTGTTGCAGTTGGTGATGTGCCATTTCGTGACCCACCACGCAAGCCACCGCCGAGACATCTCCAGCTAATCGATCGAGCATTCCTTTGCAAAAATAAATTAGATTTGCTTGGCTGGCAAACGCATTAATACAATCGCCAGACTCTTCATCGACGGTAGAAATTGCCACCCGCCAGGGTAAATCGTCGAGATCGTTAACGCGAGCCATGAGTTCGACAATGCGGTATAAAATATAGTAATCTTCAGGAAGATCGGCTTCGGCTCGTTCGTAAACGGTTAATTCTTGCGGGGTGAGTTCTTCGCGAACGATCGGAATTTTGGGAAGATTGGGTTTCGATTGAGCGGCAACGGGTGCTAAATTGGGAAGCCAAGCTAAGGCAGACGTTGCGGCTAAGACGATCGCGGTTTTTTGGAACCGATCGCGTGCGAATTGTTTGGCGGAGTCAACAGTTAGTGCGAACATCATTCCCTCCAGTGCTTTCGGATTTCTATTTCTACGATAAGAGGGTTTTCGAGGCGAAATGCTTCAATATTTGTCGCAATAAATCGATCGGTTTTGACTCACCGATTGACTCACTTGTCTGATGCGTAACAATTGGTCAATTTAGCAAACAATGCGGGAAGGAGTTTTCCCCAAATATGACGGGGTTGGTTCCGGAAACTCAACCAGATCCAACTCTGACTCTGAGTTGCACTGACCCACAGGCGATCGAGACCGAGTAAAGCTTCGCAGGGTAAGCGTTCGATTGCCTCGACAGACAGTTGTCCGGGGGTTGGACACCCGGCGATTTTCAGGATTTGTTCGACGGTTTCCTTTTCAGCTGCCTGCCACTGCTGACCGAGAAGAAAGTGCTTGAGGGGGGTGCAGTGGATGCCTCCGGCAAAATCGGGTAACCGATCCAATGTGGTGGCGGCGTTGCGTTGCTGCTTCTGGCACTCTTCCCAGCGTCCCAGGAAGTAGGAAAGCAATAACGACTGAGAGACTCCACCTGCTGGGGGAGCGACGAAACTGGGAAGGTGTCCGGCGGGGGATTTCAATGAGAAGGTGAGACAATCCCAAGATTTCCAGTGACGACTGTCTCGCCATCCCACAAGCTGAATAAACTGTTCGATGCGTTGAGAGGTCGATCGAATGATGGCGAGGTTTTGCCAAATTTGCTGTTGGATGCTGAAGCCGAAACGTCCGTCGCTGTATTGAGTCCACAGGCGATCGAGAACGTGCAAATCTCCGTCTGTCAAATTCCCCACATCTTCCAATCGCCAGGAATTTTCAGCCACGCGATCGACGATTTTGAGTAAAATTCGCTGGGTTTCGAGATTGGCAGATTGCCATTGTCCGGCGGTGAGGAGGTAGCGGAGTCGGGTGTAATCAATCTTTTGGGGAAGGAGGAGATCGGCTTCAGGGTTGCTTGAGTTGGCAGCATCTCGATCGCACGTTGCGAATCGATCGAAGAAAATCTTCAATTCCGTTACCCGACTGTCATTGCCAGAATAACCCGTCCACGCCATCGGCAGGTGTCCTTCGGGTGCATCTAGGGTAAAGTTGAGACTAGGGTAAGGTTTCCAGAACCGACGAGATCGCCATTCCAATCGATCGCCGAAACGATCCTTGATTTGGAAGTCTGACCCACCCCGATCTCGGACTTCCTGCCAAATTCGAGCTTGAATGCCGAAGCCAAAACGTCCTTTGCTAGCTTGATTCCAAAGGCGATCGATCGTTCGTAAATCAGTACGGGGAAAGTGTTGAAAATCCTCGGGTCTGAAGTCACCTGCACCGTGTCGATTGACCGCTTGCAGCATCAAATCTCGCGTTTCGAGATCGGCATCACGCCATTGTTGCGTCGCCAGAAGTTGTTGCAGTCGGATGTAGTCCAGTCCGCATTCAGAAATCGGGAGATCGCCATCGAGTTGCAGAGAAAGCGACACGATCTCAATAGGTGCAGGTTTTGTAGCTTTCTCTGCTTCTAAAATTGGGTTCAGCCAAGCTTGGTCGAAAACCGCAGCATAAACTCGGTTAAACACTTTTAACTTGCCGTTGCTGTGAACTACCAAACCCGTCAGACGTAATTCTAATTGTTCGGGTGTATTCTCAAACTCAATGGCTCCGTGGCGAAGAATTTTCTGGTACAGATGCAGTAATTTGTCTTTATATTTGCCCAGTAACAGGCGATCGCGAATCGTTCTTAAATGTTCGGGTTCGTCTTGAGATCCCCAATTTTCAACAATTTGCGATCGAACGATATTTTCGATAACTCGACTTTCTTCTCCTGCTGCGATCTGCTGTTCGTAAGTCTGAACGATCTTGCAAATTTTTTGCGTCAAAAAAGGTTGTCCTCTCGTCCATTTATAAACTTCTGAAAGTAGGACTTCAGGTTGTCTAGCTTGTCTCTCGATTCCCCAACACAAAGGTCTCATATTTCGCCAATGAAATCCGGTTAGTTCGATGGGGACGCCGATATTAAATGGTGTCCCGAGGTTTCTCGTTGGAGTAGAATTTTCAGCGGAATTCGTGCCAAGTAAGGCAACGAGATCGGCAGGAGAGGCAACACCGAGTAAGGCAAAGCTGAGGCGGCTATATGTTCGATTCGAGGCTCGTTCGTTAAAGCAAAACCGAATTAATTTAAAGAAATCATCGACGTTAAACCCGAGACTGAGAACGCTATCAATTTCATCGATAAAAATAACAATATTCTGGGAAACTTCTTCTAAAATTACATCTTCAATAAATTCACTGAGGCGTTGGACAGAAGACAGATAATCTTGCTCGCGCCACCAACTACGAAGGTTAACTTTTTTGGTTAAATTAAAGCTACTCCACAGATTTCTAACAATTCCCGCATACCACTGTTCCAAGGAAACTTGCTGAGATCCAATGCGCGTCAAATCGATCGCCGCACAGGCAACACCTTCCGCTTGCAATCGCTGCATCGTTCGCACCCGCAAGCTAGATTTTCCCATTTGCCGGGAATTGAGAACGTAACAATATTCTCCCGCTTTTAACCCCCGGTATAAATCCTCATCCGCTTGTCGCCAGACGTAAGTTGGCGATTCGAGGGTTAAACTGCCTCCAACTTGATATTGATAATCAGCCATAATTCAATTTGCCAGAGATCGAGAAGGTTTAGAAAACTGAAATATCGATTTTACTAAAATTTGTTGCCAGCGCCACGTTTAAATTTTCTAAGGTTTCGATCAGCCAAGCTCGTTCTTCAATACTATCATTTTCGTAATGCTTGAACAAGATGGAAAATCGTTTTTCTAAATTGCTTATCGACTGGGGATCGATCCCGTGAGAAAGTAAAGATATTTTAAGTAAAAGTCCCATAGTTTTGGTAATGCCTAGATTTCCGGTTAAATCGATAAACAGTTGAAAATTTTTCAAATCGGTAGGACTGGCAACCAAAAACTCGAATAATTGATGGCAGGTTTGCATCACCAAAATTTTAGTTAACGGTCGATCGTTACTTTCGGGTAAAATTTGGGATAGCTGGCGATCGAGTTTTTGGTAGAAATGATGTTTGCCATACCGAGGATCGATATTGGAAATCAAGTATTCGTAAAGCTGTGACTTAAACTCTTTGTAAGATGACGCTCGACTTTTAAGCTGGCTTAAAAATTGACGTGATATCGCCTTATAATTACTCGAATTTTCCACTTTCCCCATAAACTCTTGCAGCGCTTTTGCTAGTTTATCTTCTCTTAGCAGCGTAGGATTGGGCTGCAAAATGACGGGCGTTTTATCGTTGAATAAATATTTGGCGTAGCGAAACAGATTGGCTTCAAATTTACGCTGGCGCTTTTGTAAAAGTTTGCAAAGCACTTGCCGTTCTTCGATCGAACTATTTTGCGATATCAACGCATCGGGATCGAGATACGGATATCGATCGATCAGTTGAATTAACGGTTTTTTCTGCGAAAAAGATTGATCGTCTCTTTTTCCTTGAATTGCCGCCCAGCGTTTTAGCTGTTTGAATTCCTCACTGTGGATAAATGAAGCGCTCAACTCTTGCACGCGAGCGGCACAACCCGATAAAGAATTGACGATTTTTTGGGGAGAATTTTCTTCTTCTAAGATGCGAACGAGTTCGACAATTGCCGATCGCTTTCTCTGACTAAACCAGTGATTTATGATAATCATACAACATCGATAGATTAAATTCTTAAAATTTGACGTTCCATCGACAAATAAAACTAGTTTGTACAGTGCTTTTTCGATATTTTGATCGGGATAATTTGCCCCGATAATAAACAGTTGGCGAAACCGCTCGATCGTCTGAGATGGTAATTCTCGATCGACCCAATAGATCCAATGATCGTAAATCAGTTGTTCGTCATCAATTTTTCGATCGTCGATCGATTCGGATTCGATCGCAAAAATCGGCGGTTGTGAAATCAGGGGTGCGGTAACTTCTCGTTCGATCCACTGCAAATCCGGATCGTTCAAAGTGAATAGAGGTTTATCATCGCTTTCCGATACTTCTGCCACCCAATCTAGATTGAAAATTTCAGCATAAATTCGGTTGTAAATTCTCAGCTTTCCATCTTGTTTGACGACTGCACCCGAAAGCTGAAGTTCGAGAGATTCGAGTTTATTATCTGCGGGAATTTCGCCCCGTTGTAAAATTTGACGGTAGAGTTTTAACAGATAAGGTTTGTTGGCAAAGGTGAGGCGATCGCGAATATGTTTGAGATGGGTAGGTTCGTCTTGGGATTCCCAGTTTTCCAGAATGTTCGATCGAACGATATTAGCAACGATATCGGCTTCCATTCCCGCCGAAATTGGCAAAGGATAACTCTGAATGAGTTTGCACAGTTTTTGGGTGAGAAACGGCTGTCCTCCCGTCCAATCGAGAACGGCAGATAGTACCACATTTGGTTGAATTGCCTTGCCTTGAAGTCCTTGAAATAGAGGCGTAATTTCGTGTTTTTGAAATCCCGTTAGTTCGATCGCCCGACCGATATTAAAAGATTGATTTTGGTGATCGCAAATGAGATCGTAAGGGGTCGCAACGCCTAAAAATGAAAAAGTCAACCGACGATAAGCTTGATTTTCGGCACGGCGATTATAACAAGAACAAATAAATCCAAAAAAATCGTCACAAGAGAAGTTTAACCGAAGAATACTATCAATCTCATCGATAAAAATAACGATCGGGCGATCGTCAATTTCCACCAATAATTCCTCTTCTAAAAAGGCTTCAAAACGATGCAAGGGCGAAAACCCTTCTAACTCTTGCCACCAAGCTTTTAACTTGCTGCGAGGACTAATGGATAGCGAAAAAATGTTGGCAAGTTGGGATAAAAAACTTAAATACCATCGATCGGGCGTAATATCTTTACTGCCAATTCGCATCAAATCAATACTGGCACAAGCAATGCCTTCAGCTTGCAATCGCTGCATCGTTCGCACCCGCAAACTAGATTTTCCCATCTGTCGGGAATTGAGAACGTAGCAAAATTCTCCTGCTTTCAACCCTCGATATAAATCCTCATCAGCTTGACGGTAGATGTAAGTCGGCGAGTCGAGGGGTACGCTTCCTCCAACTTGATAGTAATGAAAGGTCATGAGTTTTCAATCGATGCCGAAGCAATTTCTAAAATATTGGCGATATAACTGACAGCTAATTGTCACTGTATTGCTACCCACACTCACCAATCCCATGCTATACAGTTTGAAACTTAAAATGGCTTCTACACGGATAGGTTCCGGCGATCGCGCCACCCGTTTGATCGCCTCGAGTAAGTCGGGATACTGTTGTAAATTCCACCAGTGACGGCGCAGGTGATCGCCATACAAACCGGATAAACTGGGGGCAGTTTTCCAAAATTCATCTAAGGATAAATCGCCTTTTGCTACATGATAGAGTGCCAGTCGAACCAAATAGGGATGTCCTCCCACCATCTCCATTAAACGAGTGACTTGAGAGGTTTGCCAATTCAATCCGTGCCGCTTTGCCAACTCTTCAACTTGTTGGGACGAAAACTCCGGTAACTCTACGGGCAACCCCACATTAAACGGAGATTGATTCAAATCCATCGGCACGTAAACTTCAGTCGAATGCACCACCACTAAATGTAATTTGCGCCAAATCTCGCGATTTTTCGCATCTTCGTGCCAAGCTCGCAACAACCCGAAAAAATCCCCCGCGATCGCCGGATATTGAAACACCCGATCGACCTCATCCAATCCCAACACCAACGGCGCATCTAATTCCGGTAACACATATTCCTCAAAATACGCCGTGCAATTATCTTTACTGCCGAAAATTTCATCCCAATATTCGCTTAACCGATTTTCCAGTTTTAAGCGGCGTCCGATGCTGGCACAAAACCACTGTAAAAATCGATCTAAATCGGTAAAAACACTCGCATCTGCCAATTGAAAACTGAGGGAAACTTTACGGTGTCCGCACCGTTCGGCGTGCGCCAGCAACCGCGCCATCAACGAGGTTTTACCCATTTGGCGGGGCGCTTTAATCCGAATCAACGCCCCCGGTTGGGTGACAAATTCCATCGCCCGCGTTTCCATCGGCGGACGGGGAATGTAAAACTGCGACACCAGTTCCACTTGTCCGTTGGGCAATTCCAGTTCCGGTGCGGCAGTGGGTAACGGCGGGGTGCTATGGGTCGATCCCGCGTCGATAATGGGTGCGATGTCGTTTTCCGATCGCCGCCAGGAACGGGATTGGGCGATCGAATCGAACACCTCCCGAACGACATTGCGGTTATCTCCCGAAAAACTCCAATCGAGCGGTTTGATGGGTTGCAAGTGACCTTGCAGATCCGGATTGAGAAACCCTATCTCCGGTAAATCGACGCAAATCGGCAAGATTTCCGGCGGACGATCGCTCTCTTTGGCTCGCTGCACCACTTCCGTCACCATCTCGCTTTTGGCACCCTCTCGATCGAGCAGCAGCAACAAATAATCGCTCTGTTGCAATGCCGAATCTAAAGTTTGCGTCCAGGTGAACCCCCGCTGGCGATCGTCGCCGATGAGAAAGGGGTGATATCCCGCGTCTCGAAACGCTCGGTAAAATTGCCGCGCGATGTTTTGGCTGGGATGGCGATCGCTGTAGCCGATGGAAACCGTTTTCGTTGGGGTGCCGCTTTCACCCGTGGCTCGTCGGTAATCTCGCTCCAGATCCGGATCGATCGGTTCCGGCGAGAGATCGACAATATCCTGCCAGTTGGGAATCCCCACTGCCGCGCAAATCTCGATAAAGGTTTCCCGTTCGATGCGATGCCCTGCCAAAAATCGACTGAGTGTCGCCTTGGACGTATGGGCAGTGTCCCACCAAATCGGACTGCTGTATTTCGTCCAACCCTTACGGCGTCTGGCGATGTCGATCAGTTGTAATCCGCGTTCCGATGCCCTGATTGTATCGCCCATATGTCCTAGTTTTTACCGACTCGGTAGACTCCTCTGTCTCTAGGATAAAGGGAAGATAAAGGGGCGGCGGTTGCCCGACGAAGCAGATTAGAAAATCTTCACACAAACCAACACCGTAGAATGTTACGGGGCGTTCTGGAATAGAGCTACTGGATTTCCCAACTCGATTTGTTTCTCGGTATTTGGCAGGGAACGCGAGAAAATCGGACGGGATATTGGCTGCGATGGTGGGATGAAGCTGGGGACTTGTTGTTGTGGGGGATCGAGTTAGTCGAAATCGAACGGCAACGTGCCGAAGAAGAACGGCAAGCGAAAGAAGCTGCCGAACGACGCGCCGAACGGTTAGCCGCCCAACTGCGATCGCTGGGAATCGAACCGGAGTAATGGAGACTTTAAGTAATAAGTAATAACGGATGCTGAACCCGTCGAAAGACGATCGCAAACCATTGCGCGAAGCCATTCTTTGCGCCTATCCCGATCCGGGGAGCTGGGAAATCTTTGTCGATGAGGAGTTGGGCGAAAACTAGATAATCCCGATCGTCCGGACATCGATCAATTAAAATCTCAATTAACGGGCGATCGCTTTATCGATAAAAAAACGCTTACAATTGACCCCGTCGATTGGGAACAATTGTTTTCTAATTTCAAACGTCAAGACTTACTCGAAATCGCTCGATCGTGTCGTCAAGCTTTTAAAGATTGCTTCGATCGCGAACTGGAAGAAATTTATCCTCACTGTCCGAGGATAGAGACACCCGATTGCGTTCGGGAAATCTTGGAAACCTATGACGATCCAGAATTGGCGGTTGCCTTTGCCAATCGGACGATCGCCCTAATTCAAAAACTGGAGGAGGGCGATCGAGATGTTAGCAAGGAAATCCCATTTATCATCTGGGAATGTTATGCGATTGCCCGGAACGAATGCCGACTTTGCCCGGTCAAACTCAGGTTCCCCGCGCCCGCATTCCGTAAAAATGGGTATATCGCACGCGGGGATGCGATACATCGGAAAGAAAGGGCAAATACCATTTGCCCCTACAATTGGGTCAAATGTGGTACACCCAATCCGATCGCCCAACGCCCCCCTCTTCCCATTTTTAATTTTTAATTCATCGAAAATGCCCCCTCTCCAACGCCTACAACTCGCGATCGCCGGAGCCGTTCAAGGGGTAGGATTTCGCCCCTTCGTCTATCGGTTGGCAACGGAACTCAACTTGGTGGGTTGGGTGAGCAATTCCGCAGGTGGCGTTTCCATCGAACTGGAAGGAAATGCTTCCCAATTGCAGCAATTTCTCGATCGCTTCGATGCGGAATTACCCCCCTTAGCACAAGTGCGATCGCGGCAAGTTCGATGGCAAGAACCGATCGGCTATACTGAATTCGCGATCGTCCCCAGTACGGGGGGAGAAAAAACCGCGCTGATTCTGCCCGAAACTGCCACCTGCCAAGACTGTTTAAACGAAATTTTCGATCCCCGCAATCGCCGCTATCGCTACCCCTTCACCAACTGCACCCACTGCGGACCGCGTTACAGCATCATTCGGGGGTTGCCTTACGATCGCCCTCTCACCACCATGTCTCGGTTTGCCATGTGTCCCGACTGTCAGGCAGAGTACGACAATCCGCGCGATCGACGGTTCCACGCGCAACCCAATGCTTGCCCCCGCTGCGGTCCCCAACTGGAATTTTGGGATGTTGAAGGTAACGTTGTCGCCAGAACGGAAGCGGCATTGCAACAGGCAATTTCGGCGATGGCGGCGGGGCAAATCCTGGCGGTAAAAGGCTTGGGGGGATTTCATCTGATGGTAGATGCGCGGAACGAAACTGCCGTGCAAACCCTGCGCCAGCGTAAATATCGTCCCGGCAAGCCTTTGGCGCTGATGTACCCCAATTTGGAGGGGATCGATCGCGATTGTGCCGTCTCCCCTGCCGCCGCCGCACAGTTGCGATCGCCCCAAGCCCCCATCGTCCTCTTGCCGCGTCGTGCAGACAGCGATCTCGCCCCCAGCATCGCCCCCGGACACCCCCATCTCGGCGTCATGTTACCCTACACGCCGCTACACCACCTGCTGATGCGAGGTCTGGGTTTTCCGGTGGTGGCAACCAGTGGCAACCGCGCCAGCGAACCCATCTGCACCGACGAAACTGCCGCTGTGGAGGAGTTGCGGGGGATTGCCGACGGCTTTTTGGTACACGATCGAGCGATCGTCCGTCCGGTGGACGATTCGGTGATGGCGCTGTTGGGTGACGATCCCCTGTGGTTGCGGCGATCGCGCGGATACGCCCCATTGCCCCTTCCCGTACCGGAATTCGGGGACAAAACCCGGAAAATTTTAGCCGTTGGCGGTCACTTCAAAAATACGATCGCCCTCTATTTCGACGGGCAAATTTTCCTCAGCCAACACATCGGCGATCTGGAAAATTTGGAGGCTTTAAGAACGTTTGAAAATACGATTCGAGATCTGAGCCAAATGTATGACTTTCAGCCGGATTTAGTGGTTTGCGACGCCCATCCGGACTATCGATCGACTCAATTTGCCCAAAGTTTAAACATCCCGGTTTTACCCGTTCAACATCACTACGCCCACATCCTCGCCGTCATGGCAGAACATCAACTCGACGAACCCGTTTTAGGTTTGGCTTGGGATGGCACGGGATATGGTTTGGATGGCACAATTTGGGGCGGCGAATTTATGAGCGTTACCCCCGAAGGTTGGCAACGAGTGGCGCATCTGACACCCTTCCACTTACCCGGTGGCGAAAAAGCCGTCAAACAGCCGTGGCGAATCGCGTTGGGGTTACTGGCGGATGCCTGCGGCGAAGCGGTTTGGAATTTACCCCATTTACCCCCCTTGCAAGGGCATTCTCCCGCCGAAATTAAAGCGTTTAAAACAATTCTCGATCGCCGCATTAATACGCCTCTGACTTCGAGTATGGGGCGGCTTTTCGATGCGATCGCTTCTCTATTGGGATTGTGTCAAAGTATGACCTACGAAGGAGAAGCGGCGATGCGGTTGGAGTTTGCTGCGACTACTACCGATGCGATAGAACATTACCCCTTCGCGATCATTCCGACCCACAATCCAAAATTTTCCTTAAATTTACCCCTCCAAATCGATCCGTACCCTATTTTTATCGCTATCCTAAAAGAAATAGAAGCTGGCGTACCGACGGGGATAATTGCCGCGAAGTTTCATCAAACGGTGGTAGAAATGGCGGTGGCGATCGTCCGTTCCCTCAGCCAACAGCTTCCCACTCAAAATATCGTTCTCTCTGGAGGTTGTTTCCAAAATCGATATCTGCTTTCCCAACTGCGCGATTATCTGGAAAACTTAGGCTATAAAGTCTATACCGCTCGAGGGATTCCGAGTAATGATGGGGGTTTAGCCGTCGGTCAAATTTATGCCGCTTTAAGAGAGTTTTCCCCATCGATCAAACCCAAAATTTAATCGAGAACAAACCCCTATTTTATCTGATTTGTCAAGATCGACTTGTTCGCATTTCCAGACAATACAATTTCGCACTCAGAAACCTAAAAATGTGTTTAGCCATTCCCGGAAAAATCGTCAGCATTTCTGGAGACGATCCCTTAACCAAAACTGCAAAAGTTAGCTTCGGCGGCATCCTCCGAGAAGTGAGTTTAGCTTGCGTTCCCGAAGCCCAAATTGGCGACTACACGATCGTTCACGTTGGCTTTGCGCTCAGCATTGTCGATGAAGAATCCGCTCGAGAAACCTTACAAGATTTAGAAGAGATGGGGATTCAGTAATAAAAAATGAAATACATTGATGAATTTCGCAATGCCGAACTCACCCAAAAATATGCCACCGCGATCGCCCAATTAGTCACCTGCCCTTGGACGATTATGGAAATATGCGGAGGGCAAACTCATTCCATCGTCAAATACGGCTTAGATACCCTACTCCCCGATAAAGTGACCTTAATTCACGGACCCGGTTGTCCCGTTTGCGTCACCCCAACCGAAGCGATCGATCGAGCCATTGCGATCGCCGCTTTACCCAACGTCATTTTATGTTCTTTTGGCGATATGTTGCGGGTTCCGGGAACGGAAAAAGATTTACTCAGCGTCAAAGCCAAAGGGGGCGATATTCGCATTTTATATTCTCCCTTAGATGCCTTAAAAATTGCTCGAGAAAATCCCGATCGAGAAGTGGTCTTTTTTGGGGTTGGCTTTGAAACTACCGCCCCCGCCACGGCAATGACGGTATACCAAGCTGCACAACAACAAATCCCGAACTTTTCTTTACTGGTTTCCCACGTCCTCGTTCCTCCGGCGATCGAAGCCATTTTATCCGCTCCCAACTGTCAAGTTCAGGGCTTTTTATTAGCAGGTCATGTTTGTACGGTGATGGGGTATACTCAATACGAACCGATCGCCCAAAAATATCGCGTTCCTTTAGTTGTAACCGGCTTTGAACCCGTCGATATTTTACAAGGATTATACCTCTGTTTGAAGCAACTCGAAAGCGGACGGGCAACGGTAGAAAATCAATACCAACGATCGGTACAAAAACAGGGAAATGTCACCGCCCAAACTCTCATCGATCGCGTGTTTGAACCCGTCGCCCGACAATGGCGCGGTATCGGCGAAATTCCCGCTAGTGGCTTAGCCTTGCGATCGCCCTACCAACGCTACGATGCTCAGCTTCGTTTTGCCGAAAAACTCCAGCAATTCACACCTTCTTTCCCCGAAACCAAGACCCCCGAACGCTGCATCAGCGGCAGCATTTTACGAGGGTTCAAAAAACCTCACGACTGCCCGGAATTTGGCAAAACTTGCACCCCCGAACACCCGCTAGGTGCACCGATGGTGTCGTCAGAAGGAGCATGTGCGGCATACTATCGCTATCGAGATTTGAGCTACGCAACTCGGGATCGGACAGTTTCCGGTGGAGATGAGCCGGGGGAGCAGGGGAAGCAGGGGAAGCAGGGGGAGCAGGGGGAGCAGAGTTCAGTGACCAGTTATCAGCAATATACAACTAACCACTAACAAACCCCAAACCCCAAACAACTCTAACGATCAATTCGTTTGAAACTGGGCATCGAGAGCTTTGAGGACGCGATCGCGAGTTTCCTGTAAATGCGCTTTGGTATAGGTATCCATATCGTCCCCATTTTTGCGCAGTGCCACCCGAATCTCGTCGTCGAGTTGGTTGAGTTGATACCACGCCAGAGTGCGGGCATCTTCCGGCACTTCCGCCTCACCCAACACCATTTGAATCAGCAAATTCAGGTGTTCCCGCTGGAGCGATCGCCGGAAACTGGTAATGGGCGTGGCTTCTCGTTCCGATTGCCCCACTTCCATCCAAATGCTGCGGTGTAGGGTTTCAAACAGTTCCGGCAGGGTGAGCGCCTCTCCTGGTGGGGTTTTCACTTCCAAATCCCGCAACCGACCCAGGCGTTCCCCATCCATCAGGGAGTGGAGGACGATGCCTTGGACGAAGAGAACGATATCGTGAATGGGATAGTCCAAGCGCAGGACGGGGATTTCGCTGCCCCAATGACTCCAGCGAGATGGCGCCAGTTGGTTGAGTAATTCCGGCGGAAACTCGAAGGCGTTGGGGGCAAACACGTACTGTTCCAACAGCGCCAAACTTTCCCGCTGTTTGTCCACGGGAATCGGCTCGAAAGGCAAGCGTCCCCCCGGATCGCCCGCGCGATCGCGATTGAAAGACTGACCGCCGATATAGCGGGTAATGGTCATCGCTTGATTGAAATAGTACACCAGCACTAAGTTAAATCGCTCGCGCTGTTCGCTGTACTCTTCCCCCGACCGCAACGCCCGATCGTTCAATTTCGTCCACATTTGGCGGGCGTTTTCCATTTGCCATCGCGCGTATTGCAAAGGTTCGCTGCTCAGATCGAAGGCAGTGACAGCCGGATCGACTTGAGACCAGGCATCTTCGTCGGTTCCGTAGGCGAATTCCCGTTGGGGGGCGCGTTGGGCGATATTTTCCAGGAATTGCCCTTCCCGGCGGGGGTTGGGGGCAACTTTGTAACCGTATTCGATCGCCCAATTATCGTAGGGTCCGACGATGGTGGGGAAGTAATCCCCCTGGGGTTGTCCCGGCGGGGCGAGATTCGCGGGGGTATAGTCCATCACCGAGGACACCATGCCCCGCGTGCGGGTAATTTCCGGGTTGTTGAGTTCTTCCGGCGACAACAGCGTGCTGCCGTGGAAGTTATGCCGCAATCCCAGAGTATGCCCCACTTCGTGGGCGACGAGGTATTGCAAATACTGATTCACGTACTCCCGAACGGTTTCGTCTCCCGGTTGGGCATTTTGCAACAGCGACAGTGCCATCGCCCCCATCGCCACTTGTCCCATACAGGAAGGACAGTTACAATTCAGGCGGTAGGGATTGGCAAAGGGCAGGCGGTCGCTCAGCGCCGACGGATCGAGGCGCGGTTGGGGCGACAGGGAGTGGCACAACTTATTGTCAAGCTGGCAAAATTCCCCGGATAGGGGCGACTGGGCGGTTTCCGAACCGAAATAGGTCGTCCACTCTTCCTGGGCGAAGCGGACGACGTTGGCATCGATGAGAATATCGGCATCGAGGATTTGTCCGGTGATGGGATTCACCCGCGACGGTCCGATTCCGGCAAACATGGATTGAAAACTAGTAGACCAGCGAATGGTGTTGTAGCGGATGTCTTCGGGTTTCCAGTCGGCATCGTCGGGCATTTGTCGCACTTCGATCGCGTTGAGAAATCCCGCCTTTTCAAACGCCGCATTCCACGACAAAACCCCTTTGCGAATGGCGTCTCGGTACTCCGGCGGCACGGTATTTTCGATCCAAAAGACGATCGGCTCTTTCGGCGGCGACAGTTCGGCAGTGGGATCTTGCTTTTCTAAGTGCCAGCGTTGAATGTAGCGGACGAAGGGATCGCGACTGGTATCGTCGGCGAGGTTGCGGTAAGCGGTGATGAAGTAACCAACCCGTTCGTCGGCGAGGCGGGGTTGGTAGCCGTCGTTGGGGAGTTGGGAAATGCTGTAGTGGATGCCCAAACTGAAGGCGCGATTGTCGGGAAGGGTGGAGAGATAGTCGCTGCCGCTGCCGGAAAAACCTTGCACGGATTCGATCTCGATGTTGGCGGGAAAGGCGCTGACTTCATTCACGTAAGATTGGTCTGAGTTGACACCGTAACCGCCGCCCAGAAAATAGGAAATGACGCCCGACAAACCGGAAATATCGCGCTGTAATACGAGATCGCCCAAATCAATTAAAAGGGTCTGGCGTTCCGGATGTTCGGCAACGATGGGGAGAGAATATAAAGTCGATTCGCTAAACGATCGATCGCCCGCTCTGGTACTGGGGTCTTCGGGACGGTTGCGGAGGTAAATATTGGGGACGACAAACTCCACTTTATCGTTGCGGTGGCGGAATTGAAATAAGACATCTCCTAATGGCATTCCGCTTAACAATCCCGCTTCTCCAATGCCGCGCGAGAGGGTCATCACTAGCAGAAAGTTTTGGTTGAGTTGCTTCGGCGACAGTTCTAAGAACAGTTGACCCGTTTCGTCGTTTTTGTAGAGGGTAAATAAGCCTTCGATTTTGCGCGTATCTTTGATAACATCCTCAAAGGAAACTGTGGGCGTTTCTAAAACCGCGTTGGCAGGCATCGTTCCTTCGGGAACGGGAGTGGCTTCGGTGGGTTCGACGGACTCTTCGTAAGTCTTGGGTTCCGTTTCCACCTTGGGTTTGATTTTTTGAGGCGCGGCTCCTACGGGGTCGATCGTCAGGACGGAGAAGGTGAGGGAAAGCAGCGGAACGATGCGGGATGCCAGGTGTTTCATATTCGGTCGATCGAAGTAGCCTTTAAGAGGCAAATGCCTCTTCTCATCTTAACTTGGGTCACTGGGTAAGCGGCAACCCACAGGTTTTTTGCTCGATTTTAGCGTTCCCAGTTTTGGGGCTAACTGTTGGTAATGTAACAAAACTTGAGGAAGTGGGCGATCGCAATTAGCGGTTTGTCATTTGTCATTGGCGATAGGGGTTTGGGGTTTGGAGTTTGTTAGTGGTTAGTGGGTAGGGTGTGTTGAGGAAGGAAACGCACCATTATTGTTAGTTGCTTCTCTCCCCCGGATTCCCCGGCTCTCTTTTTCCTCACTTCCTCACTCCAGTTTCACAAAGTCAATGGGAAACCGCTTAGGGGTTAGAAGTTAACCGCTCGCCGAAATATTGTCGGTATAACTGACTGCGCGGCACGACTTCATTGCCTTTCAAGTTGACCAATCCCATGCTGTGCAACTTAAAGGCTAACGAAGATTCTAAACGCACCGCTTGGGTTTCTCGAACGATCGATCTCATGGCGCGTTCTAATTCTGGTTGCTGTTGCAAATTCCACAAATGCCGACGCAAGTGATCCCCGTACAATCCAGCTTCGGTGGGAGCGGTTTCTAACAGGCGATCGAGGGTTAAATCCTGTCGGGAAATATGATACAGCGCCAGCCGAATGAGATAGGGATGTCCGCCCACGATCGCCATCAGCCGATCGACTTCTCCTTGCCAATCGAGTCCGTGCAAGGTGGCGATTTCTCGCACTTGTTGGGGCGTAAATTCCGGCAATTCGACGGGCAATCCCACGTTAAACGGCGATTGGTTGATATCCATCGGCACGTAAACTTCCGTCGAATGTACGACCACCAAGCGCAACTTTTTCCAAATATTTCGATTTTTGGCTTCTTCGTGCCAAGCTCTCAATAACCCGAAGAAATCAGCCGCCATTTCCGGATATTGAAACACGCAATCGACTTCATCCAAACCTAATGTTAGCGGGCTGTCGGCGTGGGGCAGTAAATATTCTTCAAAATAGGCAGTACAATTGTCCTTGCTGCCAAAAATCTCGTCCCAATAGTCATCGAGTTTGTTGGGCAGTCGCAATCGGCGTCCGATACTGGCACAGAACCATTGAAAAAAGCGATCGCTGTCGGCAAACAAACGGCTGTCAGCGATTTGAAAACTTAAGGAGACCGTGCGGTATCCCTGTTGCTTGGCATGGTGTAAGATTCGCGCCATCAATGAGGTTTTCCCCATCTGCCGAGGAGCGCGAATCCGAATCAGCGAGCCGGATTGGACGATCGCCTCGTAAGATCGCTCTTCGACGGGGGGACGTTCCACGTAAAACACCGATGCCACATCCACTTGTCCCTCGGGTAATTCGGGAACGGCAACCGGAAGCGGCGGATTGTCGGCACCCCCCTCAGTCCCACGCCATTTGCTCCACTTGGGGAGACCCCAAGACTGCAATGGCTCCCCTACCAGGAGGGATGAAGTGGAGGTAGGGGGCAATTCCGGTTCGCTGCCTTGAGTGAGTACCTCCAACACTTCTCGAATCAGGTGCGGCGCATCTTCGGGCGATCGCCATTCCCGTTGGTGGATGCGATCGAGATACCCTTGTAAGTTATAGTTCAGCGGCGATTGGCGGGGAAAGTTGACGCGGATGGGCAAAATCAGGGGTTTGCCGAACTGTTCTCGCAATTCCTTCGCCCGTCGCACCTCTTCCGTCACCATTTCGCTGCGTGCCGACTGTGCCGACAGCAGCAGTAAGAAATAGTCGCACTGTTGCAATTCCGCTTCGATGCGCTGCGCCCAATTTTGCCCCAAACGCAGACTTTCCCCTGCCATAAAGGCATCGTAACCGCGATCGGTCAAAGCTTGGTAAAATTCCCGCGCTAAGGTGCGATCGGGTTCGGCAACGCGATAGGATACGAAAACTTTGGGGCGGGTAAGAGATGTGGCAGCAGGGGGAGCAATTTCGTAAACGCAAACCGGTTCGGCAATCCCTTTTAATTTTCGCAATCCCAAATAGGTGACGCTCATCGATAGGCGGTTTTTCACCACCTCGAACACCGTTTGGGAAATGCAAATCCCCCCCGGTGCCGCCTGGGTTTGCAGTCGCGCTGCCAGGTTCACCCCGTTCCCCATCACGTCGCTGCCGTTGAAGTAAACATCTCCTAAATGAATGCCGATGCGATGCTTGAGGATGTCGGATGGGGGTAAGTCTTGAGCCGCTTCCGCCAGCGCTTGTTGCATGGCGATCGCGCAGGAGACCGCTTTTTCGGCACTGATGAAGTACATCAACAATCCGTCGCCCAGGGTTTTGAGGAGTTGTCCGTCGTGCTGGCGGCAAATCCCTTCCATCAGTCGAAAGTCTCGCCGAATCAGGGCGAGCGTCCCTCGTTCGTCGGCTGCCATCCGGGGGGTAAACGATTCGACATCGGTAAAGACGATCGCGGCGAGTGCCGTTTCTCCTCTAGGTGTGGGTTCCATCGCGACAGGGGGTACGATTGGGGGTTTTATGCCTCTACTGTACCTGGTCGGGCAAATCTCGATCGAAATTGAGATCCGTTAGCACTCATCCTATCCGTTTGATCGCCACGGGGAAAACGCTACGCATAGACCGATCGTTGGGCGCGATCGTAACTATATTCATTCTCGCCGATCGCCCCGTTGATGACGACCCCCAGCACGGTTTGCCGGGATTGCTCGACGATTTCTCGCGCCACAGTCGTACTCGTCGAGTCTGCCACGCCGGGTCGCACGACCCACAAAATACCGTCTGACATTTTGCCCAAAATGGAGGCATCGGCAGCGACATTGAGCGGCGGTGCATCCAGGATGATGAAATCGTAACGATCGGCAAATTCCTCCATCAGAGAGACCATGCGCTGGGAATCCAAGAGGGCGATGGGATTGGGCGCTAGGGTTCCCGCCGTCAGGACATCTAAGTTGGGCATGGTCGGTTGCAGTGCCAGGTGGAAATCGACTTGACCGCTAATGGTGTTGCCCAAACCCATCTCGTTGCCGAGGTTCCAAATTTCGTGCTGCAACGGACGGCGCAAATCGGCATCGACCAACAAGACGCGACGTCCCACTTGAGAAATGGCGGCGGCTAAGTTGGCGGCAATGGTAGATTTGCCTTCTTTGGCGATCGCGCTGGTGACGACGATCGTTTTGACGCTTTGTTCGGCACAGGCAAATTTGAGTTTGGTTTGCAGCATGCGATAGGCTTCGCTAATGAGCGATCGGGGATTGTCGCGCACGATAATTTGCGGGATCGATCGGCGATGTCCCAAAAGTCTGTTCGATTTTCTCACCTGGGGAATCACCCCCAACAAAGCAAATTGCAGTTGCGCCTTGGCTTCGCCAACGCTCTTGATCGATCGATCTTGGACTTCTAATAAGAGAGCGGTTGCCACCCCCGCCAAACCGCCTAAAAAGATGCCCATAGCTTGGTACAGCGATTTTTTGGAAATGGGTTTGTCGGGAACCAATGCCGGAGAAACCAGACTGGCATTGCCCAAACTTTGACTTTCGGCAAGTCGAACTTCTTGTAGTTTTTGTTGTAGCTGGGAATAGGTAGCCTGGGCGAGTTCCAGTTGGCGTTCGAGCCGACGTTCTTCCTGCTCGAGTTGGGGTAAAACGTTCAATCGTTCTTGATAGCCGGATTGCAATTGAGCCAAGGCAGAAATTTGAGAATTCAACCCTTGGCGCTCGGATTCCAAACTGACCAATTCTTGGGTCAGTTCTTGTTCCATTTGGCTGAACTCCAGGTTCCCGATGGATTTCAGCGAGCCAGACACATCTCCGACTCGGGATTGAAGCATGCTTCTTAAGGTGGCAACTTTATCTTGGAGATCGATAATCGTCGGATGATTTTCCGTCAATCGAGTTTTCTCCACCGCCAGTTGGGCTTCAGCCTCTTGAAGTTGTTGTCGGGCTTCTTGAATGGCGGTTGACTGGCTGATAACGGTTCGCTGTGCCGCTTGTTTGGGATTCATCCCCAATTGGTTTTGCAGAGCGTTATAGCGGCTGTTGGTACTGGCAATTTGCGATTGTGTATCCGTAATTCTTTGCTGCAATCCCGTCATTAACTGCGTCGCGGCGGCTGCTTCTTCTTGGAGGGCAAAAAAGTTATTTTCTTCTTTGAATTGACGCAGTTCCTGTTCGGCTTGACTTAAGGTATATTCTGCATCCGGTAGCTTGGCTTCAATAAATTCTCGAGTAGCTGTTAACTCAGCGCGTTTTCTTAAAATGTCATCTTCTAAATAAACTTCGATCAAAGAGTTAACAAATGTTGCCGCTTTTTTGGGATTTTCATCTTGATAAGAAATCGTCAATATATCGGATGATTGAACTTTACTTAACTTCAAATTTTTGAGAACGTCAGAATATTCTACAAGCTTCCCTTCGGAATTTTTAAGTTGAAGGGCTGCGATCGTTTGCTCGACGATCGGGACGGAACTAATAATTTCGGCTTCCGTATCGAGGGGACTATTTTCTTTCGTTAAGGGATCGAGCAAACCGACTTCCGATCCGACACCCGTTACTGAGGGTGTAGAACTCACTTTTTCGATCAAGATTTCACCTTCGGCAATATAGACGGGTCGATCTTTCTGTGCCGCAATATAAAATACGGTAAAGATAGCGGCAAACACGACTGAAGCCGGCAGCCACCGTCGTTTGACAATGGGGAAAGCTCGATCTAACTGAATGGTAGATTCTCCTCCAGATTCCACGATCTAACCTCCTCATCAAAGTTAATATAGGGCAAGAGTTTTAAACGATTTATTTTGCCGACGATCGAAAATCTATAACTCTAGTATTCCCGATCGTCGAATTCGATGACAAGTTTCGATCGAAAAATTTAATATAATCCTTTTTGTCTCATCTATGAAATCGAAAAATTTCCGCGAATCATCTTTTTAAGGGTAGCTTGAGACTCGACCCTCCCCTCGATCGAGGGGAGGGTCGAGGAAATGGAACGGCGTTTATCGCAATTCTAGCTTAGATGCCCTAAATAATGACCCCTCAAACTGCAACGACTCGAACGAAGGTCTTGAAAACGAGGTTGATGTCGAATAAAAAGCTCGAGCAAGCGATATACTGAAGGTTGAGATTTAGCTTTCGAGGCATGATATCTCGAATATAAACGTCTTCTGGATTCTCTACCCGAGCCAGAATATCGTTCTCATTGCGAAATTCCAGCGATGCGAGGTCGGTGATTCCCGGTCGAACGTTTAACACTCGGCGCTGTTCGAGCGTGTACAAATCGACATACTGGGGAACTTCCGGACGAGGACCGACTAAGCTCATGTCTCCCTTTAAAACATTCAACAGTTGTGGCAGTTCGTCCAGTTTATATTTCCGGAGAAACTGACCGGAACGGGTAATTCGAGAATCGTCCGCCGTGGTAATCTGTTTGCCTAACGCTTCCGCATTTGCGACCATCGTCCGAAACTTATAGATTTTGAAAGGACGACCCCATTTTCCAATGCGAGTTTGCGCGAATAAGATCGACCCTGGAGAATCGATTTCGATCCACAAGGCAATTACAGCAAAGAGCGGCAGGAGAACGATCGTCCCCCCTAAAGCGACTAGAAAGTCGAAGGTTCGTTTGACAGTCATAATACACACCTGTTTTTGCAATACCAAGTCAATAGCTCTCCCAAAGAGCTCGCGAACGAATTCGCAGAAACCCGCGAACCGTTCGCCTTTCGAGACAATCGAAAGACTGATAACGATTTGAAAACTCAGAAACCGTAGCGGTGGTTTTCTGCTTTCAATTAAGCTAAAATTTGTCGAACGGCGCGAATCACTCGTTCTCGATCGGCGTCGGTCATTTTGGAATAGATCGGCAGGCTAACCGCATGTTGGTAAGCCGATAAAGCTCGAGGAAAATCTTCAGGTTGCAGGCGATAAGTCTCTCGCCAGTAAGGATGAATGTGGAGCGGGATATAGTGAACGCTGCAACCAATTCCCCGCGATGCCATCTGTTCGATAAAGGCATCTCGATCGATCGACGCCGTTTCTGACAAGCGCAGAATATACAGATGCCAAGAGTGAACATCTCCCAATAGCGGTTTCGGGGGGAGTTGCACGGGAAGGTCGGCAAAAGCCATATCGTAGTGTCGGGCGATCTCGGCGCGTTGCTTTTGAAAGTTTCTGACTTTTCTCAACTGGTGAATGCCCAAAGCGGCAGCGAGGTCAGTCATGTTGTATTTGAATCCGGGGGCGACGATTTCGTAGTGCCATGCGGGTTTGGTGGAGGTATATCGATCGAACGAGTCGCGATCGATCCCGTGCAGTCGCATGATGCGGCAGCGTTCGGCAATCTCCGCATTACGGGTCACCAGCATTCCACCTTCCCCCGTGGCGAGGGGTTTATTGGCATAGAAGCTATACACTGTAGCATCGCTATCCAGGCTGCCGATGAGTTCACCTCGGTAAGTCGTGGGAATGGCATGGGCGGCATCTTCGATCACTTTCAAGTTGCGATCGCGCGCGATCTGCAAAATCGCATCCATATCGCAGGCTAAACCGGCAATATGAACGGGAATAATGGCTTTCGTCCGCTCGGAGAGGGCTGCCTCAATTCCTGCGGGATCGAGGTTCAAGGTCTCGGGGTCGATATCGACAAACACGGGATGCGCCCCTAAGTAACGGATGACCTCTGCGGTTGCCGTAAAGGTATACGGGGTCGTAATCACTTCATCGCCCGCACCAATTCCCAGGGCTTCTAGGGCTAGATGCAAGCCAGAGGTGGCAGAGTTGACGGCAATTGCTTCGAGACTGTCTCCGAGGAACTCGGCAAAATCGCGCTCGAACTGTCGGGTCTTCGGACCGGTGGTCAGCCAGCCCGATTTTAGAGTGTCGAGGACTTCGTGGGTTTCTTCGCTGCCGATATCTGGCAGGGCAAATGGCAAAAAGTCGTTGGCAATCATCTAAGCACTCCTCAATACGCGAGAGTAAATTTGACTGTAGGCATCAGCAACTCGCGCCAGCGAGAAGCGATCTCGAACGTCCGATCTCAATCGAGATCCCATGACCGTTCTGTCTCCTGCCGAGACGAGCAACCGCACGATGGCAGTGGCTAAGCTCTGGGAATCTCGCGGGGGAACGAGCAAACCGCTCCAGCCATCTCGTACCACTTCTTTACAACCGGGCATGTGGGTGGCGATCGAAGCCACGCCCATGGCTCCGGCTTCTAATAAGACTCGCGGGACGCCTTCGCGATAGTAGCTGGGCATCACGAACACATCGGTGAGGGACAAGATGGCGGGAATATCGTTGCGGACGCCCAAATAGCGGACAAATTGCGCGGATTTCTGCACTTCGGCGAGGGAAATGGCTTGTTTGGCTTCCGAATCGATCGGACCGACTAAGAGGAAGGCGACGTTTTCGACTTGTTGGCAAACGATGCGGGCGGCTTGCAAAAATTCCCGAATGCCTTTGGTCGCAACGAGACGAGAGATCGCCGTGACGACGAGTTTTCCGGTTAACTCTAACTCTTGTCGCAGGGCGGTCAGGTCGTCGAGGGCGGGACGCTGTTGCATCAATCCCTCGATATCGATGCCCGATCCTAACACCAGTTCCTCATTGCCCTCACGCACCATGCGATTTCGGTAGAAATAGTCCCGATCGTCGGGGTTCTGAAAAATCGTCACTTGGGCGGCGGCAGATGCTCGACGCTGGAGATGGCGATAAATCGGTCGCAGAGCCAGCGCCAAGGGAGATTGCGAGGAGAAGACGTATCCCATTCCGGCGATCGTCCTCACGCGCCCCTCAATACCGGCTTTCTGGGCAATGGGGGGAACGAGACAGGCGGGTTTGGTATCGAAACCGTGTACCAAGTCGGGCTGATGCTGGCGGAAAAGATGGAAGAGTTGCTCGATGCTCTGGCGATCGGCTTTGGGGTCGATCCCGCGTTTCAAGGTATATTGAAAATAGGGAATCTGATGCTCGAAAAACGCGCGTCCATTCTCAGAGCCAACAGCCCCAACCCGGAAGCCTTTTTCTCGAAGGTTGAGGAGTAGGGGAATTCGCATGCGCACATCTTCTCCTCCTACGTGCCAAATGGTTGCTTCTCTCATAGCTTTCATGATTAGCGAGGGGGTCGAGTTCCGTTAGAATCCGGCGCGGAAAAACCGATCGATTTCGGGGTAGAGCGTTCGCTGTTGTCATTGGGGATGGAAAAGAATACATTCGGTCGGTCTCCTAGCCCTCGATCCCCTGGCTGCAAAACTGAATTCCGTGCTTATACGGACATGTTAATCTGCTCTTAATCTGAATGTCAGTATTTTCACAGTTAATTTTATATTTTATTTAGAATTCGATGGGGTTGAGGGTTTTCCTTCAGATGCAGCGTCGGGCGGCAGCCACCCGGAGAGGAGATCGCAAGGCTCGAATGGCGATCTCGTGAAGATGCGGCGAGATCGATCGGACAAGGGAGCCGATCGATGGCAGCTATTCCCGACCCAGAAGTCCTCGAACCCCGACTAGATCGTGAGTTTGGGCTCTGCAAGAATCCCAATAATTTACGAGGGTCGAAACTTTTTTAACGGCACAATCGGGATTCTGGAGATTTTGCCACTCCCAACAGGGCAACCGGGTCAAGAGATGGGTCGTGGAGCGATGGCTAGATTTAAAGAAGGAGGCAGTTGCCATACCCCACGCGGCAACTTCCAGCCCGCGATCGAGGGAGTTTGACTCGAATTTGCCGCCGATCGTGAGATTAAGAGAAAATTAAGAAAACTAGATCTTCCGTGTTATTACGGATACAACCGAGATAAGTCCAGGCTCGAGGTTGTCGAGATGGACGAGAGAGCGACAACATCGTCCATACCCAGAGATTCTCCTAAAAACGAGTACGAGCAAGCGGGGAACTCGTCAAGTCACTCCAACCACTCGCGATCTCGCTGTCCATTCTGCTAGCGAAAGTCGAGCCAGTTTGACTCGTGGAGAATTCGCTCCATTCCAGTTGTAGAGCGACGTGTATCAACATGACTTTTACTCAACAGACCCCTTTTGTCGATCGCCCGGAATTAGAAACCCAACCCGAGAGTTGCCGAGTTTCCTCTAAGCCGATTCTCAATTTAATCGATCGCCTCTGTCAAACCCTCGAAGGAGAGAACATCAACTACTGTCATTGGAAGAGCAATTTAGCCATCGATCGGTCGGCGAGTGGGGAAAACGATCTCGATTTATTGGTGTCTCGCGCCGATGTCGGACGGTTTACCGAAATTTTGGCGAGCTTGGGGTTCAAACAAACCCAAGTCCCACCCTTCAGCCAACTTCCCGGCATTCTCAACTACTACGGCTACGATCTCGAGAGCGATAAATTCGTTCACGTGCACGCGCACTATCAACTCGTTCTCGGTCACGATCGCACCAAAAACTATCGCTTGCCCGTCGAAGAAGCATTCCTCGCCTCGAGCCAGCTCGATCGATTCTTTCGACTGCCCACACCCGAATTTGAATTCATCATTCTGGTCGTGCGTCTGATTTTGAAATACTCAACCTGGGAAGTTCTCCTCGCTGGAAAAGGAAAACTGCCCCAATCCGCGCGGCAAGAATTTGAAGATTTACAACCCCGCGTGAATTGGACTCAACTCGATGAAAATTTAAAAACTCATTTACCGTATATCGATCGAGCGTTATTCGAGACTTGCGTGCAGTCTTTACAACTCGGATGTCCGCTACCGACTCGCCTTCAAGCCGGACGCCAACTGCTCAAAGCGTTGCAACCCCATACCCGCCAATCTCGTCTTGTAGAAGCGACGTTGAAACTTTGGCGCGGGTTAACCCGCGCCGCGATCCGTCGGATCGCGGGGGGTCTACCTAAAAAATCCTTGGTCAGTGGCGGGGTGATGATTGCCTTAGTGGGCGGAGATGGGGCTGGAAAATCCACTGCCATTGCCCAAGCGACTGCATGGTTATCTCGAGAGTTCGATACCCTCAACGTGCATATGGGCAAACCGCCTTGGTCTTTGAGTACCTATCTGGTGAGGGCGACGCTCAAAGTGGGTCGGTTAGTCGGAGGGGTCTTCGGGCGTCCCTCACCGTCAGAAGAGTCTGCATCTCCGGTATTTCCCGGTTATATTCGATTATTTCAGCATATTTTCTGGGCGCGAGATCGCTACCGAAACTACATTCGCGCCCGCCGTTTTGCCAATCGGGGCGGCATCGTTCTGTGCGATCGATTTCCCCTGCCGGATGCCATGGTGATGGACGGACCCCAGATCGAGCATCAAGTCGCTCCGTGCCATCGGAATCGATGGGTTGAAGGGTTAATCCAAATCGAACGCAATTACTATCGCTCCATCGTACTGCCCGACTTATTGCTGGTTTTAAAACTCGATCCCGAAATTGCCTTGCAGCGACGTACGGACGAAAAGGCAGAGGGAGTCCGACGGCGTTCGACAGAAGTTTGGAACTTGGATTGGCAACAAACCCCCGCATTTGAAATCGATGCCAGTCGCCCGCAAGCCGATGTGGTGGCGGAAATCAAATCGCTCATCTGGTCAGTTCTCTAAATCGAAAATCAGTCATGAAACTCGATACATCTGATTCAATCAAAGACCGTTGCACCTCAGCTTTGCCGCTCTCGACGATCGAAATTATCGGTTCTTCCGGCGTCGGCAAAAGCACCCTACTGCAAACCCTGTGTCGGAAAAGCGATCGCCTTCAAGGGGGAATCGGTCTGTCTAAATGGCAAACGCTTCCCGAGTGGATCGACGTTCTCAAATTTGGATTGACGACCTATTTACCGGAACCGAACTCGACGCGATGGTTCTCGCGAACCGAATTGAGATCGATGGTCTACCTGGATGCCTGGTATCGAGCTTCAGAACGCCCGCACCGGAGCGATCGCGCCATCGTTTGGGATCAAGGACCGATTTACCGTCTAGCCATGCTTCGAGAATTCGGACCCCAACTGATGAACCGTCCGCAGTCCGAGCGATGGTGGAACGATCGACTCGAACGCTGGGCTGCCAAGTTAGATTTAGTCGTTTGGTTGGACGCCCCCGATCGCATCTTACTCGAGCGAGTTTATACCCGAAATCGGGAACATGAAATTAAAAACAAATCCCCCGAGGAAGGCTATGACTTTCTCAGGCGCTATCGCCAGACTGCCGGACAAATTCTCGATCGTCTCGTCGTCGAGCGAGGGTTGAAAGTTCTGCGTTACGACACCAGCGAAGCCACCGCCGATCGAATTGCCGATCGAGTCCTCGATACCTTGAACCTCAGATCGATCGTTTAAACGCCATGCCCTCATTCTTGATTTTGCCCCATTACGTTTGGGAACACTAACTCTCGTGACTCTTACGCAAAAGTCTAACTTAACGAAAAAAGCCTCTCTCAATGCCGTGGCATCTGTTTTAGATTACGGAGTGCGGCTTGTGGTTGGTTTTATCATTAATCCCTTACTGGTCAGTGGATTGGGCGACTTTGGCTATGGCATCTGGCAAGTCTTAGGGCGTTTGATCGGATATGTAACCCCCGCCAGCGGTCGTCCGACCCAAGCCCTTAAATGGACCGTTGCCCACCAGCAGTCTTCTGCGGACTACCACGAGAAACGCTCTCAAGTGGGCAGAGCCTTAGCCGTTTGGCTGTTGTTTCTCCCTTTACTCGTCCCTCTCGGATTAATTCTGGTTTGGTTTTCACCCATTTGGCTGCATGCCTCCCCAGACTTTTATCTAACCGTTCGACTGGCAGCATCCGTCTTACTCCTCAACCTGATCGCCACAGATTTATCCGCCATTCCCGAATCGGTGTTGACGGGTGAAAATCTGGGCTACAAGCGGATGGGATTGTCGGCTTGTCTGTCCGGAATTGGCGGCGGACTGACGGTCTTAGCTTTGTATTTAAAAGGCGGATTGATCGGGGTGGCTTTAGCCACACTGGCATCGACCATTTTGACGGGACTTTTTTTCTGGCAGGTCACGCGAACCTATGTCACTTGGTTCGGGATTGCCCGACCGAAATGGGGAGAAATCCGCCAATTTTTCCAACTGAGCGTTTGGTTTCAACTGTGGAACTTAGTCATGACGCTCATGCGGTCTAGCGATGTGGTTTTATTAGGAGTTCTCAGCTCTGCGGAATTGGTCACGACTTACTCGCTGACGAAATACGTTCCCGAAACAATTATCAATATTATCGCGATTGTCGTTGTAGGTGTGGCTCCTGGGTTGGGTGGCATCATTGGCTCTGGCAATTTAAAGAAAGCCATGGGGGTTCGCCATGAAATCATGTCCGTGACTTGGCTGATCGTTGCCGTGGTGGGTTCGACAATTTTATTGTGGAATCAATCTTTTCTGAAATTGTGGGTGGGCGCCAGCTATGATGCCGGACCGCTTCCCACCTTGGCAATCGTCTTATTGGTTACTCAATTGGTTTTGATTCGGAACGATGCTGCCATCATCAATCTGACTCTAGATTTACGCAATAAGGTAATTATCGGTTTTGTTTCGACAACCATATCCTTAGTACTCGCTGGGTTGGCGATCGAGGTTTTCGACCTCGGAGTTTTAGGGCTGTGTTTGGGATTTTTAATCGGTCGTTTGATTTTAAGTATTGCTTACCCTTGGTCGGTTGGTCGCTTTTTTGGAATTCCTTTTCTCGTTCAACTGCGGGGTATTGTCAGACCGGGCTTAACCTTGTTGGCATTGTTCGCGGCGGCGTTGTATGGCAGTCATTTTCTCCAGGCAACGACGTGGCTCTCTCTGATCGGATCGGCTGCCGTCACTTCAGGGGTTGCCCTGGCGATCGCGCTCTGTGTTGGGTTATCAAACTCACAGCGAACAAACCTCAAAAATCGAGGGTTACAGCTTTTAAAAAGACATCACTAACCTGCACAAAGTCAGGAGATAATCATGCTAAAAAGATCGATTGAAGATATCAACTTTGCAATTCTGACAACCCAAAGAAGCGGCTCAACTTGGTTGGTCAGCTTGCTGGATCGACTGGAAAATATCCAAGTGTGCGACGAACTCTTTTTAAATCGAACTCGCACGCCAGGAAAGAAATATTGGGATTCGGATGTGGCTTACCCTCGCTTTGTCGAATCTCGATCTAGCGGCTGGAGTTTTCGTCCTTTTTCGGTATTTTCCTATTTAGATCGACTTTACGATCGACCGGGTGCAGTAGGATTTAAACTCATGTACTCTCACCTGAAAGCCTATCCCGAAATTTGGGCTTATCTCGCCTGCAAGCGCGTGGCGATCGTTCACCTAACTCGTCAAAATTATTTAGATATCCTCATTTCCAGTCGCGTAAAAAACACTATGGGTCGGTCTCATATTTTACCCGGAGAACCTAGACCCGAAACGATTCAAATCGATCTAGAACCCTACACCTTAATTCCCCATCTGAAAAAACTGCAACACAATCAAAATTTCACGCGCCAACTGTTGAAGCAGTTTCGCTTACCCCATATCGAAGTGGTTTACGAAGATCTGGTGCGCGATGCCACTCAATTCGATCGAGTGTGGGAATTTCTCGCCATTGAGGCTCCAGCCGCGATGCCCGCTCCCAAACTCGTTAAAATTCGACGCGGCAGTCATGCCGACGTCATTCGCAACTACAAAGAAGTCAAAGCTATCCTGATGGATTCGGCTTTTGCTCATTTAATCGATTGATTCAACTCTACGGGGAACAGACGATGGCGAACTCTTGGCAACGATTGGCAATTTTTATTCCTTCGTTAAATGGCGGTGGCGCTCAACGCTTAATCTTAAAATTAGCCAATGGCTTTGTCGAACGCGGCTATTGCGTCGATCTGGTCTTGGCACAGGCAACCGGTCCGTATCTACCCGAAGTTCCGGAAACCGTCCGCATCGTGGATTTAAAAGCGTCCAGAACGCTATTTTGCTTGCCAGCATTGGTGGGCTACCTGCGCCAAAATCGACCGATCGCCCTCTTATCGGCATTAGATTATGCCAATTTGATCGCCTTGTGGGCTTCGGGTTTGGCTCGGGTTTCCACGCCAGTGGTCGTCAGCGAGCATAATACCCTATCTCTAGCCCTTGAACACGCACGCGGTTGGCATAAACGGCTGCTACCCACTTTAATGCGCTGGTTTTATCCGCAGGCACGCACCATTGTGACGGTTTCCCAAGGAGTTGCCGAAGACTTACCTCGGGTGACGGGACTCGATGGCGATCGCATTTGCACGATTTATAATCCCGTCATTACGCCCGACTTACGCGAAAAAGCCAAAGCCCCCCTCGAGCATCCGTGGCTGAAACCGGGCGAACCTCCAGTCGTTCTCGCCGTGGGTCGTCTCGTTCCCCAGAAAGACTTTTCGACCTTGATTCGTGCCTTCGCGCAACTGCGACAACATCGGGCGGCACGCCTGATCGTTCTTGGCGAAGGCGTCCAACGTCCCGAATTAGAAGGGCTCGTTCGCCAGTTCGGTCTGGAATCCGATGTCAGCTTGCCGGGGTTCGTCCTCAATCCCTATCCCTATATGGCACGCGCTTCGGTGTTTGTCTTGTCCTCTCGCTGGGAAGGTTTGGGCATCGTGGCGATTGAAGCTATGTATTTGGGAACGCCCGTCGTTTCTACAGATTGTCCCCACGGTCCGAGGGAAATCCTCCAAGATGGAAAATACGGCACCCTCGTTCCCGTGGGCGATGAGGATCGCTTAGCCAAAGCGATCGAAATGGCGATGACTCAGGAAGCGGTTCCACCGTGTCAGGAAAGTTGGCAGCCATTTGAGGTGGACACAGTCGTCAATCAATATCTTCACGCTTTAGTCGGGTAGCAAATATGTACCAGATTGCTTATTGGTTATCTCTATTGGCAATCTTTGCCGTTCCGTGGGAAAATCTCTCGCTGATTGGTGGATTGGGATCGATTAGTCGAATTATCGGCGTTCTCGTCGGACTCTGTTGGCTGGCTGCTATGGCAGTTCGAGGTCGAGTTCGTCCGCCCCATTTGTTTCACTTTGTCTTTCTCGTATTTATTCTGTGGAATACTCTGAGTGTGTGCTGGTCGGTCGCACCCGAGAGATCGATCGATCGCTCGCTCACCTACTGGCAACTTTTGGTCTTTGTTTATCTCTTGTGGGATATTTACACCACCCAAACTAAGATTCGATGGGGTTTACAAGCGTATATTTTGGGCTGTTACGTCACGATTTACAGTCTCGTTGGCAGTTTTTCTTCAGGCGCGGCAACTCGCTATAGTGCGGAAGGATTTAACTCCAATGTTGCCGGGATGATTTTAGCATTAGGAATCTCGATCGCCTGGTATCTTGCCTTATTTGATGAAGACGGACAAAAAAATCAGGTTTTCAAATGGATGAATTTGGCTTATATCCCTTTATCTTTGTTGTGTATTTTACTGACGGGTTCTCGTTCGGCACTGATGGGTGCGTTTCCCGGGATTTTATTTATCCTAAATTCCCTGCAACGCTTCAATCCCATCGTGCGCACGTTAATTTTTGCCTTCCTCATTGGCGTGGGACTTGCCCTATTACCATTCGCTAATACCGCGATCGATCGCATGACGGGTGCATCATTCACGCATAAGAGCTATTTAAACGGTCGCGATAAAATTTGGCAAAAAGGGATTGAGGTTTTTGCCGAACATCCGATGTTAGGAGTTGGCAGCTTTGCATTTTCTGCCGCAGCGACGGATACAACCGAGCATATTAAAGTGGCTCACAGTTTTGTCCTGGCTTTATTATCGGAAGTGGGACTCGTGGGATTTAGTTTATTTATCGCACTACTTGGAATTTCCCTGTATTGCGCGTTCAAACAACCCAAGTGGACTTCGCAACTGTGGGCAGCAGTTATCGTCGGCTGGATTTTCAGTGCGGTTACCCAAAATATGGAGCATCGAAAACAAACTTGGCTGTTCCTGACATTATCCGTTTGCAGTGCTTGCGTTTCTCGATCGAAACCCCGCCCTTCAACACCTCATTATTTATTCGATGCCAACGCTTCGAGTCATGAAGCAATCCCTAAATAATTCAATGGTACTCGATCGAAAAACTGAGAAATATTATAAACCCAATTAACCCTCTCAAGACCCAGGAGTCAAAATGCTAATCTGTCACCGATACAAATTCATTTTTATCAAAACCCGAAAAACTGCAGGAACGAGTCTCGAGATTGCACTTTCTGAATTTTGCGATCGCGATGACATTATTACGCCGATTTTTGAAGAAGATGAAAAGATTCGCCAGAAACTTGGGTACATACAGCCCCAAAACTACGAAATTCCTCTCAAAAATTATACGATGAAAGATTGGTTGCGCTTGGCAGTCCGCCATCAAAAAGCTTCGTACTCCAATCATATGTCTGCCCGCAAAATTTATTCGCATATCGATCCCAGCATTTGGAACAACTATTTTAAATTTTGCTTCGATCGAAATCCTTGGGATAAAGCCGTGTCTTGGTACTATTGGCTGACGCGCTCTCTCAACCAAAAACCGACGTTTAGCGAGTTCATTCACGATTTAGACTCTTATAAACTTTCCAACTTTGATGTGTATAGCATTGGAGATAACATCGCCGTCGATCGAGTGGCACGCTTTGAAAATCTCGACTCTGAGATGAAAACAATTGCTACAATCTTGAATTTGCCCAAAATTCCCACAATGCCGAAAGCTAAAGGAAGTTATCGAAAAGATAAACGCCATTATCGAGAACTTATCAACCCAAATGACAAAGAACGGATTTTCAATGTATGCCGGAAAGAAATTGAATATTTTGGTTACGAGTTTTAATCATTCTTTAGCTTCGATTTTAAACTGGTAACTCGAATTTGAACTCCCGATAGAACTACCTCGATCGGAACGAGAAAACAAGACAAATACGCAGGAAAAAGATGACTACTCTAAACAACAAAATGAATCTTTTACATATTATTGTTTCCGCTGGAGAAACAAACTGTCAATATAACGAACACTGTTTGCCTGTAAAAGATCGGCGAAACATTACAATCTGCACGTATTTTGATCGGAAAGATTCAACTCCGGAAGAGATTACGTTATTCAATGGAGACAACTCTTTGATAGGTTTCTGGCGAGCTTTGAATGCGGCATTGAAATTTCAAAAATACGATGCAATTCACGTTCACTCTCCCATCACAGGATTTTTATTTTTGTTAGGAGCGATTTTGGGCGGAGGCTATCAAAAAATAAAACCCATCACGGTTTATACCGTACACAATTCTTATCCGAATTTTCCTCTCAAACATCGAATTTTAATGATTCCGATTTTCTTGGGATTTCAAGAATTAATATTTTGTTCTCATGCTTGTTTGGAAAGCTTTCCACATTGGTGGAAGCGACTGGGGGGTCATAAAATTAATGTCGTGCAAAATGCAGCAAACCTCAACCGCATCGATCGGGCTATTTCCGATGTAGAGCGAACGAACTCCAGAGACCAATTCGAGGTTATTTCCGTGGGTCGATTAATCCCGATTAAAAATTTTTCCACTCTCTTAAAAGCTTTTCAAAAAGCTAACGATCTTCACAGTCAATTAACTTTAATTGGTGATGGAAAGTTGCGAGAGTCTCTAATGCAAGAGAGCGATCAATTAAATTTGCACGATCGCGTTTCTATCATCGGACTAGTGCCGCGAGATGCAGTGTTTCAATATTCAGCACGTGCGGATTTATTTGTATCGACATCTCGAGGAGAAGGTCTTCCTGTTGCTGTTTTAGAAGTTATGGCTTCGGGCTGTCCCGTGATTTTATCCGATATTCCGCCCCATAGAGAAATTGCCCGAAAAGTTGATTTTATTCCGTTGCTCGACCCTAACGATATTGATGGATTTGCTCGAGAAATTAAGCGTTTTCGAGAAATGTCTCGAGAACAACGATTGGACATCGGTCGCCAATGTCGAAAGATTGTAGAAGAGCAATTTAGTTTAGACTCAATGCACCGAGGATACACAAAAATTTACGATCGCATTTCTGAAAAGCAATTGACATATGTAATGAGATAATTGATATCAAGATACCGGCAACACAAAACTCATACTTTGTTGGTAGAATTCCACTTTTGTCCATCCATAAATTTACATTCTATGGCAATTATTGATCGACCGATTATCATTATTGGTGCACCGAGATCGGGAACGACAATTTTATTCCGATGCTTGGCACTTCATCGAGATCTATGGCATCTTGAAGGAGAATCTCATGGGATCTTAGAAAACGATTTTCATCCCCGAGAGAAAAACTACGAGTCTAATCGATGTACTGCTCGAGATTTGACTTGTAAAGAACTTTCCCAAACTCTTTACCAGCAGTTTTACGATCGGGCATTAAACTTAAACAAGATTCTCAAGTCTCCAGAGTGCCTTCTGACTGCTCGGAGCGTTTCGGAACGCTCGATCAGTAAAGTAATGATTGCCACATTAGGTCACCTTTCAAAAATCAAAAAACCTCCAGTTATTCGTTTTTTGGAAAAAACTCCTAAAAATGCACTGCGCGTTTCATTCCTCGATCGACTGTTTCCCGATGCACTGTTTATTTGGAATAAACGTCAAGCCGATGGCAACATCGACTCTCTAATTTCAGGCTGGTTGGCAACCGATCAAATCGGTTTCCTAGAAATTGAGCGTTTTGCGCGTTCGGGATACCCAATTCTCAAATATCTCAAATTAAAAGACTATTCTGGAAAGCGATGGAAGTTTGCTTTAGTGCCTGATTGGCAGTCTCTCAAAGGTCAATGTATTGCAGATGTGGCAACATGGCAATATTTTCAATGCAATCGGTTAGCCATGATGGATTTAGCAGAGATTCCCAAAGAACGAGTCTTTTCTCTCAAACATGAAGATTTTATTGGCAATCCAGTTGAGTGGATTCGACGTATTTTAGACTGGGCAGATCTACCCAAAGATAGTCAGCTTGAATCTTTTGCCGAAAGACTTCCGAAAGTTAATGATGTTTTGTCCGATGTTAAAAAGAAATCTGGATTGCGGTACGAAACTCAAGTCCAAGAAGCTATGGATCGCAATCCCGACCTGATTCCGTTGCAAAAATTAATGGGCTACTAAAATAGAAAGAAAAAAAGACATGACTAAAACTTTATACATTGCTGGATGTGGTCGTAGCGGCTCTACCCTTTTAGAGCGGATTTTAAACAGTCACGATCGGCTTTTTGCCACGGGAGAGTTATGCTATTTTCTCGATTCAATTGACTTCGATCCTAACTCTAAAAGTTATCGCGATCCAGAGCGAGAATTTTGGTCGAAGGTCGCCCGAGACAGTTTAGATGATTCTAGCAATCTCAAGCAGCTTAGAAAAAATCAATTAGCGTTTGAGTCAATTTTAGGATTGATTCAATGTTTTCGGGGAAATCAGTTCAAGTCTGCCTTAGATTATCAAGCATTTAATCACCGCTTGTTTTCAGCAATTGAAAAGTATATTCCTCCCGCAACTGAATATTTGATTGACTCTTCAAAAACGGCAAGACTAGCCTTTTTGAGACCGATCTCACTTTCAAAATTTGCAAATCGTGATGTCAAAGTTATCCATTTAGTTCGGGATGGTCGAGGATGTATATGGTCTTATCTTAAAGGCTCGAATCGAAAGATGGAACGAGGATTAGATGCTCGCATTCCTTTTGCAGCAGTTCGATGCTCTTTGACTTGGTTTATCGCTCAAACCGCTGCCCATATTTTCCAAATTTGTCACTCTTCCGATCACTATCTTCGAGTCCGATATGAAGACTTTGTTGACAATCCTAAAAAAACATTAAATACCATTGGAGCCTTTCTGGGAATAGATTTTTCAAGACAAATCGAGATGATTCAACAAGGCTTAGATATCCCCATTGCCGAGCAAATATCGGGAAATCGAATTAGAAACCAATCCAAAATTATTTTGAAAAAAGATTGGGAATGGAAGCAGAATTTAAGGTGGTATCATCAACTTTTGTTTTGGACTATTGACTGGCATTACGCTCTGTTGTATGGATATGGATCGATCGGTAAATTTCATAAAAATAGCTATGAAGATCGCAACTCAGTAGACTCTCAGACTTAAACTGAAAATCATTGGGTTTACAATTTTGTAAGCTTACAAACTGACGATTTTTGAGGGGCAAGTTGAGGCAGCAACTACTACCGCAGTCTCTATAAACAGATCGATCATGATAGATGGTTTTACTGGATCGTTCGATCGACTTGCCGATCGGGTTTTTCCCAATGCAAATTTACTTTCCCCACTCCCTGAAACTCTTGGGCTCGATCCCCAATCGCACGTTTCAATTGCTGAGAGCGAGCCAGCGCATCAACTGACCTCTCCAGAGCCGATTGTCCTATCCAATCCGCTGTTTACAGATAGGGTGGATACACTCCCATCGAGCGGTCAGTTTGACCCCATCTTAGGAGATTTAACACCTATCAATTCGACAATTGCAGATCGAGTCAATGATGAAGATTTTGATATTTTATTGAATGGCGGGAATGCCGAGATGCCGACCGAATTGCTACCGGTAGTATCGGATGATTCTACAGTTACCTCCCCTGAAGATCTGACTAACTCCGAGCCGGTGACACGGCTTCCCGCCTTTCCTGGAGCTGAAGGGTTTGGCGCACTGTCTGTCGGCGGTCGTGGCGGTCGGGTAATTGAGGTTACCAATCTCTACGATAGCGGTCCTGGGAGTTTGCGGGAAGCTTTGGAAGCTGAAGGTCCGAGGATTGTTGTTTTTCGAGTAGCAGGAATCATTCGACTCAAAGATACAATTCGCATCAAAAATCCTTACTTAACTGTTGCCGGACAAACCGCTCCGGGTGGGGGGATTCTCCTGAGAGGAGACGATGCCACACTCATCAGAATTGAAGATGGAGCGCACGATATTACAATTCGCTATCTACGGCTTCGCAGTCGCGCGAACGAAACTGAAACCGGGCATGATAATATTAGTATTAATGGCGGACATGATATTATTTTAGATCGCCTTTCTTTAAGTTGGAGTACCGATGAAAATGCTTCGATTTGGCGAAAGCACGACGATCCGCCCATCTATAATGTCACGATTCAACGATCGATTTTGGGCGAAGGTCTCGACAGTCACAGCAATGGATTGCTCATTGGTGGAGAAACCGATTTTCGCGACCCCGATCGACCGATTGAAGCTTGGCGAGAAGTCAAAAGAATTGCGATTCACCACAATCTTTTTGTTCATAATAATTACCGAAATCCTCGGGTGACATCTCGAAACACCCAAATCGTCAATAATGTCATCTATAACTGGAAAAATAGGATTGGCGAAACCACACGCGGTGCGGTTGTAGACTACATCAATAATTATGCGAAAGCCGGTCCGGTTTCCAATCTCGATCGCCTCTTTCTGCACGAAAACTTTAGTCCGTTACGTCCTGACGAACCCTATCCCAACCCTTCGATTTATACTGAAGGCAATATCGTCGATCCAGTGCAAACCGATCCGAGTGCCGATAATTGGAATTTGTGGAAACTGAACTTTTCTAACGAACCCGTGCCTCTGTCTTATCGTCGATCTAATCCTTTGCGACCCTCTCCAATTCCCATCAACATCGAATCGGCAGAAGCCGCTTACGATTCTGTCCTGGCGGACTCGGGCGCGAATGCTCGATTAAACTGCATTGGAGAATGGGTTCCTAATGCCGATGCCGTCGATCGACGCTACATTGATGATTTGCTGAATTATCGGGGGGAAAACCAGCCCATTACTCATCCCCATGAAGTGGGAGGTTATCCCGAGATCGAACCGGGTACGCCGTGCACGGATAGCGATGGCGATGGAATGCCCAATGCTTGGGAAAATCTGCACGATCTCAACCCTCAAGATCCGTCCGATGGATCGGCGGATGCGGATGGAGATGGGTATACTAACGTCGAAGAATATCTCAACGGTTCGGCATTCTTCTAAGCTTTGGCATATCGATCAACGATCTGACGTAACTCTTGCGCGTCAAAGGGTTTGGTGAGATACTCCGTTGCACCCGCCATGCGACCTTTGACTTTATCGAAGGCTTTATCTCGAGCGGTGAGCATGATAATGGGCAATTCCTGAAACTGCGGTAAGTTCCGCACCGTGCGGCACAGTTCTAAGCCATCGATTTCTGGCATGGAGACGTCGAGCAATAACACGGCGATCGGCTCGTGGTAAATTAAGCTCAACGCATCCAAGGCATTATCTTTGACGAGAACTCGATACTCGCTCCCCAGCGCTCTTTCGATGGTGGCTTGCATGACCGGACTATCATCTACCGCTAAAACGGTTAAAGTACGATCCTCACTTGAAGACATAAGCATTTACCGCATTGTGAATGGCAATCGGCATCAAAGGTTCTGAAGACCTCGGCAGCGACACTCTTAATTGGCGAGTTGGGGCGAGCGTTGGACACGCGCACCAACCCGATTGTGTTAGGGGAGGATCGAGATCTGCCTTTGTTTCCCGAGAACTGAAGTGGCAGCCATCTCGTCTATTCAATGTATCAGAAAACGCGCTAAAGCCTCTCGGTGGCGGTGGGGGTCATCGAGAGCGCTTATAGCAACCCCTTTTGGAGGGGTCCCAAAAGATCTCGCGCGATCGACTTGACAAATTTGGGGTTATAGCTGCTATGATGGGTAAGGCTGAATTCGATGGGGCGTCGCCAAGCGGTAAGGCAGCGGGTTTTGGTCCCGCCATTCGGAGGTTCGAATCCTTCCGCCCCAGTTCAAAATAAGAATCAAATGGTCTGCGTTCGATCGGATAACTCAGTTTTCCGGTGACGGCTTTTCAGGGAACATCACTCGGCAACTGGAATAAGGGATTGGCAGGAAAGGGGCTTGTCACTCCGGGCAAAAGCAGCTTACAACGGAGATATGTAGCACTTCGAGCGCGTGTCCGTCAGTTTTATCTATCCACCGCCTGCCATGAATTTGATGTTAACCCGCCCAGATGAGGCGAATGTCGATCGACGTTCGTCAATGCCGATTGATCGCGTCGTCAGGCTAATTCGGCAAGCCCCCACTCCGGAATTGCAGACCATTTTAACGGTGGCTGCCGAAGAAGTGCGAAGGTTTCTCGATACCGATCGGGTGAAAATTTACCAGTTTCATGCGGATGGCAGTGGCGAAGTGGTGGCGGAGTCCCTGAACGACAGTCGTTTGCCGTCGCTGTTGGGGCTGCATTTTCCCGCAGACGATATTCCCCAGTACGCCCGCGACTTGTTTGTGAAAGCGCGGATGCGATCGGTGGTAGACGTGACGACCCGACAAATCGCTCAAAGTTTGCAAAACGATCCGGAATCCGAGGAGCGCTCGTTTACCGATTTGCGCTATCGCCCGCTTGACCCGTGCCATGCCGAATATCTGACGGCAATGGGCGTGAAATCGTCCCTCGTCGTCCCGTTATTTGAGAACGAGGAGCTTTGGGGATTGTTGGTTTCTCACCATGCAGACTCTCGAGAGATCGCCGAGGCACAACTCGAAGAAGTCCAGCGCGTCACTGATTTGCTGTGCGTGGCGATCGCCCAAGCGGGTTTGCTTGATCGCGCCCGAGAAAACACCGATCGCGAAGCCAAACTCAATCGGATTGGGGCAACTTTCCCTAAGTTACAACAAGCTTTAGAAGAAACCGTCCGCGCGTTTGACGGGTCGGGCGGTCGGCTATACATTAAAACCAGTGCTTTTGAATTTCGCACTGCTGAATCGGCAGGGGATGCCATGCGGCTGTATACCTGTGGCGTGCAACCCGTACTTTCCGAACTGTCGATGTTTCCGACGATCGAACAGTACCATTTCTGGGAGCAATATTTTCAAGATGGCGATCGGGCAGTGTGGGCGATCGCCGATCTGTATCGGACGCCCGAACTGCGAGTTTTGCAATCGGCATTTCGATCGACTCCCATTCGCAGCATTTTAACGATTGCCCTGCACCAAAACCATCGCATTGTGGGTTACGTTAGTATTTTTCGCGATGCCATCGATACAGAAAGATTGTGGGCGGGAAGAGTCGATTCCGACGAGCGCCAAGAACTGCCGCGTGCGTCCTTCGAGGCGTGGAAACAAACCCAAACCGGGCAAGTGCGAGCGTGGACGACTAGCGAACTCAAATTGGCACGGACGCTGAGCGATCGCTTTTCCACTGCCGTCGAGCAATACGAGATGCACAAACAGCTTAGCAGTCTCAATACCACTTTAGAAAAGCAAGTTGAAGAACGCACCGAACAGCTAACTCGAGCCTTCGAGCGACAGCAAGCCTTGTTTGAAGGGGTTGCTAAGATGCGCGAATCTCTCGATCTGAAAACGATTTTTCAAACCACAACTCGAGAAGTGCGCAACCTCCTCAACGCCGATCGGGTTTCTGTCTATCGCTTCCATCCCGATTGGGGAGGAGAATTTTTAAACGAGTTCGAGTCGTGCGGCGAGTCCTGGCAAAAGATCGGACGATTCGGTGAAAATTCAGTCTGGAACGATAGCTATCTCCAAGACACTCAGGGAGGTCGATATCGCCACGCTCACAATCTCATCGTTGAGGATGTTTGCCAAGCTAACTTTTCTCCTTGTCATCTGGAAATTCTCCAACAATTTCAGATCCGGGCATTTGCGACTGTTCCCATCTTTGTCGGGCAAAGTTTGTGGGGCATTTTGGGAGTTTACCAACATAGTAACGTGCGGAAATGGGAAGCGGAAGACGTTCGTTTTCTCGAGCAAATTGCCGCCCAAATGGGTGTGACGATCCAGCAAGCCAATTTACTCGATCGCACCCAACAGCAAGCCGAACAACTCGAACAGACGATCGCCCATCTCCAAGCCACGCAAGCTCAACTCGTACAAACCGAAAAAATGTCGAGTTTGGGACAGTTGGTTGCCGGAATCGCTCACGAAATTAACAATCCCGTGAATTTTATCTACGGCAATCTTATCCATACCGATACCTATGTCAAAGATATCCTCAACTTGCTGAGTTTGTACCAACAGCACGTCGATCGCCCCCATCCCGATATCATTCAAGCGATGGAAGACGTAGATCTCGAATTTTTGGTGAAAGATTTACCCAAAATGCTAGTTTCGATGAAAGTGGGAGCCGATCGCATTCGCAAAATCGTTCGATCGTTACGCAATTTCTCTCGTCTAGATGAAGCAGAACGCAAAGATGTCGATCTGCATGAAGGAATTGAAAGTACCTTGTTAATCTTGCAGCATCGACTCAAAGCCAAATCCGGTGGTCCTGAAATTCAAGTGATTAAAAATTACGGTTCTCTGCCTTTATTTGAATGCTATGCCGGACAGATGAATCAAGTTTTGATGAACATTTTGAGTAATGCGATCGATGCGATCGAATATAATACGGACTTAAAGCCTGGAGAAGGTATCATCACCATTACAACTGAAGTTGTCAAAAAACATGACAACCGTCAATATGCTGCCATCCGCATTGCCGATAACGGTGCGGGCATTCCCGATTCGGTGAAAGATCGAATCTTCGATCCTTTCTTTACGACAAAGCCGATCGGTCGCGGCACGGGATTGGGTCTATCGATTAGCTATCAAATTATTGTAGACAGGCACGGCGGCACGTTTGAGTGTCAGTCACAACTCGGACAGGGAACCCAAGTCGAGATTGCCATTCCCATTCGCTAAGATGTGCGTCGGCAAACTCTCAATTTGGTAGGGTAGTAGTGGTCATTGGTCAGTGGTTATTTGTCATTGGTCATTGGTCACGGGTCACGGGTCACGGGTCACTGGTCACTAATGTCTGATTCTCGTCCGATTTATCTCGACTGTCACGCGACAACGCCTGTAGACGATCGCGTGGTGGCGGCGATGTTGCCGTATTTCACCGATCGTTTTGGCAATCCCGCCAGCATCAACCACATTTACGGTTGGGAGGGAGAAGCGGCAGTCAAACAAGCGCGAGAAACCCTGGCAACCGCCATTGGTGCGACACCAGAAGAAATCGTCTTGACCAGTGGTGCGACGGAAGCGAATAATTTGGCGATTAAGGGGGTGGCTGAGGCGTATTTCAGTAAAGGTCGCCATGTCATTACGCTGGAAACGGAGCATAATGCCGTTCTCGATCCCTGTCGGTATTTGGAATCTCTGGGGTTTGAGGTGACGTTTTTGGCGGTGGGATCGGATGGCTTACTCGATTTGCACAAGCTGGAGTCGGCGATGCGATCGGATACAATTCTGGTGTCGGTGATGGCGGCGAATAACGAGATTGGGGTTTTGCAGCCGATCGCCGAAATTGGGGCAATGTGTCGCGATCGCGGTATCCTGTTCCATACGGACGCAGCCCAGGCGATCGGCAAAATTCCCCTCGATGTCGGGGCGATGTCCATCGATCTTATGTCGCTGACCGCCCACAAACTCTACGGACCCAAAGGCATCGGGGCGCTATACGTCCGCCGTCGCCACCCCCGAGTCAAACTAGCACCGCAACTCCACGGCGGGGGACACGAACGGGGAATGCGATCGGGAACGCTGGCAACGCCGCAGATTGTCGGGTTTGCCAAGGCGATCGAATTGGGTGTTGGGGAAATGGCAGCGGAAGGAAAGCGGTTGTGCGAACTTCGACAGCGCTTGTGGGACGCGCTATCCACCCTCGACGGCATTCACCTTAACGGTCATCCGACACAGCGCCTCCCCGGAAATCTCAACGTTAGCGTGGAGGGGGTGGACGGTCAGGCGTTGTTGTTGGGATTGCAACCCGTTGTTGCCGTATCGTCCGGTTCCGCCTGTACGAGTGCCAAAATCGAACCCTCCCACGTTCTGGCGGCGATCGGTCGCGATCCGGATCTGGCATACGCTTCCATTCGCTTTGGCATCGGACGATTCAACACTGCAGAAGAAATCGATCGAGTTGCCGAACATACCCAGTCTACGATCCAAGCGTTACGTCGCGCCACTCGGCGAAGGGGGTAATGGGTTTGCAGAAGGCAGAAGGAGCCAGGGGAGGCAGGGGAAGCCGGGGGAGAAGACAGTTACCAGTTACCAGTTACCAGTTCCCAACCCCAAATGACCAATGACAATTGACCAATTATGGAACTCAAATCTGTTGCTTTGGAAATTCCCGAGGGGGCGAATATTATCCTCGGGCAAAGCCACTTTATTAAAACGGTGGCGGATCTGTATGAAATTATTGTCGGTACGGCGGCACAGGTCAAATTCGGACTGGCGTTTTGCGAGGCATCGGGAGCGTGCTTGATTCGCGTGGCGGGAAACGATGTCCGGTTGCAGGAGGTGGCAGCGAGAAATGCCCGATCGATCGCCGCCGGACATAGTTTTATTATCGTCATGGAAAATGCTTATCCCATCAACGTTTTGAATGCGATTCAGCAGTGCCAGGAAGTGTGTAATATTTACTGTGCCACTGCCAATCCCGTAGAAGTGATTCTGGCTCAAACGCAACTCGGGCGCGGCATTCTGGGCGTTGTGGATGGATTTTCGCCCAAGGGAACCGAAAGTGCCCAAGAGGCGATCGAGCGACAATCGTTCTTGCGCCAAATCGGCTACAAACTTTAGCTAAAAACTTTAGCTGAAACCCGCAACAATCCCGAATAAGAGGAATAATCCCCCTCCGATCGCCGTTATCGTCCGTTCGGAAATGCGCCCGGCAATTAACCGACCGCCAATGACGGCGATCGCCGCACAGATACTATGTCCTAAAATCGCACCCGCCGTCACCCCGAGAGGGGAATTAGATGCAGCCAAGGCGATCGTGGCAATCTGAGTTCGATCGCCCCATTCGGCAAGAAAGGTGAGGGAAAACGATTGTAATAAAATCGGAAAAATCGAGACACGACAGACTTTTTCCTCCGTTAATTCGGCACAGGGCGAAGCCGATCGATCGACCATTTCCATCGCTTCTTGAATTTCGCTCGATGCCGTTCCCGCAGGCATCCGGCTGGCATCGAACAGTAATTTAAACCCAAACGCTAGAAACAAGACAATCTCGCCGTAGCGAACGTAGCTTTCGGGCAAGGTTGATACCGCACTTCCTAACAGAACCGAAATGACTGTCATCGCTGCCAAAGCTGCCACCACCCCAGCAAAAACCAACCGCCGGGGGTATCGCATGGCTAAAATAACGGCAATAAAGAAGGTTTTATCCCCCAGTTCGGAAATGGTGATGAGTAATAAACCAGCGGTGAAAGCGGTTAACATCAGGTCGTATGAATCCACGCAATGTTTCTATCATACAATCTTCAATCGCTCAAAATAGCTCGTTTTCAAAAAATATTTAACTCGTCAAAAATCAATCATTTTTAATTCATAGTTTATTCATTTTATAGCTAAGCGCATGGCGCTTAGGACAAAGGCACAATTAGAAACCCAGACTCGTTAACCTTTTTCCTTCTGCCTTCTGCCCTCTGCTATACAAAAAATATCGCTCGAACAAGACTTGATGATTGTTCGAGCGATCGCCTTTTAATTCAATTCAGATAAAATTCACTCGGTCAGAACTTAGTGTGCCGACCCATTCCCGTGATAGTTATCGGTATCGTAGAATCCATTCTTCGTGCCAAAAAATAGACACAATAAGGTAAAAACGGGCGTAAGTATTAGTAAAGCTAATTTAACATCCATGGTTTTTTCGTTCCTCCTCTCATTTAAAATGTTGTTTTCAGGCACGGATGACTGTGATTCAGGTGGCGATCGGAGTATCGCGAAGACTTGAGTCTTTGTCGTTACGCGATCGGCAGCGGTTAACCCGCAAATCCAAGGGAAAGAACGAGAACCGCGCCCAATCCCGCGACGATCGTCAGCACTAAACCCGCATTGGGGCTACCTTTCCAAGAATAGTTTTTATCGTTCATCTTTGGTGTATTTTGTCTGTCTCTTCTCTCTAATTTTATACTCTTTTAAGATTTGTGACAGACGATTTGGTCATTTGGGGTTGGGAACTGGTAACTGGTAACTGGTAACTGTCTTCTCCCCCTGCCTCCCCGACTCCTTCTGCCTTCAACATTACCCGCGCAACTTATCGAGAACGCTGCGATCTTCGAGGGTAGAAGTATCGCCAGTAACGGCTTCTCCGGCGGCAAGCGCCCGCAAGATGCGCCGGACGATTTTGCCCGATCGAGTTTTGGGTAAGGCTTCGGTAAATTGAATCGCTGCCGGACGTGCCAAAGCCCCGATTTCCCGGACGACGTGTTGTTTCAGGTCTTTTTCCAGGTCTTCGCTGGGGGTGTAGTCCGCTTCCAAGGTGACGAAGGCGACGATTTCTTCCCCTTTGATGTCGCTGGGTTTGCCCACCACTGCCGCTTCGGTTACGGCGGGATGCGACACCAACGCCGATTCCACTTCCATCGTTCCCAGGCGGTGTCCGGCAACATTAATTACGTCGTCTACCCGACCCATCACCCAGAAATAACCGTCCTTGTCCCGACGGGCGCCATCTCCGGAAAAGTAGAACCATTGACCGTCTTTGGGGGGAATTTTATCCCAGTAGGTACTCAGATAGCGATCGGGATTGTTATACACCGTGCGAATCATACTGGGCCACGGTTGCTTGACGACCAAATAGCCGCCTTCGTTTTCACCGACGGGGTTGCCATCCAAGTCCACCACATCGGCAACGATGCCGGGGAACGGTAAGGTTGCCGAACCCGGTTTGGTGGGAGTTGCCCCCGGTAACGGGGTCAGCATCGCCCCACCCGTCTCCGTTTGCCACCAGGTATCGACAATGGGACAGCGTTCGCCGCCGATGACCCGGTAGTACCACATCCAGGCGGTGGGGTTAATCGGTTCGCCGACGCTTCCCAGCAGTCGCAGGGAGGAGAGATCTCGCGCGTTCGGGAATTCTTCCCCCAGTTTCATAAATAACCGAATCGCAGTAGGGGCGGTGTAGAAAATGGTAACGCGGTGTTTTTCCACCACATCCCAGAGGCATCCGGGATTGGCGGTACTGGGTGCGCCTTCGTACATCACCGTGGTTGCCCCGTTGGACAGCGGTCCGTAGACGATGTAGCTGTGTCCGGTAATCCAACCCACATCGGCGGTACACCAGAAGATATCGGTGTCTTGGAGGTCGAACGCCCATTTTGTCGTGATGTGGGTGTAGAGGTTGTAGCCTCCCGTGGCGTGGACGACGCCTTTGGGTTTGCCCGTCGTGCCGGAGGTGTAAAGGATGAAGATGGGATCTTCGGCATCCATGGGTTCGGCGGGGCAGTCGGTGTCGGCAAATTCTTCTTGGAGGTCGTCCCACCACCGATCGCGATCGGGATCGAAGTGGATGGGTTGTCCGGTGCGTTTGACCACCAGGACGGTTTCCACACTGGGAACGCCGCCATCGGCGAGGGCGACATCGACTTGGTGTTTGAGATGAACGATCGCCCCTTTACGCCAGCCGCCATCGGCTGTAATGACGATTTTAGCTCGGGCGTCGTTGAGACGGTCTTTGAGGGCTTCCGCGCTAAATCCGCCGAAAACAACGGAATGAATGGCACCGATACGCACGCAGGCGAGCATGGCGATCGCGGCTTCGGGAATCATGGGTAAATAAATTCCCACTCGATCGCCTTTTTGCACCCCTAATTTTTTCAGGGCATTGGCAATTTCGCACACTTCCCGATGCAGTTGTTGGTAAGTCAAAATCCGGGTATCGCCCGGTTCTCCTTCCCAAATTAAAGCGGGTTTATCTCGGCGTTCGGGGGTGAGGTGACGATCGAGGCAGTTATACGCAACATTCAGTTTTCCCCCCACAAACCATCGAGCGTAAGGCGGCTGCCAATCGAGAACTTTCTCCCATTTTTGGAACCAATGCAGTTCGTTTTCAGCGAGTTCTCCCCAAAATTCTTCGGGATCGGTCACGGCGCGATCGTGCAGGCGTTGGTATTCTTCTAGACTGCCAATCCGTGCCGTTTTTGACAGATTCGGGGGTGGGGAAAATAAACGGTCTTCTTGCAAGCTAGATTCGATGGCGATAGTAGACATAGTATGTTCCTGATAGATACTGAGTTTTCGGGCGATCGATCTCTTGGGAAATCGATGGTAGTTGCTCGATGGGGAGTCTCCCATACCCATCTCCAAGCCGAACCGCGAAGTTGGGAAATGGGATGGCGCACTCCCTCGTCCGCAACAGCTAAACTTGCCACGGCGGAGTCCTTTCGCACTGGCAAACTGCTAATCGCGCTCCATGGACGATCGTATGGAAAAAAGATGAGGAATTTGTGAGGAAAGCAGCCGTATCGTGGTATTTTGCCGATCGACTTTCAGGTCGATCGATCGAAAAAAGTTGAAGATCGAACTCACCGCGATCTCATCCCGAGAGAAAGCTGCTATAGTAAATTCATCGCTTTATACAATACGCAGATCTCTTTCTAGGCTGCAATTGGCTGGGTCTTCATTAGAGCTTGAGGTTTAACCCAGAAGATTTAGAGAGAATCAGCGCGATCAAGGAATGATCGAGCAGTCGATTGCCAGGTTTGTTTCTAAAGGTTTCAGGGATAGAGTTTAGAGGGTTTGATGCCGCCGATTGCCCGCACTCGGACGGTTTCTACGTTTTTAAATCGAGGGTTGGGATCGAACCTGAAATTATAAACTTATACAAAGAATTGTACCTTCGAGAAAATTAATTTTGATTTCCAACTCAGAAGAGCGAGGTTGAATTAAAAATGACAGAAAAATATAGAGATGCGATCGAGAATATAACTCTCATCAAACCTAAAAAACTGATGGTAGAGGTTGAAGAAACCATGTCTTCTCGAGAAAATTCCCACCGTAACGGCTACTCCCAAGATGCAGATCGCTATGCTGGTAATGGCGATCGCCTCGCTCCCCATACGATTTACTGGGATACTCTATCTCCTATCGATGTATTAAATCGGGGTCGAGTTGCAATTTTTATCGATGGCGCGAATTTGTTCTATGCCGCCATGCAATTGGGAATCGAAATCGACTATACCAAACTGCTCCGCCGCTTAACTTCCGGCTCGAAACTGTTGCGATCGTTCTTTTATACCGGAGTCGATCCCCACAACGAAAAACAACAAAATTTCCTGTTGTGGATGCGGCGCAACGGCTATCGCGTCGTCACCAAAAACCTCACCCTCTTTCCCGACGGATCGAAGAAAGCCAATTTAGATGTGGAAATTGCCGTGGATATGCTGAAACTGGTGGGGTCTTACGATACCGCCGTTTTAGTGAGCGGAGATGGTGATTTGGCGTATGCGGTGAATGCCGTCAGCTATCAAGGCGCGCGCGTCGAAGTCGTCAGTTTGCGATCGATGACTAGCGATAGTTCCATCGATGTTGCCGATTGCTATATCGATTTGGATGTCATTAAAGGTGACATTAAAAAGGATCGCTAGTACCGCCGTTCGGAATTAAAAATGCCGAATTCAAAGACCAGTCCGCATCGCTTTCGCGGGTTGAGGACGGATCGGTTCTTTCCACCTTGCCGCACTCGTATGAAGAAATCGGGTATCGGCGATCTGTAGGGGCGGGGTGAGTTGTTATATAATTCAACCCAATCGACCCTTCTCGATCGCCACCCGTCCCGACGATAAAATGCACATCGCGAAATGCCTCCACACCGCCATTCTCGTTTCGGATTTAGCCAAATCCGAATGGTTTTACGGGACGGTTTTGGCGCTGCCAAAAGTCGATCGGGTCCTGAAATTTCCCGGTGCGTGGTATCAAGTGGGAGAGTATCAAATTCACCTGATTGCCGACCCCAGCATTCGCATCGAATTGCACAACCGGGAAAAATGGGGTCGCAACGCGCATATCGCCTTTGCCGTTGCGGATTTAGAAGCGGCAAAAACCCAACTTCTCGCCAACGATTGCCCGATTCAAACCAGTGCCTCCGGACGCGCCGCACTCTTCACGCAAGATCCCGACGGCAACACGATCGAACTCAGTCAGGGATAATCGAGGGTTTCGCCTGAATTCTTCTTCAAACCCTATTTCCCAATACAAAAGCGGCTGAAAATCCGATCGAGCACGGACTCCGTCACCTCTTCTCCGGTAATTTCTCCCAAGGCACGAATGGCGTCGCGTAAGTCGATCGTCCAGAAGTCGAAAGGCAGTGCGTCGGCGATCGTCTGTTGAACTTGTTGCAGGGAGGTTTTGGCGCGGGTAAGGGCAGCCGCTTGGCGTTGGTTGATGGCAAAATCCAGATTTGCCGCTTGCAGATGTCCGGCGTTGACCGTTTCTAAAATTGCGGTTTCTAAGGCATCAATTCCGATATTCTTCGCAGCCGCAGTATAGACGATCCGATCGACCTTCTCTTTCTGAAAATCGGGTTTCTCCGAAGCCATTAAATCGATTTTATTGATAACTAAAATTAGAGATCGATCGCAAACTTGCTGGTAAATCTCCTCGTCTTCCGCCGTCCACCCCGCCTGCGCGTCAACGGTCAACAGCACCAAATCCGCCCCCTGTGCTGCCTGCCGCGATCTCTCCACCCCGATGCGTTCGACGCGATCGTCCGTTGCCCGAATTCCCGCCGTATCCAACACCTGCACGGGAATTCCCCCCACCACCAATTGCGATTCCACCACATCCCGCGTGGTTCCCGGCAAATCGGTGACGATCGCCCGATCGCTCCGACTCCACGCATTCAACAAGCTCGATTTTCCCACATTGGGACGCCCGACGATCGCCACTTTCAACCCCGTTCGCAACAATTCCCCCCGCTCTGCCGTTCCTTCAATTTGGGCAATTTCCGCCACCAACCGATCGATCGCCGCCGCAATTTCCCCCTCATCCAACGGCGGTAAATCCTCCTCAAAATCCACTCGCGCCTCGATCTCCGCCAACAGATCCAAACACTGCCCCCGTAACTGGCGAATCGGCGTTGCCAATTTCCCCTGCAACCCCGCAAGCGCGAACTCAGCCGCCGCCGCCGATTTTGCCCCCACCAAATCCGCGATGCTTTCCGCCTGCGTCAAATCCAATCGTCCGTTCAAAAAGGCACGCAGGGTAAACTCCCCCGGTTGCGCCAACCGCGCCTGCTGCGCCAAGCACAACTGCAATACCTGCTGTACCGCCATCATCCCCCCGTGACAGTGGAACTCCACCACATCCTCCCGCGTGTAGGAACGGGGCGCTTGCATGATGGCTAACAGTGCCTCGTCGATGAGTGTCCCGGTTTGGGGGTGGCGGATATAGCCGTACAGGAGGCGATGGCTTTCCCAGACTTGTTTTCCCGGTGCGTGGAAGAGGGTACGGGCGATCGATAGTGCCTCAGACCCGGATACCCGCACGATCCCCACACTGCCTTGCTGGGGAACGATGGCAGTGGCAATCGCGGCGATCGTGTCTCTCTGAGTTCGGGTTGGTAACATGGGTTACGAGAATCGTTAATTCTTTATAAGATGAAGAAGAATCGATGGAAATTGGTTAGTTGTTAGTGGCTTGGGGTTTGGGGTTGGTTATTGGGTATTGGTTATTGGTTGCTTGTTAACTTCCCCACCTCCTCATCCGTTCAATCCTTCCACACTCTGCCTTCTGCCCTCTGCCTTTTGCTAGAAATGATGAAACCACACATTCGAGCTGACAGACGGTATTTCCACCACTCTCAGGCGAGTTGGGGAAGCTTAGCATGGATGTATCGGCGTTGTTGTCGCATCGGACGGTACTGGTACTGTCGCCTCGTCCGCATGACAGACTCTCCGGAACGTTTGGCGAGAGGGTTTGCCGTCGGCATTTTTAGCGGTTTCTTTCCCTTTCTCGGCGCCCAAATTATTGTAGCGCTGTTGCTGGCTATTCCCTTTCGCGGCAATAAATTGGTGGCGGCACTAGGAACTTGGATTAGCAATCCGCTGACCTACTTGCCTCTATATTTGTTCAATTTTAAAGTTGGTTGTCTGGTACTGGGTTCGATGCCAGATTTTTCCCCGGATGGCTTGTCTTCTGCCGATGCTTTACTGGCACTCAAGGAAGAGTTTCTGTCGGCACTGTTAGTGGGGTGTGCGGTGTCGGGACTCGTTGCCGGAACGGTCGGGTATTTCGTCGCCTTGCGATCGATCCGATCTTGGCGGCAACGCCGACGCACCCAACGCCGACGACGCCACCGACAGCCCGATCGCGATCGCACGCCCGAACTCACCCAACGATAAGTTCGAGTTCCCAGACTCTTCTTTTAGAGAAAAACGGTCATTGAAAGAATCAGAATAGAGACGCAGACGGGATAACAGGGTTAGAATAAATATATATTAACAGATTTTTAATCCCCCAAAGCCTGACAAAAATGACTCCTTCGATCGATCGCAAATTGCGGATGCTATCCTACGCCCGTATTAAACGTCAGATTAACTACAATAACCAGTATCTACTCCTATTTTCTCGGCGGATTGATCGACAAAAAACCTGCAAATATAACGCCGATTCCGCCTTTTTACTCTGTGCGGTCAATCCCAGCGGTCCTTGCTCCCAATGCTCTCACTACGAACCCAAAGAGCGACGTTAATTGACATCTTTTTGAATGCCGACCACGCGAATCGAGAGATGTTTTTCTCGATCGTACTGTTCCTCAATCAGGCGTTCCAGCAACGGGGTGAGTTCGCTCACGATTTCTTGCTTGAGTTTAGCCAATTTTCGATTCAACAGCTTAGACATTAACGGGAGAAAAATTCGAGCGAACTCTTCGGCATCTTTCCGACTTTCCAGGACGTCGTATTTTTGCTCGAGTTGACCGATCCGCTCTCGAAACTCAATCATTTCAGGTTTGACGAGAATTTCTTGCAGCATATCGAATTCGTTACCCTGACTGGAGGTTCCACCCGCATTGCCTAATAGCATTTCTCCTAAAGACCCTAAATTCTCGTTTTGACTCGATGGCGTCGCCTCTGATATCGATTCTTCTCCCGATGCAGCAGCTTCTGACTCAGATTCGTCTTCAGTTGCATCCGCTAAATAATTCAGCCAGTAATTCACGCGATCTTCGTCTGCATTTTGATCGCGATCGTTGTCAGGCTGATAAGAGTAATTGGAATTCATAAATCGCTTTGAAAACAGGTTTTACGAAACAGATTGTTGAAGCCTATTTCATCGCGAAGTGCGATCGCTCTCCATAGAGTCGAGCTAAGCTCATGACGCTTAGGACAAAGGCACACTTGGAAACCCAGACCCGTTAACCTTTCTCCTTCTGCCCTCTGCCATAGCAACTCGCACCGCTTGACAAGCCCTTCAGATATGATACCCTGAGTCCAATCAGGGTCGATTCCCGTCTGTTCGGGGGGCGTTCGAGCCAAAGCCTGACTGAGGAATCCCAAGATTCAAAGAAATCGCATCCTCTCACCGCGTCAAGATACCACCTTTTACGTTCGCCGCGATCGAGCTTGAAAGTCCTCACTCCCCTGATTCGGGGTGCATTCCGTTCTGTAGGAAACAGTTGCTCCCATTGCAACCCATCATGAAAAAAACTTGGCGATCGTTTCTCGCGTTTATTCTTATCGCCTTTATCGCCGTTATTACCGCTTCTCCAGCGACTTCTCAAACCCCATCGGCGGCTAGCGATTCCAGTTCGACTCCCACCCAGAATATTGAAGATCGGTCTGGGGAAAAACCGACGGAGTTTCCCGTGATTATCGATGGGAAAACGTTATTTGTCATTCGAGAAACGCTGGGATTGTCGTCTTTAGAAGAACGAGCAAAAGCGATCGCCAGTAGTATTCAAAAAGTGGCAGCGGATGAGTCGATCGCTCTCAACACGCTGCAATCCGTCGAAGAAAACGGTTTAACGATTATCAAAGCCGGACAAACCCCTCTGATTAGTTTAGCCGATGCCGATGCCCGATCGACCCATCGATCGAGGCAGGAATTATCGCAAGAATACCAAGAAACCATCACATCGGCGATCGCCCAATATCGAGAACAGCGGACTTCTCAATACTTGTTTCGCGCGGCATTTTATGCTGGCATGGTTTCGATTGCCTTTTTATTAGTCGGCATCGTCCTCAATTATACCTTTCCTAGAATCGTCGATCGCCTGAATTCTTGGCGGCATACGATCTTACCCTCCATCCGCCTTCAACATTTTGAATTAATTTCGTCCGATCGGCTGGCGGATATGTCGATCGGCTTGTTGCAAACCGTTCGCTCTTTATTAAACTTAGGAATCGCCGTTCTCTACGTTCCCATTGTCTGTCAATTTTTCCCCTGGACGAGACCCGTTTCTAACCTATTTTGGAAATACTTGCGATCGGCGGCTAACTTAGCTTGGGGAGAGTTTGTTAAATATCTACCTAACTTATTTAGCGTTGCCCTCGTTATTATCGTTACATCGTACATTCTTCGCTTTATCAAGCCTATTTTTGACGGATTAGCCAAAGGAACGATTTCTTTACCGGGATTTTACCCCGACTGGGCAACCCCTACGTATCGAATTTTAGAAATTGGGATTATTGCCCTGGCTGCTGTCATTATCTTCCCCTATTTACCCGGATTTGGATCTCCAGCATTTCAAAGCGTTTCTGTTTTTCTGGGCGTGATCTTTTCCCTGGGATCGTCGGCAGCGCTGGCCAACGCCGTAGCGGGAATTATTTTAATTTATACGCGAGCCTTTCAAATTGGCGATCGGGTAAAAGTGGGGGATACCCTCGGAGATATTGAAGAAAAATTGCTATTAGTAACGAGAATTCGGACTTCTTATAACGTCATTGTTACCATTCCTAATGCCAGCTTACTTTCCAGCAATATTATTAACTACAGTGCCACGATTCGAGATACCGGTATTCCGCTGATTTTATCCGTTTCTGTGACGTTGAGCTATCAAATACCTTGGCGGCAAGTTCACCAAATTTTAATCGAAGCAGCCCTTGCCACTCCCAACGTTTTAGACGATCCGCCTCCCTTCGTACATCAAACTAATTTGGGTAATTCCTGGGTGACTTACGAGTTAAAAGTTCATACCGATCGACCGAACGGTATGGCAGGCTTGTATTCTGGTCTCTACCAAAATATTCAAGATAAATTCTCCGAAGCGGGAATTGAAATTGTCGCCCCGCAGTATTCCGCCGTACGGGATGGGAATGCCAGCACGCTTCCCGAAGAATACTTATCCCCAGACTACCAACCCAGCGGTTTTCAATTGCATCCTCTAGGCAACTTATTCCAGATCGACTTAAACTTAGGGTCGCAGCCGAAAAGAACGCGACAACCAACGGGATCGAACTCATCGGATAAAATGTCAAACGGACAATCCACTTATTAAAAGCGACCCCATTAATGAGAAAATAGTAAACGTCTTCCATTTTCCTTTCTAAAGAGCTAGAGGTACACTTCTATGAACGATGATAGCAAAGCCGCATTGCGAGAACGATTGGGTAATATCGACCAAATTCGAGATATTCTATTTGGATCTCAGTTGAGAGATTACAATACTCGCTTGGAGCAAGTCGAAACGACTGTATCCATTCTGCAACAGGAAATTCGCGATCGCACTGACGACTTGAAACAGTCGATGTTCAAAGAACTTCAAGCCGCCGTCGATGCGCTGGAGAAAAAAATTAAGTCATTGACCTTAAAAGACAACGAAGAAAAAGTCGATATTCGCCAACAACTCGATCGCCTCAGCAAGCGCCTCTCCGCTAATGTTACGACCCTAGACGAAACGATCGACAAACAAACCAGTACGTTGCGCGACGATTTAACTGCTAGCCGCGAAAAACTGCAAGGGGATATTCTCGATTTGCGCAATCAAATTTTTGAAGAATTAGACAAGCGCATTGCCAATCTGACCAAATCTAAGATTGCCCGTGCTGACATGGCAGAAATTCTCTTTGAAGTGGGATTGCGTCTCAAAGGTAGCGAATTTGTCCCCGAGTTAAAAGAAGCGGCAGATCCGGATTCGGGCTATCTCTTACCGGAAAAGTCGGGCAATTAACGCAGTCCATCCCCATTCCCCTCTTTCGATCTCATCCAATCCTCAGTGCGAGGAGAAACGGCTAAAATTCTCTCATTTGGGCATTATTAAAAAGGAAAAAGAGGGGAACTTTGTTACAATAACTTCAAACAAACGATCGCGAGTTCTAAACTAATTTCAAATGACGCTCGAGAATTGGCGTGCGGGTGACAGGGTTCGAGAGATGAGGCAATCAGGAGGTGAAACGGGTTTATTTTAGGGAGAGTTTTCAATGGTTGTTATCGGAAACCGTACTGTCAAACCGTCGGAAAATCCATCAGCAGCGGTCGAAGTGCTGCCTGGTGACGCGCAGGAACTGAATTTCTTTTTCGATTGTCTGGCACGAGTCCTGGGTAGCGAGAAGAACGAGAACGGGGAAATTTCTGCATCGCGAGTTGTCGAGAATGGTGCTTCCCCAGGAGAGGTGGGGGAAGCGGAGGAGTTTGAGTTCTCGGAACTGCCGACGCCACAACCGAACCTGCTGGCACTCCTCGAACCCGATCGCACTGATGCGGATACTACGCGAGCGATGGAAGGGTTACTGGAATTTTTGACGGGAAATTCGTCAGCAAAGGAGGACGAGTTGACGCGACTGCGGGAACTTAATACCCAACTCAGCCAGCGACTGCTCCTGTTGGAAGAACAATCGAACGCCGAGCATTTTCGCCAGCTTAACCTCCAACTCGGCGAACGGGTAGCCCATTTAGAAGCCCAACTGAGCGCCTCCCACCAACAGATCGATCGCCTCCTGTCGCAAGTTTCCGAACTACTGACCCGACAAGCTGCCGAAACTCAAGCCAAAGAGAAGTACAAACGACGGTTGATTGCCTTGGGGTTGTCGGTGGGTTGTTTTGTTGCTGGGTGGGGACTGTGGACGCTGATTCGCCGTCCCGGCGACGCGCAAATCGCGGCGGAAGTGGAACGAACGATCGCCGCGATCGATCGAATTGACGGGATGGACTTGTCGGCAACGTTCGATCGCGGTCACGTCTCTCTCGGGGGAACCGCACGCCAAGCCGCCGACTTCGAGGCGATCTCCGCCACCCTCAGCCAAATTCCCGGCGTGAAAACCGTCACTAATACCATCAAAACGGCAGCACCGGCGATCGCCACCCGCCTCTATTTCGAGGTCAATTCCCCCACTGTCGTCCCTCGAGATCTCGAAGGCAAACTGCGCCAAATCAAGCAAGTGATGCAGCAGTACCCGCAACTGCACCTGAAAATTATCGGTCATTCTCACCCAGAGGAACGAGGTGGGGAAGGCAATTTGGCTCTGGAACGAGCGCAAACCGTGCAAACGATGTTGGAAGATATCGGCATCGATCGACGCCGGACGATCGCCGTGTCCCGTCCCGGTTCTCCGCCGGATGTCGCTCCCAATCAGCCAACTTGGTTGAGTCAGTGCGTCTTGTTTGAAACCGAAATGCCGGGAGACGACGATCGAGAATAAGTTAGTCGCCAATTACCAATTACCCATTACCCATTACCACTTCTGGAAAATTGTCAGCACGACGGGGGTTAGGAGATAGCGATGGGCGATCGCTGTCAGTCCTGCCGCTTCTCCTAGCCGCGATCGCGCCTCCCGTCCGTACAGCGTAATTCCCCCCCGAGAAATAGGCAACGACAGGGTAGAACCGCACCAACTCGGGGGAATGGAATCGACGAGGTAAAATCGCCCGCCGATCCGCAAAACCCGGCTCACTTCCGCCAGAACCGTTTGCGGTTGGGGATAGTGGAGAAAGCTAATGGTACTGAATGCCGCATCGAACTGTCCGGCATCAAAGGGGAGCGATTCGACAGTGCCGCGAACGTAAGTCAGGCGATCGGGATGGCGATCGCGCGATCGCGCTTGACTTAACATCTCCTCGGAAAAGTCCAACCCCGTCCCCTGCAAATCGGGAAAGCGATCGGCGAGGCGTCCGAGCAGTTTCCCCGTCCCGCAGCCGAGATCGAGAACCCTCGAAGATTCCGGCAATTCCACATAGTCTAACAGCCGTTGGTGGACGGCTTGATAGAACACTGACGGAAAGATCCAGTCGTAGCTAGACGCCCACAAGTCAAACAGTTTTTCTTTGTTCACGAGACGAACGCACCTTCCTCAGTCGAAACACTGCTTGCTACTATCCTGACTCAAACAAATTCGGTATTCGTAAGAGTTGCCCCAATCTCCCACCCAAATTTTATACCGTCCGGCGGGATAGCTCCCAGAAACCTCGGGCAGAACCCCATTAGTATCGTCAGAACAAACCCGTTCCCCATTGGGCTTTTCCACGAGTAGGGTGATATCTCCCGGTGCTTCCACTGAAATTCTCAGAAAGTCAAAATCGCGGGTGAGCGTCAGCAAATGATCGGGAGTACTGTCAATTTCGCCACAGTCTCCACTCTCTTCCGTACCGCCTGAAGTCCCCGTTCCCAGGCGCGGATCGGGCTTAAATCCGGGGGAAAGTTCAAAGTCCTCGTATTGGGCATAGCGCCCGAGATCTGGAGGAATGCTAGCTCGCGCGGCATCCTCGGAAAACGCGATCGCGCCCAAACTGGCTAAACCCGCGTATAGTGCTACCATCCATATTTCGATCAAATTCCTCATAACTTGGGAAGTCTAGGTCACGAAAAACATTATAGCCAAGCCCGATATCTGGCAACGGTCGGGACTTGGATTCAGACTAACCCAAGTTTTGCTTTGCGCATCCACAGCTTAGTATCGCCCCTTTCCCGCCCGATCGCCGAAATCTCCAGAAAACTTTCAACTTCTCCAAATTGGGGAACGGGCGATCGCGAATCGGTTGACATAGGGTACGATCTCTCAAAACCCGAGGATACTCAGATGTACGACTCCGACAAACGCAAACTCTTATCGGCACTCTGCCACGGTTCGATTTTCGCTGGCTCTCTCCTGATTTTTATCGGTTTGCCCATCGCCATTTTGCTCGTTTCCGACGATCCGGTGGTCAAAGACAACGCCAAAGAATCCCTCAATTTTCACCTGAACGTGTGGGTGTACGAAGCGATTCTCGGCATCTTGTGGATTTCAATCATCGGCATTCCTATTGCGGCAATTCTCGCCATTCCCTTTTTCCTCTTTCACTGGATTTTCCCCATCCTAGCCCTCATCAAAATCCTCGCCAATCCCGAAACCACCTATCGCTATCCCTTTATCTTTCGCATCGTTTAAGCGCCCGAACGAAAAACCCGACTTCTGGAAGAAGCCGGGTTTTCATCGAATTAGTTTAATTCTTCAAGAGTTAAGCCACCCACTTCTGAGCCACTAACTCGGCTAAATCGACAACCCGCTGAGAATAACCCCACTCGTTGTCGTACCACGCCACGACTTTCACCAAATCGCCATCCATGACCATCGTCAAACTGGCATCGACGATCGACGACGCATCGTGACCCCGATAATCGCAAGAGACTAAAGGTAAGTCATTATACTCCAAAAATCCCTTGAGCGGACCGTTAGCAGCCGCGTGTAAGACTTCGTTCACCTGCTCGGTAAACGTCTTTTTCTCAACTTGGGCGACGAAATCGACCACGGAAACGTTAGGGGTCGGTACGCGCAAGGCAATCCCGTTGAGCTTGCCCTTCACCTCCGGAATCACCAACGCCACAGCTTGCGCCGCACCCGTAGATGTGGGAACGATATTAATCGCGGCGGCACGCGCCCGTCGCACGTCCCGGTGGCTGGCATCGAGCAAGCGCTGATCTCCGGTATAGCTGTGGGTGGTGGTCATCGTCCCTTTGATGATGCCGAAGTTATCTTGCAATACCTTCACCACGGGAGCGAGGCAGTTGGTCGTACAACTGGCATTGCTGAGAATTTTATAAGAATCGTGGGTATAAGATTCGTGGTTGACCCCCATCACGAAAGTCCCCACGCCAGCGCCCTTACCCGGTGCGGTAATCAGCACTTTTTTAGCGCCAGCTTCTAAGTGCTTGGAAGCGCCTTCGTCGGTAACGAAAACTCCCGTAGATTCGATCACTAAGTCAACGCCCCATTCTTTCCAAGGCAAGTTTAGGGGATTGCGATCGGAGACGCATTTGATGGTCTTGCCATTGACGGTAATCGAGTTGCTATCAGCGCTGATATCGGCTTTCAGCGTTCCCAGCATCGAATCGTATTTTAAAAGATGAGCGTTGGTTTTCGGATCGGAAGTATCGTTAACGCCTACGAGTTCTAACTGAGAATTGTCCCGAGTTAGCCAGCAACGCAGAAAGTTGCGTCCGATACGTCCAAAACCGTTAATTGCGACTCTGATCACCTGTAACCTCCTAACTACAACATTCCCTGCCCGGAAGGGGCAACAATCGTTTTTTTATGAATTTGATACTCGTTCGATCGAATTAAATTGAGATCGATGTTTGTTCTGCTGCCCATCTAACAATCGGCTGCGAAGATTCCCCACCTCGCGGTCTGGGGTTTCCTGCATTAATGGAAATGCGGCTGCAAAACCCAGAACGGGCAGTTACGATGAAAATCACCGCCAAGACGAATCTAATAGCCGTCAAACGCTACGATAGATTTCCCATTTCGGGAACGCATCCTCGTATCTTGCCCGATCCACTAACGCCGGACGATACCGCCAAAAACGATATCCCGTGAAATTACACTACCACGTTCGCGTTACAGAGGAGGCATCCCGTGAACTGCCCAACGCTCACCTGCGGTAGAGCTTGGGCTGCCGGTTTCATTCGCCATTGCCGTCACATCCGAAGACGATCAGGTTTTACACAGCGTCCACTGGTTTTACTCGGTTTCCCGGTACTTACAGCTACAAAGCTCGTGCTTTGACCCGGCAGCCGCTCTGGTTCCCAAGGCAGATCTGTAGAGCGGGGAACTGACAGTCCCTCAAACTCCCCATCAGTTCAAGACAACCCTTACGGATTTGACTAAACCAATTTTTGACTGGATGGTTTCACCCAGGCGCTGTTGCTCTTTTGTCAGATTCGGAAACACGCCTTCTGACAGCAACGATCGGCTCATACCGCAAGCGGCTCGCGAGCAATTATACCATAGTTGTTCGGTCGTATTGGGTCTTAGGCTTGGGGAAATCAACCCGGAGATGGAGGAGATCGATCGGGGAATGCTTTTTAGATTTCCGGTGCGGACGATCGGGGTCTGCCGGGGGGAGACAGACGCGCTGTGCGAGATCGGACTTTTCCTCACCATGGCGACGACAGCTAGAGGGTCAGTGGGCATCGGCGATGGGTTTTCGCCGCTAGAACGGATGGGTTTCCAGGTCGGCGCGGATGGATTCGGGAACCCAATTGCGGATCGATCGACCCTCGCGACAGGAGCGGCGGATTTCACTGGAGGAAATGTCGATCGGCGACATCTCTAACACTTGCCAGCGAATGGAAATGGATCGCGCCTCCAGAAGGCGAGCGACCTCTCGACAGGCTTGCTGCGTTGCTGCCACCGCTTGTGCCTGGGAATGGGAACAACGCGCACGCGGGGCGATCGACCACTGACACACCGACGCCACTTCCTGGCACTTATACCATTTAGGCAGCGATCGAAACGTATCCAATCCGACAATCCAGCACCAATCCCGGTCGGGATACATCCGCTGTAATGCCCGCAGCGTGTCGATGGCGTAGGAAGCACCCGACGAACGCCCCGCCACCTCTACCAGTGCGAACTCCGAACGATCGGCAATAGCGCGGCGCACCCAATCCCGGCGGATCTCGAACGCAGACAGACAATTTGCCGACTTATGGGGGGGACGATGGCTAGGAACCCAAAGCACGCGGTCGAGTTGCATCTGGTCATGCGCCGCTTCTGCCATTGCCAGATGTCCCCAATGGGGCGGATCGAACGTTCCTCCTAAAATTCCGAGCTTAGACCTGATTTTCGCTGCCATGTCTGGAAAGGAGTCAGCGCTACTGCGCTGGCTGTGCCTACAGAATTCAGAATCCAGGAGTTCAGTCGCGCTGACTTCCCCACTTCTGCATTCCTCTCGGTCACACGATCGACTCGCAACCGAGAGGAATTTCAGACCCCTCCTCGAGAGATTCCGTGATTTCCCTATCGCCGACACCTTCCTTTTACTGCTAATCTAGTCGCAGGTTTTTCCAGAAATCACTCGTAAAACGTTGTAGTTAAAGAGGAGTTTTAGTCAGGAGGATTCCCGAGAGGAGATCGGTCGGCAACACAGATGTTATCCGTAAATTTTCCCAGATGGAAAGAGCGGAGACAACCTCTAGCAGCCCGTTACTCCGAGAATTTTCCCAAGGCGCTATCGCAAAACTTTAATTCTTGATATGATATCGCGTGTTATTGGTGTGGTGTGGTGTATTAGGAGCAAAAATGGCGCATTTGGTTGATTTTAGCGGCAAGCCATTTCATTTTATCGGTATTGGTGGAATTGGAATGTCAGCGCTGGCTTATATACTCGCGAAACGCCAGCTACCCGTATCCGGGTCCGATGTGCGAGCGAACCATATTACCCAACGATTGCAAGAACTGGGGGCTCATATTTTTTGGCATCAAGAAGCCAGTAATTTCGAGATCTTTCAATCGTCAAAGGTAGAAGATATCGGAGTCTCGACAACCCGTCATGCCGTCCCGTTGGCGATGGCGGATCGGGCGTCTCGTGTGGGAGGGACGGCGGTCGAGTCTTTTGAAGCACGGGAATCGCGATCGCTTCGATCGAGAGCGGGCTTGCCGCAAGTGATTTGCTCGAGCGCGATCGACCCGACCAACTCAGAATATCGAGCGGCTGTGGATTTGGGCTGTCCGATTTTTCACCGCGCGGATTTGCTAGCCGCCTTGATTGCCGATTATCAGAGTATTGCTGTCGCTGGAACTCACGGAAAAACGACCACCAGCAGCTCAATCGCCTCGATCCTCCTCGATGCCGGATTAGACCCGACGATCGCGATCGGTGGCGAAGTCAAGTCCTGGGAAGGAAACGCCCGCTTGGGACAGGGTGCGTATTTGGTCGCCGAAGCCGACGAGTCCGACGGGTCCCTGGTGAAATTCGCCCCTTACCTGGGGGTGATTACCAACATCGAACTGGACCATCCCGATCGCTACGCCCATCTCGACGACGCGATCAAGATTTTCCAAACCTTTGCCCGACGCTGCCAAGTCACCATCGGCAACGCCGATTGCCCGATCGTACGCGACCGAATTCAACCCCACATTACCTACAGCTTGGATGCGTCCTCCGGGGCAGATTATACAGCCGATCGCATCGAGTACGGCGCGGCAGGAACCACCGCTCGCGTTTGGGAACGGGGTCGAGTTTTAGGAGAGTTGCGCCTGCAAGTGTTGGGGGAACACAACCTCAGCAACGCCCTGGCAGCGATCGCCGCCTGTCGGTTCCTCGAAGTCGAGTTCGATCCCATCGTTCGGGCTTTGGCAGCGTTTGAGGGCGCGCGCCGCCGATTCGAGCAGCGCGGCGTCGCCAACGACATCCTGTTTATCGACGATTACGCCCACCACCCCACCGAAATTCAAGCCACCCTCGCGGCTGCCCGCCTGCACGCCCAAGGTCAGCCGGACAAACCCCGACGGGTCGTGGCAATCTTCCAACCCCACCGCTACAGTCGCGCTCAAACCTTTTTATCGGAATTCGCGCGATCGTTTGGGGATGCGGATGTCGTCGTCGTCAGCGATATCTACGGCGCCGGCGAATCCGGCGTCGGACAGATAACCGGCGATCGAGTGGCGGCTGCCATCTCGGAACACCACGATGGCGTGCATTACCAAGCCACTTTGGCACAGCTAACGGCTTTTCTCGAACAAACCCTGTATCCGGGCGACTTAGTCGTCTTTCTGGGGGCGGGCAACCTCAATCAAATAATTCCCGACTTGGTAGAGTTTCATCTGAATGTTGAACGACAGGGTGCTGGGTAACGTTCGCGCTTCAAACTAGCCCCCCACATCCAACTTCTGTAAATGCAAAACCCGAATTAGGCATGATTCTTTCCAGTAACTTGCTTCAGGCTTCTACGAGCGATCAAGACCATGGCGCTAGCTCTGCTGGTGCGGCGTTCCCCGAAATGCGATCGACCCTCACCAGCGGCAGACGATCGCCCATTTCCTTACTCGACAGCAAATGTTCCATCCAACCTCAAGTTCCCTTAGCGTCTCTCACCTCCTTCCGCGTGGGCGGTCCGGCAGAATGGTGCATGACGCCCCGGCGGTTGGAAGATTTGCAGGCGGGCATGGCATGGGCGCACGCTGAAGGTTTACCCGTCACCCGTTTGGGTGCGGGTTCTAATTTATTGATCGGCGATAGCGGTTTGCCGGGATTGGTCATCTGCACCCGCTACCTGCGCCACTCCCACTTCGATCTCGAAAGCGGACAACTGGTGGTGTCCGCAGGAGAGCCACTGCCCCGTTTGGCATCGCAAGCCGCAGAACTCGGTTGCAGCGGCTTAGAATGGGCAGTGGGCATTCCCGGTACGGTGGGGGGTGCAGTGGTCATGAACGCGGGCGCGCACCGCAGTTGCATTGCCGATTTACTCGTCAGCGTCCGAGTGTTGTCTCCTAATGGAACTTTGGAGGTGTTGACCCGCGAGGATCTCCAGTATGGCTATCGCTCTTCAATTTTGCAGAACGACGATCGGATGGTGGTGGAAGCGACATTCCAACTTCAACCGGGATTCGATCCCCGAGATGTGAAGATGGCAACCCAGCACCACCTCAAACAGCGACACAGCAGCCAACCCTACGATCGCCCCAGTTGCGGTAGCGTCTTCCGCAACCCCACCCCCCACGCGGCGGGATGGCTGATCGAGCAAACCGGATTGAAGGGATACCAAATCGGCGGCGCCATGGTGGCAGAGCGCCATGCGAATTTTATCCTCAACTGCGGCAACGCGACGGCAACCGATATCTTCCGCTTGATCCATGCGGTGCGCAACCAGGTAAACGAGCGCTGGCAAGTTTGGTTGGAACCGGAAGTTCGCATTTTGGGCGATTTTCAGGTTATCTAACGCTGCTGTCGCGGCGGCGATCGACATGAAGTTTTGTAACTCAACTCTCGATCGTCCGAAAAATCACCCACCTCTTAACGAAATCTAAATAGAACCCGAATTCGAGCCTAGTGCTTGCGTGAAATCTAGCGTAGGGACGTCGGGTCAAAGAGAGATCGCTCTTTTCTGTTCGGATCGGAAGTTGCCAACGATCGGACAAGGCAGTGATATCCTATAGCAGGAACCCTTCCCCTTCGGGAATTCTACATTTCCCCAGCCTGGCAGCTCAGATCTTTCCATCATCAAGCCTGTTGGGTGAGGGAAAATCGTTTGTCGGAGGAGTTCGATCTTCTTCCCCAAAAACCCCCCTTCAGCCATCTGCCTTCTGATGACGAATTTCCCTCATCCAGAATTGTGTCAGTCGATCCGCCAATTCATCCAAGAAAGTCCCCAACAGCGAATCACCTTTGCTGAATATATGTCGCAGGTTCTGTACCATCCTCAGTATGGTTACTACACTCGAGGTGCGGGAATTGGCGCCTTGGGTGATTTTGCTACGTCACCCCATTTGTGTGCGGATTTTGGGGAAACTCTCGCCGAACAATTTTTAGAAATGTGGCACATTCTCGATCGTCCAAATCCATTTCATCTGGTAGAAATGGGAGCGGGACAGGGAATTTTAGCACGCGATATTTTGCAATATATTCGCGATCGAGATGCGGATTTTTATCGGTCTCTAGACTATATTATCATCGAAACATCAGCCACTTTTCAACAAGAACAGCAACGTCGCTTTAAAAATGCGCCCATTCGCTGGTGTACCTGGGACGAACTGCCACTAGAATCGATCGTTGGCTGCTGTTTTTCTAACGAATTGGTCGATGCTTTCCCCGTGCATCTGTTTGCGATTGAGTCTGGCAACCTACGCGAAATTTACGTTGCTAATTCCGACAACGATCGAGAGTTCGTAGAAATTTTAGGCGAACCTTCTACATCCGAACTTGCAGAATATTTAGAATTTAACGGCATCGAGATTCAAAACTATCCAGACGGTTATCGCAGCGAAATCAACTTAGCAGCGCTAGATTGGATGGAAACTGTAGCGAAACGGTTAAAGCGAGGATATGTGCTGACGATCGATTACGGATACACAGCCGATCGCTATTATAGCTTGGGGCGATCGCGAGGAACGCTTCAGTGTTACTACCAGCATCGATATCACGATAATCCCTATCTTTACATCGGCAACCAAGATATTACTGCCCACGTCAATTTTACTGCCCTACAGCGTCAGGGAGAAGCCTGCGGTTTATCTACCTTGGGATTGACGCAACAGGGATTATTTTTAATGGCATTGGGATGGGGCGATCGTTTGGTAAAATTGAGCAATCCTGCGGCAGGCGAAAAAACGGCAACCGCTCGAGATATTGCCGAAATCATGCAACGAAGACAAACCCTACATGCTTTAATCGATCCCATGGGTTTGGGTGGATTTCAAGTCTTAATTCAAGGGAAAGGGTTGTCCGAAGGAGAATGCCAGCGATTGCCCAGAGGACTGACCGAACTGAGTGCGTAAATTAACACCTTCTATGGGTTCGCTCTCAATAAGCTGTCACGCATTCAAATTGTGAATTGAGGCTGACACGGAGACACGAAGAGAGATTTGCGGCTTTGGAAAAGGTGTGTTAAATCGCAGTTTTAAGGCAAAATAGCTTACCATTCAAAACTCAAACTATGATAAACGTCTTGATGCAAAGTGGCATCGTTGCCGTTCCTTTATTGCTATTTTCAATGTTATCGGTTGCCTTAACTATCGAACGATCCGTCTTTTGGTATCGTATTTTCAAGCAACAATCGGCGATCGTCAATAAAGCTTTCAAACTGTTACAGACCGAGTGGAATTCAGCTAGCCCATTTCTTCAGAAGCACGTCGATTTGCCCATCGCCCGCATTTTCTTAGAAGCACTCGCCCTCGATCGCCCCAATCCTGTAGAATTTCGCCTAGCCCTCGAATGTGCCGCACAAGCCGAACTCCCTCTTTTGCGGCGATTTAATACCATTTTTGATACGATCGTGACCGCATCTCCCCTATTAGGATTGTTAGGCACGGTTTTAGGTTTGATGCGATCGTTTGCTTCCCTCAAAATCGGCGTTGCGGGTAGCGATTCCGGCGCGGTAACAGGAGGAATTAGCGAAGCTCTTTCCTCTACAGTTTTGGGCTTGATTGTTGCCTTGCTGACCTTGTTTGTTTCTAATACGTTTCGCGGCTTTTACAGAAGACAAATCGCTTTAATTCAGGAGTATAGCGGTCGATTGGAATTACTACAACGCAAACATTACGAAAAAGGGCGGTCGTCGAGCGGTTAGAAGTCCTCGGGATTGTCCTAGCCGGTCGATCGATTCATCCGTGGAACTACCAACGGTGTAGATCTTCGGAGGCGATCGCGCCCCTCCCAAAAATCACCAAACTTGTAGTATAATGAAAATATTCGGGGCCTTAACGGTTTCGACGTGTTGGCGAAAGCTACACTGTGATGCAGGTCGAGAGTGAGTCTCCTCTCGTAAATCAAAGACTCAAACAAAATGTAATTGCGAACAAAGTCGTAAAATTTGAGCGTCAAGCAGTAGCTGCTTAATCTAAAATTCGTACGCTCGCTTGCAATTTGACTCCGTTAAGGATTGTAGGCTAAACCCCAACGGATGCACTGCCTAGCCGTCTCTAGTGGGCTAGTCAGTTAAGACCTTACTAGAGCATCCCACCATCCGGGATAAGAGATGGTTCCCGCTCTGAGGATTAGAAGGGCTAAACCTGTGAACGATCAGTTAGTCAATACCCAACGCGGACACGGGTTCGACTCCCGTAGGCTCCATACCGTCTTCTAAGCGAGCCTCCCTATTCAAACTTGGGGAGGTTTGTTTTTTGATGGGTTATTTGGGGTTTGTTAGTGGTTAGTTGTTAGTGGTTAGTGGCTTCTATCCCCCTGCTCCCCCTCTCTCAAGGGTATGTTTTTCACAATTGGTGAAATTGATGAGTAGACTTGAACGAAAATTCGAGGGTTTTGCTTCCCCTGCCCATCTCCACCCGGAATCTAAAAAACATTCCCTTGTAAGCTGCTCCCCCTGCTTCCCCTGCCTTCTGCCTTAAAAACTCCCGAACTCCTCAAAGAGGCGGAGAATACCCCGATTTCTTTACGGTTTGCCTCAATGTTAAACACCGCTGAGTTTCCGTAGGATAAGAAGTAATCGAAGCGAACGACATTCCCTTCACCATCGAGCGATCGTTACCGAGTGCGATTGCTCCTAACGGGAACGATCGGTTTCGCGGCAGATGACGGCAGACGACCCAATGTTTCGGTCTGACCCAACCGTCCTCTAGCAGGTTCGGAAAACACGCCTACATCTGGGCGTCAAGCCAGTTCAGTATAGAAAAGAGTAAGTTTAACGTGCGATTAAAGCTGGACTGAGGGCAACTGTACGGAAGAAATTCTATTGCCCCTAGACCGAACGGGGTTCGACCTCGAGTTGAAACTCCGCGACCGCCGAACCGTAGCTCGGTAAACCTTTGTAGCGATCGAAAGTAAAGACACCCCTATGGCTAAAGTAGTTGGAATTGACCTTGGAACCACAAACTCCTGCGTGGCTGTCATGGAGGGAGGCAAGCCCACTGTGATTGCGAACGCTGAGGGCGGACGGACGACCCCTTCTGTAGTCGCTTACGCGAAAAATGGCGATCGCCTCGTCGGTCAAATTGCCAAGCGCCAAGCCGTGATGAACCCGGAAAACACCTTCTATTCCGTCAAGCGGTTCATCGGTCGTCGGTTTGACGAAGTGACCCACGAAACCAGCGAAGTTCCCTACAAAGTCCTCAACGTGAATGGGAACGTCAAAATCGACTGTCCAATGGCTGGGAAGCAATTTGCTCCAGAAGAAATTTCCGCGCAAGTGCTGCGCAAACTAGCAGAAGACGCCAGCAAGTACCTGGGCGAAACCGTCACCCAAGCCGTAATTACCGTCCCGGCATACTTCAACGACTCCCAGCGTCAAGCCACCAAAGCGGCGGGGAAAATTGCCGGACTCGAAGTCCTGCGAATTATCAACGAACCCACAGCAGCCTCGCTCGCCTACGGCTTAGATAAGAAAAGTAACGAAACGATCCTTGTATTCGACTTAGGGGGCGGTACGTTCGACGTATCCATCCTGGAAGTGGGCGACGGCGTGTTTGAAGTGCTGTCTACTTCTGGGGATACTCACCTGGGTGGAGACGACTTCGACAAGCAAATCGTCGATTACATTGCCGAAGAATTCAAGAAAGCTGAAGGCATCGACCTGCGCAAAGACAAGCAAGCGCTGCAACGCCTGACCGAAGCGGCAGAAAAAGCCAAGATCGAACTGTCGAGCGTCACCCAAGCCGAAATCAACCTACCCTTCATTACCGCGACCCAAGACGGGCCAAAGCACGTTGAAATGACGCTGACGCGGGCGAAATTCGAGGAAATCTGCGCGAATCTGATCGATCGCTGCCGGATTCCCGTCGAAAATGCCATCCGCGATGCTAAAGTCAGTAAGAGCGACATTGACGAGATCGTCCTGGTGGGAGGATCTACCCGGATTCCCGCCGTGCAGCAACTTGTTAAAGACTTGCTGGGTAAAGATCCCAACCAAAGCGTCAACCCCGATGAAGTGGTGGCAGTCGGTGCGGCGATTCAAGCCGGCGTCCTGGCTGGGGAAGTCAAAGATATTCTGTTGCTCGACGTGACCCCCCTATCTCTGGGTGTGGAAACCCTCGGCGGCGTCATGACCAAACTGATTCCCCGAAACACCACCATTCCCACTAAGAAGTCGGAAATCTTCTCCACCGCCGTAGACGGACAAACCAACGTGGAAATTCACGTTCTCCAAGGGGAACGGGAAATGGCGAACGACAACAAGAGCTTGGGAACTTTCCGCCTGGATGGCATTCCTCCGGCACAGCGCGGCGTTCCTCAAATCGAAGTTACCTTCGACATCGACGCCAACGGTATCCTCAACGTTACGGCGAAGGACAAAGGATCGGGTAAAGAGCAGTCGATCAGCATTACTGGCGCGTCTACCCTGTCCGAGAACGAAGTCGAACGCATGGTAAAAGATGCCGAATCCAACGCGGCAGCCGACAAGGAGCGTCGCGAAAAGATCGACATGAAGAACCAAGCCGACTCCTTGGCGTATCAAGCTGAGAAGCAAATGAGCGAACTTGGCGACAAAGTGCCTGCGGCTGACAAGTCTAAGATCGAGGGATTGGTCAAAGAGTTGCGCGACGTTATTAGCAAGGAAGACTTCGATGCCATCAAGTCGAAGATGGAAGAATTGCAACAGGCGTTGTACAGCGTGAGTAGCAACTTGTACCAACAAGCGGGTGGAGATGCTGCGGGTGCGGCTCCCGATGGCGGTGCAACTGATTCTTCTGGTAGCGATGGCGATGATGTCATCGATGCGGAATTCTCAGAAACGAAGTAAGAATATTCTGACTTCGTTTTAAAACCCGATTTCTGCAAGAAGTCGGGTTTTTCATTGAAGACCCAAAAACACCAGTCCAGCAGGGGTGAGTTTAGCCAAAAGTCCTGCTGTACCATCACTTCCTTCGTCCCAACCAACCCTCAAACGTACCGCATCTAAACGAAAAATGCTATAGCTGAAAGCTGACTGCTGATAGCTCCAGATGTCTAATGGTTTGCTCGGGCAAGATCTACGTCCAATTCTAGATCTCCTCGCTCGGGAGATGGAGATTGGCGATCGCGGCGATCGTTCCATAAAAAGTAAGCCATACCCAAAGCCAGGACAAACACCATCCCAAACAGACTGAGATGTAAGGAGTTGAGTTTTTTTTCCATCCAGGGGGCGGTGGAGATATCGCCCGATTGCAAGTCATCGGGTTCGATTTCCCGATGGGTATTCGTAGAGGAAATGCACTCGAAATCTTCTCCGGTGGAGATCAAAACCTCACTCCACGCGGGTTTGTCCTCGGCGGTTTGTCTGCCGTAGACGATCGCCTTGAAAATCGTATTGACATCCAGCTTGAGAAGGGTTGCCCGAACCAACTCGATTGTGGTTTCGCGATCGGGAACGAATTGCTCGGCGTGCAGCAAAACGTGCAGGCAACCCTCTTTCAGCGCAACCCGACTGCGGATGCTTCGATCTTTGAGCTGTTGGTTGAGCATTGCCGAAATAGCTTTGGGGTTCCCCTGTTGGGCGAGTTCCAGGAGACTGGGCTGGGTCATGACAGCGTTGGGCAGCCTAACAACGATCTAATTTGAGGATACTCGATCTGCAAGAAAATTGGATCGAATTAAGAGCCGGACTCCAAACGACGTTGCCATTCGGCATCGATTTTGTCGGCGCGATCAAGTTCTTGCTGCGCTAAGTCTGTTTCGGTGGTATAGGCTAAGTCGTCCTTGCCGATGACCGTTTCGGCGGCGAATTGACGGGCGTAATCGAGTTTTTGCTGTAAATGCGGGGGCGCTTGCGTCAAAATTGTTACCCGCTCTTGACGCTGTTGGTTGCGCGAGTCGATCGCCCTGTTGCGCCATTGAATCCAAAAATACCGAATCAGGGGAATGGTCAGAAATGCCGTGCCGTATGCCAGCAGCAGCCAGTAAATGGAGTTGACGAAGGCAACTAACCCGCCCAATTCGGCAACGATCGCTCCATCGCGCAGGAGTGCCCCCAAAACCAGCGCCCCAACGAAATTCAGCGCTCCCAAACCGATCGCCATCATCACCTGCCCGGAACTAGCTTGACTGAAGCGCCACAGTCGTTCTCGGAAATAGGCTGGCACGGGTTGCGATTTCCGCTGGGCGGCACTAATTTGTAGTTCGGGGAAATGGTAGACGATTTGCCCGTCGGGACTGACTTCCGGGCGTCCGTTAAATTTCACCAGCACGGGTAACATATAATCTTCGGTGTCCCGCGCGAATTCGTTGCCCAAATCGTCGAGATAGGGGGCGATTTGTTCGGCAACCACAGCCCCTTGGTGGTTGCGAATGACCGTTCCCACCTCTTGAGCGCGACGTTCTTCGCGATCGGCGTTGGGGTTGCCGTCGCCGAAGAGGAAGGAAAATACGGCTTCGAGGAAGTTCAAATTGGATTTGGGGGAAGGTTGCTCAACCTTCTGTCGGCGTCCTCGAGGTTCATAAGTATTGTAGTTCGGACTGAAAAAATACCAGATGTCCGAAAGCCAGTAATGGGGAAAAAAGACGAAACCGCCCCCGCCGCCCGATCGAGAACCGCCGCCGCCATTATCGTCACGACTGGAACTGGCGGCAATCAGGATAATGGCGATCGTCAAGAAAATGAGAACGATCGACGCAATCAAAATCGTTCCGAAAGAAATCCGAATGAGATAGAATAAAACCCGCCAAATTTTTTGCCAAGTTTCTTGCCACTGCAACTGCCAATATTTATTGCGGAGAATGGCGCGAAAGTTTTTGGGAAATTGATAGACAATATCTCCAGTTTCGGCAACTTGTAAATGTCCTCCTGCCTCCGATGCCAGCGCTAACAGCCCTCGTTCGGCGAGGTCGAGTTCTAATCCGGCGTGGGTAGCAACGTCGCCGATGGTGGCGCGATAGTCGAGTTGCTCCACTGCCTGCATAATAGTGGGATTGGGTGTCATCCTCTTCCCTCGATCGCGGATGGTTATGTCACCATTATAAAATCTGCATCCCAAACGCGATTTGAGATCGAGTTTCCCTCGCCTTGCCGACAATTGGAAAGTTTCATGAGTTCCAGCAATAACGACCGTCGCCTTCAGCTTCCCGAATCGGTTCGCTACGCTTTCGTAGTGCTGTTGGTGTTATTAGTCGCTCCGGCGTTTCTCCACGGGATGATGGCGTTTTTTCGGGCATTTGCTCAAACGTTGGAAGTAACGATCATGGCGTTGGGGTTGGCGGGGGGTGGGTTTTGGGTGTGGCAAAGAGATCGCCGACAGCAGCAAGGGTGGGAGGCGATGCAAGGGACGCTCGATCGCTACTTGCAGGAGGGAAAACCGTTCAAACTGGGGGATTTTGCTGAGAAAGTGGGGTTGCCCGCCACCACGGTTAAGCCTTATTTAGAGCGGGTTTCGCGAGAACGCAACACGTTGGTGGAAGTAGACGATCGTGGTACGATTTACTATTACGTCAAATTGCCCGACGCGCCGATCGAGCCAGAATACCCAACTTCAGCAGAGATCGATCGCGGCAGCGACTCCCACAGAGAGTCTCGCCCCCTGATTCAAGCCGAACTCGCTCGCCGCCTCCAAGTTAGCGCCAGTACCATCGGCAAACGCAAACTCAAACCAGATTTTACCGACTGGGCGCGATCGAAAGATCCCGAAGGGATGGGTTGGCGATATTCCCAAGTCACCAAACAGTTTTATCCCCAACCGTGACTTTATCAAGAATAAGGCACGCTAGTTCCGCCGCTTAACTGAGGAAGAACAACCCTTGCGCGGGATCTTCAAAAGACACCCGCACTGAGTCCGCGCCTTCGACAAAGGCAACCAAATCGTTCCCCGTGTAGATGCTGACGCCATTGACGGGAATGCCGGCAAAGTTCAACGTTTCCCGGAAGACCTGGTAGCCTTCGGGGGTTCCCCCCAGGAGGAGTTCGTCTTCTCCCGGCGTAAAGTTTTGGATGTAGGCGTAGTCGGTGCTGCCGCCGCCGACGTAAAATGCGGAAAAGTTGGGATTGGAGGGATTGCGACCCGCACCGAGATGAAACGTATCGTTCCCCAAGGGGATACCCGTGAGGACATCCACTTCTCCCGTACCGAAGCTGGTGGGGACGAGGTAGGGATTGCCAGACCGTTGGGTGATGACATCGACATCGACGCCAATTAAATCGTTAAGTTCGCCAACTCCGGTCAGCAGGTCGTCGCCTTGGGTTCCCGAGAACAGCGCTTCAAAGCGATGCAAGCGTCCGGCGCGGTTGTAGTGCGCCAATCCCGAGGCAAATCCCCTGACGGCAACGGCAGCAGCGACATTGGGATAGAAGGCGAGGTAGTAATCTTCGTCGAATCCGGCAGTTTGGGGAGGGACGATTGCGCCGGGACGGTTTTCGCGTTCGCCGAAGCGGATGTAGTGGTCTAAGCCGGAAGCAAAGCCCCCTCCGGCGACGGCGGCGGCGACATCGGGGTTGGCTTGCAGGTAAACGGCTTCGTTCCAGTAGGGGGATACGGTGGTAAATCCGGCTCTTTGTCCGGCTTCTTGGAAATGGTGCAAGCCGGATTTGAAGGCGCCGGCGGCGACGGCAGCGCGAACGTCGGGTCGGGTTTGCAGGTAGTAGTTTTCGTCGAAGATGTTGTAGGTCATTTTTGAGTGGTTAGTTGTTAGTTGTGGGGGTTCTCGATTTTAACGATCGACGATTTACGATTGGTGGGATTGAGGATCGATCGCCATTTTAGTTGTTTTGTTGATGAGTTAGGGGTTAGTTATCAGTAGAATTTTCTGTAGTTTTATGCAAGATTTATTGCACGATCGTGTCATGTTATTTTCCGATTCGATCGCCGAGTTTGTCATAAAAAGAGCGTGTATAAATAACGAGTTTTTTTTATCCTAGAAAGTGGGTGTGAGGGGCGAGGATTTTCCGATCGCTCGATCGGTGGCGGTATAATTTGGCAAAAGGGTTCGGGTGTGAGTTGAGAAAAGCGGTAATGGAAAGCGCGATGGAAAATCAAGAGATAGCGGGGTTGGAAAAGCCCAAAATTTTAGTCGTAGACGATCATGCCGTCGTTCTCGGCGGGACGATCGATCTGTTAAAACAGAAGTATCCGGAGGCGGACATTTTGACCGCGCAAACGGGTCGGGAAACCTTGGACGCGGTGGCTCGATCGCAGCCGGATCTGGTGGTGATGGATCTGTCAATTCCGGAAGTGGAGGGCGTTACGGCGCGGATCGATACGGGGCTTCAGGTGTTGAGGACGTTGATGGAGAAGTATCCCCATCTGAATTTGATGGTGCAGAGTACCTACGTGCGATCGCTAGTCCGGATTCGACCGGAAATCGATTCCCACACCGGAGGATTTACCGTCACCGATAAAGGCTTGTCCGGTCAGGAAATGCTGACCCGAGTGGATTGGGCGCTGCAAGGGGTGACCCATACCAAGGATATTAAGGGAGTGCAAGCGGGGTTGGAAGTGAAGCCGGAGTGGCTGACACTGCTGACCCTAGCCTTTGGGGAAGGGTTGCAAGATAAAGCGATCGCCCAACGCATGCGCGTTTCGGAACGGACGGTGCGCCACTACTGGACGAAGGTGCAAGACGCTTTGGAAATTTACCCGGAAGAAGGGAAAAATATCCGCATTCAGACGGAAATGAGAGCCAGAGAGGAAGGGTTAATCGATTGAATTTGCCCTGTCATTGATGGGTGTGCCAGTTTGGGTTACGTCCCAACCGCGACGATCCCCGCCATCGATTTCCTCAAAACTGAAGGTGGGTAATGGGTAATTTGGTGTTGGGGGTTTGGGGTTCGGGGTTGGTAATGGGTAATTGGTAACGGGTAACGGTTTTCTTCCCCTGCTCTCTTTCTCCCCCTGCTCTCTTTCTCCTGAACTCTTGAAAAATCCGTGAAGCGTCATTTTTGGCAAAAATTCAAGCAAGACTTCCCGCAAGAATTCGCCATTTTGCGGATTGGGGCATTGCCGGGATTGGCAGCCATTCTGCTGGTGGCAATTGCTCGCGCTACTGGATCGCTGCAATTTCTGGAGTGGGGCGCTCTCGATGCTTTTATGCGATTGCGTCCCGCCGAACCGAGAGACGAGCGCATTGTCCTGGTGGGGATTGAGGAAACCGATATCGAGCGCATCGGACGGTATCCCGTCCCCGACGGTACGATTGCCGACCTGTTGCAGAAACTACAAACCTACCGACCTGCCGTTATCGGTCTGGATTTGTCGCGGGAATTGCCCGTCGAACCCGGTCACGCTGAATTGAAAGCGGCGCTGGCGCAAATGGAGAATACCATCGGTGCGGAGCGGGTATTGCCCCAACAGGGAAGTCCGGCAGGTTTGCCGAGCGATCGGGTGGGGTTTTCCGATTTTCCCTTGGATGCCGATTTGCACGTGCGGCGCAGTTTGTTGGGAATGCCCGATCTCAGAAAGTCGGGGGATTATAAGTTTTCCCTGGCGATGCAATTGGCGCGGGTGTATCTGGCAAAGACGGAAAATTTGACCCTGGAAAACGGCATTCGCGATCCCAATGCTATGCGCTTTGGAAGAACCGAATTCCCCCGCTTCCTGAGCCATTCTGGCGGGTATGTAGGGACGGATGCGGGGGGGGTGCAGATGTTGGTGAGTTTCCGTCAGGGGACGGAGCCGTTTCGGATGCTGTCGTTGCGGGATATCGAGACGGGGAATTTTGATCCCGATTGGTTGCGCGATCGCATTATTTTAATCGGCGTCACTGCCCCCATTTATAAAGGCAAAATCCAGACGAAGGCGATGGCCGGATTGAACCCGCCGAGTATCAGCGGCATCGAATTTCAAGCTCACGTTGCCAGCCAAATTCTCAGCGCGGTTTTGGACGATCGAGCGCTGTTAAAAACTTGGTCTGAAGGTTGGGAATATCTGTGGATTGTGGGTTGGGGATGTGTGGGCATTGGCTTGGGTCGCTTGTCGAATTCCCTGTTTAAAAATGGGTTGGGAATTATTATTTTTGGGGTGGCGGCGATCGGAATTGGCTATGGTAGTTTTCTGGGGGGATGGTGGTTGCCCGTAGTTCCGCCCGTATTGGCGCTAGGATTTGCTAATATTTCTTATACGGCGTTTTCGGAGTACGATAAAGTCTTGCGATCGCGACTGCAAGAGCGCCAAAAAACCATCGATCGCACGTTTAACGTCATTCACAACGGTCCGTTACAAACCCTCGCTAACGTTCTGCGACATCTGCGCGATCGGGATTGGTCGCACGAAAAATTTCTCGCCGAACTGGAAAACCTCAACTACGAATTGAGAGCCGTTGGCGAGCGACTCGAGCAAGAAATGCTCGATTTTGAAGATGCGTTGTTCCTCGGAAGCGGCAAAAAGCTCGACCTCAAAGTCCCGATTCACGAACTGTTTTATGAAGTGTATCGGAGTACGCTAGAACGAGATCTGCCGGGATTTCAAACCTTAAAAGTTAAGGCGATCGATTTCGAGCCGATGGTTCCCCCCTCGTTAGGCATCGAACAAAAACGAGAATTGTGTCGGTTTTTGGAAGAGGCTTTATGTAATGTGGGAAAACACGCCAAAGGAGCCACTCGTTTGAGCGTGACGGGAACCCAAACTGACGGTTGGTATCTGTTACGAATTACGGATAACGGACCGGGTTTGAAATCCTTTACAGAAGGTCGAGGGACGAAACAGTCCAAACATCTCAAGGTGCAATTACGGGGCAAGTTCAAGCGAGAAGCACTATCACCCCGAGGAACGGTATGCGAACTAACTTGGCCGGTCGCGAGATCCTGGGTGTACAAATTGAGTTGAATTCAAAGGTTTGGAAATTATGAACGCACGATTATTTTGGCAGTTTCGCCGATCGGTTCCGACGCAAATTGTAAAGATTTGTATGCCGATCGTCTGTTTGGCAATATCCACCTCAATAGTGGCAAGTTATAGCCCCCCACCCGAACAAGATCCGCCGAAAGATCCAGGGGGTTCGACGAGTCTGATCTTGGACGTGAGTTATTAGTCCTGGGTCATTGGTTATTTGGAGTTGGGGGTTTGGAGTGGGTCAATTACCGTTCGCGTAGCGACTCCGCAGGAGTATTACCCATTACCTGCTCCATGTATTTTTCGGCAATCCCCTTCGCGCAATTGTGTCACTCAAAGTGCTTTCGTTGACAGCGAAGTTGGTAGAAAAGTTAGATCCCAACTTGGGTAAGGCTACTTACAATAGTAATCAAGCGAGTACGGACTGACTAGCTGCAGGACGGAAGAGGAACGAGAAATTAGAGAAAAGGATTTTATTTTCCTCGATCGATAGTTTTCTCAAAATTCATTTTCCGTCCGAGTTTTTTTCTTTATCCGACTTCGCCGATCGGGAACTTATCAACATCCGAATGAAAACTTCAGAAAGTACCCATTACCGTAGAATTTAACCTCAGTTTTTCAGAGCCTCAAACCATGTTAAAAGTCTTGGCAGTCAGTAACTATTCTTTTTCTCCCCAGTGGGTTCGCCGTACGATCGCCGCGACTGTGTTGCTGCTTCCCCTGGCTTTTGCTGCTGAGGTTCGCGCTTACGATCGCTCCGATTTGGAAGATTTACTCGATACAAATTCCTGTCGGCGTTGCGATTTGCGCGGTGCGGATTTGGAAGGGAGAAATTTGCGCGGTGCGGATTTAGAAGATGCGGATTTGCGCGGTGCGGATTTAGAAAATGCGGATTTGCGCGGTGCGGATTTGCAAGATGCCAATCTTCGCGAGGCGGATTTGGAAGGTGCGAGTTTGCGGGATGCCAACCTGAAAAATGCCGATCTTCGCGATACGGATTTGCGAGATGCCGATTTGAGAAACGTGCGTTTGAACGGTGCGGATTTGAATAATGCGATCGTCAATCGAGGAACGCGAGGATTGGGAGACGATCGAGATGGGAATGATCGCGATTGGAATAACCAAAATAACGATGCAGAACGAGAAATCGAACGCATCTACCGCGAAGTATTAGGTCGCCGTCCCGAACGCGATGGTTTGCGGAATTATTTGCGTCGTTTATCGCAAGGGGAATCTTTACAAAATATTCGGGAAGATATTGCCGATTCCCGAGAAGCACGCGATCGGATCGACGAAATTTATCGCCAAGTTTTAGGTCGTCCTGCTGATGAAGAGGGTTTGCGAAATTATCGTCGTAAATTAGCAGATGGATGGGATATTGATCGGGTGCAACGAGATATCGAACGCAGCGATGAAGCGCGAAATCGCCAACAGCAATGGCAGGGTCCCGCTCCGTATCCCAATTCGGATAGCGATCGCGTACCCATCGATATCCGCCGATAACAGGTTTAAAATTTTCGCTCCAATCAACTTGTAGAGATGCCGTTCCTTGTATCTTTACAAGTTTTTTTGGCGATCGATCAAAGGTAGACTGATTTGATGTAGCAGTTCTGGGGTTGAGATTTTTATTTTGGCAAAGATGAAAAAGCGCATTTTATGAGATAATCTTTGCTATGGAAACAACAAACGTATTAGACCTCATCACAGGAGGTTTAGCTCTCGCCATTTTAATCGGGGGTTTGCTGATGCTCTTTAGTGGTGTATTGTCAATGGGAGATAAGGAGAAGTAGCGATCGCTATCGCAGTGGCAATGCTCTTTATCCTGATGATTTTTGTGAGGCGGGAAAGATCGTTCCATTCGTTGATCGATGCTACGATCTCAGCGAAGTTCCCGCAGCCATTTGTGATCTCGAACAGGAACAAGCTCGAGGCAAAATTACCATCAATATTCGATCGACAACATTGCCTTCATTGGCAACCTAAAATCGATCTAAAGCTCTCGTTAAAATATTGGGAGAAGGATCGATTGAGTGACTCATCGTTTTCTTTGCATTTCTCGATACGCGGCATAGACTGCCTTCACATTATACCAATTGAGAAAAACTCGAGAAATCTCCAGTGCCAGTTGGGATTTTTCGCGATCGATTAACCATTGTAACAAAGGTCTGAGGGTGCGTTCGTTTAGCCTTCCCCCTAGGGATAGCAACCCCCAAAGCAGGCGATGCAGCCACGTCATTTGAATCATCATTCGGACTTCAAAAGTTGGATGCTTTTGGTAGAAAATTACTCCCATTTTGCCGCGTTGAATTTCGCGATCAATCGCACTAGGAATTTGGTCTAAACTAAAAGGAGGATGCCAGTGATAACCCACCGCTTCCGGACATTTAATCAGTTGGAGTCCTAGCTTTTTCAACCGCACTCCGAGTTCTAAATCTTCCCAACCGTAGAGAGAAAATTGGGTATCGAAGAGTCCGGCTTTTTCCAGCCAATATCGGGAGATAGCAACGTTTCCTGTGGCGAAATAGGCGGCGGAAAAGTCGGTGATTTTATACGGTTCGTGGGTCGGATTGTCGAAGTTGCAGGTATTGATGACCGCACCGTAGGTAAAAATTCGAGTTCCTGTTTTTCTTCCCCGTTTCAATCCATCAGCATGTGCTTGCAGAAAAGTGTTCGTTACAACTAAATCGCTATCGATAAAGACGATCGTTTCGCCTTGTGCCATTTTCACGCCAAAATTCCGAGCGGCAGCGGGTCCTTGATGGTTTTGTTGGTAAATTCGCAGGTGGGGAAAGCGATCGCCTTGAGTTGCCAGCCATTCTAAAGTATTATCCGTAGAACCGTCATCTACTAAAATTACTTCGTAGCCGGAGACAGAAGTATTTTGAGAAAAGTCTTGAGTTTCTAAAGCATCGAGACATTTTTCTAGAATTTTCCGACGGTTGTAGGTAGGAATGACGATACTGAAGAACATGAATGTGTTGGGTAATGAAATGTTAAGACAGAGGGCAGGAGGTTTGTATGAAGACTCACTTATTACTGATTGCTGATTAATAGGTAGGGTGTGTTGAGGAACGAAACGCACCATTTGGGTTATGAGTCTCGCTTCTGAAGTTTAAATGTGGCAATTTTCCAAGGGGAAATTGTAATTCTGGCAGGAAGAGAATTGTCGATCACCTCTTCTAAGAGATTCACAGATTCGACGATCGCCCATTTTTCTCCTAGGTTTAATTCGGCGGTTTTGCCGTGACATTCGTAGCAGCGTAAAATCCAGGAATGCGGATCGTCTTCGGCTGGCTTCAATGCCATCACTACTAAGTTTTCGGCGGATAAATTTAAGAAGTCGCGGACGGGAGGAAGCTGGGACGTTGAGGCAGACCGATCGATTGTCCTCGTCAATAACGGTTGATTCAATTCGTATCCGCGACGGACGGTGTGTGCCTTTTGCCAATTCCCGGCATGGGGATAAATCGCATAGGTAAAGTGATGCTGACCTAAATCGGCATTGGGATCGGGCCAAGTGGAACCGCGAAGTAAACTCAAACGCAAAGAATTGGGTTTGGCATCGTAGCCGTATTTACTATCGTTGAGGAGGCTAACACCGTATCCATTTGCGGTTAAATCCGCCCAGTGGAGAGCACTGACTTCCCATTTAGCCCGATCGGCGTCGGTTTGGGGTTTTGTCGTGCGATCGATCGCGGCACAGGGAATTTCGTAGGTGGCGAAGTCGGCGGCGAAATTGAAGCCGAAGGCGGCTTTAACCAAGACGTGGCGTTCTTGCCAATCGACGGTAGTGGCCATTTTCAAAATGGGGGAACCGGTTTCTAGGATGTAATCTTGGCAAAATTCCGACTGTCCGATGCGACGGATGACCCGCAAACTCCAACGCAGTTCCCCCCGTTCCCGCCAAGCGATGGATTCCAACGTGGGAGGGGGTAAGGGATGTTGTTCGTAATTGGGGTCGATGTTCCACGCATCCCAATATTGACCGCTGTCTTGGAAGGCTTGCAGTTGATTTCCACCTGACGAATTGAGGATTTCTTTAGGTTCTAATTTATCGAAAAAACTGGATAAATTTCCTGTTTTTCCATCCACTGTTACGCGGATCAATTCATTTTCTAAAACCCATGTTTTGGCATCTAAACTATCATTTTGGACGATGGGCGATTTTTCTGCTATACTACTATGTATGCTGGGGTTTTTTACGAATTTTTCCCTCTTCGCTTCAGAATCCAACGAAAAATCAAGGGTTTCAGCCGTTTCCGGACACAACCACACCACCCGATAGCCAATGCTGGGAACATCAGTTGCCGGAAACAGAAGCATCCCGTCGGCGGCGAGTTGGGTGGGGAGTTGCCGTCCCTCAAGGTCGTACACCCGATAGGATGCGGCGGTGTCGGGGAGGGAAAGGCTAACGAGTTCCGATCGCCCCCAGTTGAGGGGATTGAAGAGGGCGATCGCTATGGCATCCGGTTGCGGCGGTTGCGGGAGAGTTATCTGTTGGCAAAGTGCCGTCAAAGCCGACTCTAAAAGTTGAGAACCCACTCGCTCCACTTCCTGCCAATCTCGGTTGGCATCTTCGTAGACTTCGGGAATGGAGGAACCGGGTAAGATATCGTGAAATTGATTGAAAAGAACCCGCTTCCACGCCGCTTCGATCTCCGATTGGGGATAAGCTGCTCCGGAAGTTTGGGTTGCCAAAGTCGAGAACAATTCCGCTTGATAGAGCAACCGTTCGCTGCGGCGGTTTGCCTGCTTTTGGTCGGCATGGGCGGTATAGCAACCGCGATGGAATTCTAAATATAGATCGTCGTTCCAAATGGGTAACGTTTCCCCACCCAACTGTTGGTTCAACTCCCTTAAATACGCCGCTGCCGTTTTAAATTCCATCTGGGGAAAGACCGGGGAATCCTGCCAGCGACGTGCCACTTCCAACATATCCCGAGTCGGTCCGCCGCCGTGGTCTCCCACCCCCGGCAACCAGAGCGATCGATCGCTTCCCGTTTTCCGTTGAAACTCGACGGCATAGGCTGCCATTTTAACGGGCTCGATATCTTGTCCGATTAACGCCGACATCAAACTAAAAATTCTCGTGCCATCGGGGGATTGCCACCAGAAGCAGTCGTAGGGAAATTCCGTCGTATCGTTCCAGCGTAACTTTTGGGTGACGAAATAGTCGATGCCGCCTTGTTGCAAAATTTGGGGAAGTTGCCAGGTAAAGCCAAAACTATCCGGCAACCAAACCACGGGGGAAATACTACCGAACTTGTCGCGAGTATAGCGCTGTCCGTATAATACTTGACGAACGATCGATTCGCCAGAAATGATATTAAGTTCCGGTTCCACCCACATTCCGGCAGCCACTTCCCAGTTTCCAGTTTTGACTCCTGCCTGAATCTGGGAAAATAAGTCCGGTCGATGGGTTTCCATCCACGCATACAAAGCCGGAGTGGAATGACTGAAAATCAGTTCTGGAAAATCGGTTTGCAGGGAAAGCGCTGAGGTAAAGGTTCGTTCCGCAGCTTTCCAGGTTTCGCTCACCGACCACAACCAAGCCATATCGAGATGAGCGTGACCTAATAAATAGAGGGTAGCGGGGGGATAGGGAAATTGTTCTTGGAGGAGTTGATAAACTTGTAGTATAGAATAATCGAAGCCAGATCGATCGCCCGGTAGTGCCGAAATTTGAAGAAGATCGATCGCCGACTTTAAAATCGCCGAGTCTTCCCCTTCCCACATCGCTAAAATTTCCAACTCATCCGCCACAAATCCAGGATCGAGATGGGGATTTTCCGGATGTTCGGCAATTAAGGTCGATCGAACTAATGCGCCGTCATCGTGTCCGGGACTGACCAGCCGCAAAGCGACGTTAAAACTATCCCCAATCTCGGCACTTGGAGATAAACAAATTCGAGTAAAGCCATCGAATAAATCCCCTTCTTGAACTAAACTCCCATTGACAAAAACTTGCGCGGATTCCGCCCACCACTGTAAGGCGATACGAACTGTCAATCCCGACCAATCGTAACCGCAAATATCGGGGGGAATGACGAACGTTTGACCCAACCATAAAACCCGATACCCTGGCGACCAGGGGATGTGTCGCTTCGCATTAAGGTCGGCTTGTTGCCATATAGACTGAGTTTGCGGATCGGTTGCCGTGGAAATCGGTAAATCTCCCTCATACCCCCGCCAAGTTTCGATCGCTTCAATTCGAGTTAATTGGCGCAAATTTTTTAAAGGATTTGTCATTCGTCGTTCGTCGTTTGTTATTGGGGGTTGGGGGTTGTTTCTTGGCGATTGCCCATTACCCATTACCCACTTTGCGATATAATGACACTAATTCTTTAATCGGTGTCGATCGCCCGCTTCCCAGACGCGCTGCAACGGACGATCGCCGACTCATACGCCGCTAGGGTCAACCATATGCCGGACTCTTATAGTCGCTATCAAAGCCGACTGCTTAATTTTATCCTCCAACAGTCCATTCTCTGGACCGATCGTGCCGCACAAGCCGTTCGACACCTTCAAGTTGCCACCGTGTGGGGAATTCAGGCACTCCTTTACCCCATCTACGTCGCCGTCGAAGCCACTCGCCGCCAGTTGGGTAGTACCTCAGCATCGGAGGAACGGCAATTCGCACCCACCACCGATACGCCGATTCAACTCGTTCTCGAAGACATCCAGCGGGGGAAACTCAACGAGAGTCCGGAACCCTCGATGCCGAAATTCGCTGGGGAAAGTGGAAAATTTCCCCATCCCAACGCCGCCGCCAACTGGATAAAATCCTGGGTAAATCGCATCGGTGCGATCGTCCGAGTGGGAAACCCGTCGTCCGGAGAAATTGCCGTTTCTCAACCTGCGGCAATCGACGTTTCTCAACGGCAAATTTGCGGCGTTGCCAGCTTAATTCCAGAGAAAAAATTAGTATTAGTCGGCAGCGAAAATCGAATTCTCGACGTTCTTTCTTCCCCACAACAACAAGAATTAGAAAGGCGCATTTTTATCGAGATCGGAAATTACTGGATGGCGAAACAAAACCCCCAACCTCAAGGAAAATTGAATCGGTTGGTAGAATGGGTGCAAAAGAGTCCGATCGCTCGGTCTGTCAATCTCTTCCCAGAACGAAATCCCCAGGAATCCAACTGTCCGACAGCACTTCAACCCAGCATTTCCCCCGTTAATCCCACCCAGAGCGTCACGATCGATCGGTGGCATACCCTCGTCCGTTCCGCGCAAACTTCTTTAACCGAAACTCAACAATTTGTCACCGAAAAAGCGCGATCGGTTCGCTTTCCCAAACTTGCCGATCCTTGGCAATCTTCGAGTTCCAATTTTCCCCCGAAATCGACTGCCAAAACTGTTAATGGGTCGGCTACTCCAACCGATCGCCCAGCCTTACCCACTGCCCTAGAAATTCCCGATCTTTACTACCACAAAGTCGGCAAAGTTGTCAAGTCTGCCAGCGAATCTTTACGGGCGAAAATCGAACTCGCCGCCGATCGATTCGCGCAAATTGCCGATCCCTGGTTATCCCCCCTCGAAGACACCGAGAAGGATACCGATCGACTGATCGAGCCCATCGAAACCTTAACACGATTGCCCTCTTCTGTCTCCCTCGAACGACCGATCGCCCAATTGCAAGCCTGGGCGCAGGAATCGCGCAACTGGCTGGCAGAGTGGGGAATTCCCGGCTTAGAACCCCGAACAGAAGTCGCACTAGAAACCCCCTCAATCGCCCCAGTTTCCTCGCAAAAACTGGAGGAATTTGCCAATCCCTTCGTCTGGGAAAGCGATATCGCCACGCTACCCCCGCCTTCTCCCGGCAACTGGATCGACACCGAAGCCACATCCGTCGAGTATATCAAACATCCCCTAGAACGCATCCTGGAATGGCTTGATCGCATTGCCTTTTGGCTCGAAGAACGCATCGTGCAACTGTGGCAAAGTCTGCAAAGATGGTGGCAGCAACGGCACCATTTCCCCAAATAAGACCGAAAATTTAACCCGATCGGTCGGCAAGGGGATCGCCTTCTGGTATATTGATAACGCTGCCTTCATCTCGTGGCAAATTCTATCTAAGATTTTAGTAAACTTCTGGAGCCGTTTCCCATGCTTGCCCTTAAATCTGTCGTGTTTGTCGTCGTTTCCTTTTTCGTTCTTCTGTTCGTCTTTGGCTTCTTGTCCAACGACCCCTCTCGGAACCCCAACCGTCAAGATTTTGAATAATCGTTCGATCGGTTCTTCCGGCGATCGAATTAGGGGTACGGCACACCGTGCCCCTAATTCTTGAGTGGAACCCCATCCTCCACGTCTCCAACCGGTGGCTCCTCACGTTTAGGTTAGATCTAGATCGGCTCGAGGTGCTTGAGAGATCTTGTCGGGAACTTCTACACTCCGAAAGCCCACAATGTGACTGGCTCAGAAAGATTTTCCCGATCAGCACGAATGGCTAAGAGCTAACTGCTAACTGCTATCAAATTTGGGCTAATTTGACTGAAAGATGACCTACCCGGTGCAGCCACCCGAACCCCCCGCGATCGTTTACCACCTGCCTTCTTCCAACGCTGCCGAATCGGTTGTGGGATGGGAGGACAACCCGGCAACCGACCCGAACGAGGCGGTTCTACAGGTCTCTAACGTCGATGAGGATCGATCGGCAGAAATCGTCCCCGAAACGCCGCAAATTGCCGACGAACCCCTGACCGTGGCAGAAGCCCC